>CAZNRZ010000008.1:16718-31206 GCA_964575535.1 uncultured Lysobacter sp. | reverse complement strand
TGGCGATGCTCGCCGCGCGCGGCCTGCGGCTGCGCAACTTCCACGTCTCGTCGCTTTGCGCCCCCACGCGCGCGATGCTGCTGACGGGCGTGGACAACCACCTCAACGGTCTCGGCGTGATGCCGCCGATGCACGCGGTCAACCAGTACCTGCAGCCGGGTTACGAGGGCGCGCTCAACCACCGCGCCGCCACCCTCGCCGAGCTGCTTCGCGACGCGGGCTACTTCACCTGCATGTCGGGCAAGTGGCATCTCGGTGCCAACCGGGGCTTCCGGCCCGAGGACCGCGGCTTCGAGCGCGTGTTCGCCCTCCTTGGCGGCGGCGCCAGCCATTTCGACGACGCGCGCGCCCTGTCGACCACGGAAATCCCGCATACGCGCTACGACGAGGACGGCGTCGACGTCACCGACGCCCTGCCTGCCGACTTCTACTCGACCACCGCCTACACGGAGCGGATGCTCGACTACCTGTCCGGACCCGACGCGCGCCCGTTCTTCGCCTATCTCGCCTACACCGCGCCGCACGATCCGCTGCACGTGCCCGATGCGTGGCTCGACGCGAACGCCGGCGCCTACGACGAGGGTTACGACATCATCCGCCGGCGTCGCCTCGACCGCCTGATCGACATCGGCCTGGTTCCGCGCGGCCTGCCCGACCACCCCGGCAGCGGCCTGTTCCGGCGCTGGGACGAGCTCGATCGGCGCGAGCGCAAGGAGGAGGCGCGCCGGATGGAGCTCTATGCGTCGATGATCGGCTGCGTCGACGAAGGCATCGGCCGGGTACTCGGCCTGCTTGAACGCCAAGGCCGCCTCGACGATACGCTCGTCGTGTTCCTCTCCGACAACGGCGCGAATCCGAAGCAGCCCTGTTTCTATCCACCGAACACGCCGGCGCAGATCGCCGGCGAGTACGACAACAGCCTGCACAACCTCGGCCGCAGGGGCTCATTCGCATCCATCGGCGGCGCCTGGGCGGAGGTCGCCAACACGCCGTTTTCGTACTTCAAGACCACGACCTATGAAGGCGGGACGCAGGTGCCGCTGATCGTGGCCGGCCCCGGCATCGGGAAACGCGGCATCGAGACCGACCAGATGCTGCACGTCACCGATGTGCTGCCCACGCTGCTCGACTTCGTGGGCCTGCAGCGCCCGCAGCTCCGCGAAGGCGCACCACTGTACGGACGGTCGTGGAAGCCATGGTTGCGGGGCGAGACGTCGGCGCCGATCCGCGGGCCGTTCGATGCGCTGGCCTTCGAGATGATGGAATGTCGCGCAGTCATCAAAGGCGACTGGAAGCTCCTGTTCTCGGCACCGCCCTACGGCCACGGCGAGTGGCGCCTGCACCACCTGCGCGAAGACCCGCGCGAGCTGCGCGACCTCGCGGCGGTCAACCCTGAAAAGACGTCCGAACTGCTCGCCGACTGGGATGCCTACGCCGCCGCCGTGGGCTACATCCGCGCCGAAGGCCCGCCGCAGCTGGACCTCATGACGCCCGCGGAATTCTTCCGCTTCGGCGCCGACGGACCGGCATGGGCGAAATCTCGAAGCGCGGGATGACGGCAGGTCGACGGCGAGATGCCGACGGCGAGGAACTGGGCCCACCAGGATTCGAACCTGGAACCAAGGGATTATGAGTCCCCTGCTCTAACCGTTGAGCTATAGGCCCGCAGCGCGGCGATTGTAGCGGCTGCACAAACGACGAGCCCGCCGAAAGGCGGGCTCGTGCGTGCTGCGGTGACGCGGTCGATCAGTCGATATCGAGGAAGCTTCGCAGCTGCTCCGAGCGCGACGGATGACGCAGCTTGCGCAGCGCCTTCGCCTCGATCTGGCGGATGCGCTCGCGGGTGACGTCGAACTGCTTGCCGACCTCTTCCAGCGTGTGGTCGGTGTTCATGTCGATGCCGAAGCGCATGCGCAGCACCTTGGCCTCGCGCGGGGTCAGGCTCGAGAGGACGTCGCGCACCGTTTCCATCAGGTTGATGTCCGTGGTCGCGTCCACCGGCGACATCACGTTGGTGTCCTCGATGAAATCGCCGAGGTGCGAATCCTCGTCGTCGCCGATCGGAGTCTCCATGGAGATGGGCTCCTTGGCGATCTTCATGACCTTGCGGATCTTGTCCTCGGGCATGTCCATTTCCTTGGCCAGCTCCTCCGGCGTGGCCTCGCGGCCGTACTGCTGGAGCATCTGGCGGGAAATGCGGTTGAGCTTGTTGATCGTCTCGATCATGTGCACCGGGATGCGGATGGTGCGCGCCTGGTCGGCGATCGAGCGGGTGATGGCCTGGCGGATCCACCACGTGGCGTAGGTCGAGAACTTGAAGCCGCGGCGGTGCTCGAACTTGTCGACCGCCTTCATCAGGCCGATGTTGCCTTCCTGGATCAGGTCGAGGAACTGCAGGCCGCGGTTGGTGTACTTCTTGGCGATGGAGATCACCAGGCGCAGGTTGGCCTCGACCATCTCGCGCTTGGCCTTGCGCGCCTTGGCCTCGCCATAGGCCATGTGCCGGCTGATCTCCTTGAGATCGACCAGCGTGACCTTCATGCGCTGCTCCTCGTCGATCGTCGCCTGCTGCTCGAAGACGATCTTGTCCTTGACGTCGCGAAGGCCGCTCGACCACTTCTGCTTGCGCTTGAGCAGCTCGTCGACCCACTCGAGGTTGGTCTGGTTGCCGTCCCATGCGCGGATGAAATCCTTGCGCGGCATCTTCGCGACGCGCACGGACAGGTCGAGGATGCGGCGCTCGTGCTCCTTCACCTTGGCGACCGACTCGCGCAGGTTCTTCACCAGCGCGTCGGTGAGGTTCAGCGGCAGCTTCAGGGTGACGAAGATCTCCGCCATCTCCTCGCGCAGCTTCCTGGTGTTCTTGTGGTCCGGGCCGTACTTGGCGTGGCACTTCTCGAACTTGGCGTAGAGCTCGCCGAGCGCGCCCATGCGGTTGGCGACTTCCGCCGGGTCCGGGCCGGTCGGGCCGGCTTCCTCTGCCTCGTCGGCGGTCTCGACGTCGTCGTCCTCGTCGCCTTCCTCGGCATCCGCGTCCACCGCCGGCGCGGGCGCCGGCTCGGGCACTTCGTCGAGCTGGTCGAGGAATCCGACCACCACTTCGGCCAGGCGCTTCTTGCCGCCTTTGTGCAGCTCGTAGTCACCGAGGATCTGCGCGATCGTGCCCGGGAACAACGCGAGCGAAGCCTGGACCTGCGCGAGGCCCTCCTCGATGCGCTTGGCGATGGCGATCTCGCCCTCGCGGGTGAGCAGCTCGACCGTGCCCATCTCGCGCATGTACATGCGCACGGGATCGGTGGTGCGGCCGCCCTCGGAGTCGAGCGAGACCAGCGCGGCGGCGGCTTCCTCGGCGGCGGTGTCGTCGACATCGCGGCCACCGGCCTGCTGGCCGGCGAGCAGCAGCGTCTCGGCATCGGGCGCAACTTCGTGCACCTCGATACCCATGCCGTTGATCATGCCGATGATGTCTTCGATCTGTTCGGGATCGACGACGTCGTCGGGCAGGTGGTCGTTCACCTCGGCATAGGTGAGGTAGCCCTGCTCCAGACCCTTGCTGATGAGTTGCTTGATGTCCGACTGCGGGGTCTGGCGTTCGTTTGCCATGGGCTGAGCCACCACGGGGAAGGGGTGAAAGGAACCTTCTATTATACCAGCGCCCCCTCGGCGGCCGATGCAGGCGCGGGGAGCGGGGCTGAGCGGGTCAGGCCCGCAGCAGGAAGGTCACCGGGCCGTCGTTGACCAGGCTGACGACCATATGGGCGCCGAAACGGCCTGTTTCCACCGTCGGATGCGCCGCACGGCAGGCTTCGGCAAGTCGGTTGAAGAGGGGTTCAGCCCGCCCGGGCGGCGCGGCGGTCTGGAAGCCGGGGCGCATGCCGCTGGAGGTGTCGGCGGCGAGGGTGAACTGGCTGACCAGCAGCAGGCCGCCGCCGGTCTGCGCGAGGCTGAGGTTCATGCGACCGGCGCCGTCGTCGAACACCCGGTAGCCGAGCAGGCGCTGCGCCATCCGCGCCACCTGCGCCTCACCATCATCCGGCTCGATGCCCACCAGCGCGAGCAGCCCCGACCCGACGGCCCCGACCGTTTCGCCCTCCACCACGACCTCCGCACGCGTCACGCGCTGGATCAGGGCGAGCATGGGCAGTCGGGGGCCGGCATGCGCGGGAGCCTAGCAGAGGCGCGGCGCGCGCCCGCGTCGCCGTGCAGGGCCTGCCGCCTGCCGGTGCCCGCCGTCAGCGCCTAGACTGCGCCGATGCACGCCATGCTCGCCCGCCTTCTCGTCCTGCTCGTCGCCGCACTGACGCGGCTGCCGTGGACATGGCTGCGCGGCGCCGCCGATGCACTGGCCGCGCGCACGCTGCGCAGTAACGCCCGCGAGGCGCGCGTCGCGCGTCGCAACCTCGAACTCGTCTACCCCGACCTGCTGCCCGCCGAACGCGCGGAACTCCAGCACGCGATCCTGCGCAGCACGGCGCGACAGACGGTCGAGACGCTGCGCCTGTGGACGCGGCCGTCGGCGCAGAACCTCGAGAGCATCGACGAGCACATCGGCACCGCGCATCTCGACGCCGCCATCGCGTCCGGCCGCGGGGTGGTCGTGCTCGCGCCGCATCACGGCAACTGGGAACTGCTCAACCAGTGGCTGGCCTCGCGCACGCCGCTGGCGATCCTGTATGCGCCGCCGGAATCGCCCGTGGGCGACGCCTTCCTGCAGCAGGTGCGCGCCACACAGGACCAGGCCGGCCGCGTCACCCAGGTGCGCGCCGAGGCGTCCGGCGTGCGCCAGCTCTTCAAGTGGCTCAAGGACGGCGGCGTGGTCGGCATCCTCCCGGACCAGCAGCCCAAGCAGGGCGAGGGCGAGTTCGCGCCCTTCTTCGGCCGGCCCGCGCTCACCATGAGCCTGCCGGGGCGCCTGGCCGCGCGCACCGGCGCGACGGTGCTGCTCGCCTGGTGCGAGCGCATCGCCGACTCGCCGTCCGGGCCGCGCTTCGCGCTGCACGTCGAGCCGGCACCCGACGGCATCGCCGACGCCGATCCGGCCCGTTCCGCCGCCGCGCTCAACCGCGCCGTCGAGCACGTGGCGCGGCGCGACCCCGCGCAGTACCAGTGGACCTACAAGCGCTTTTCGCTGCAGCCGGACGGGCAGAATCCCTACTGGCCCGACTGTTACTAAGGACCGACATGCACACCGACGCCCTCGACGGCGCCCCGCTGGCGGCGCCGACGCCGCAGGCCACGTGGCAGCCGCTGCCGCGCCGCGCACGCCTGCTGATGATGCTGGGCATGAGCGCCATGTTCCTGCCGGCGGTGCCGGTGGCCGTCATCCTCGCCGCCTCGACCGACCTGCTCTCGCCGGTCATCGCGGGCCTCGGCGTGTTCGCGCTCGCGGTCGCGCTCGGCGCCTGGCGCGGCGCGCGCCAGTACGCCTGCTTCGCCTGGCGCCTGGACGACGACGGCCTCGCCGTGCGCCGCGGCACGCTCTGGCAGAGCGAGACCCGCGTACCGGCCACGCGCGTGCAGCATCTCGACCTCAAGCGCGGCCCGCTGCAGCGCCGGCGCGGCCTGGCCACGCTGGTCGTGCACACCGCCGGCACGCGCATGAGCACGGTCACCGTGGTGCATATGGACGACGCCGACGCCGAGCATCTGCGCGACGCGCTCGCGCAGCGGATCGACGATGTCGACGACTGAGCCCGTCGCGGCGGGTGCGCTGCCGTCCGCGGAGCGTCGGCTGCATCCGATGTCGTGGCTGTTCGTGCTGCTGCAGCAGCTCAAGCAGTTCATCGTGCCGCTGGTCGCGCTGCTGTTCTTCGGTCGCGGCGATCGCAACGAGCTGTGGCCCCTGATCGGCGTCGGCGTGCTCGTGCTGACCTCGGTCTGGCGCTACTTCACGTACCGCTACGCCGTGCAGGGCGACCACGTGGTCGTGCGCAGCGGCGTGCTCGAACGCAGCGCGCGCATCATCCCCTTCGCGCGCATCCACAACGTGGCGCTGCAGCAGTCGGTGCTGCACCGGCTTTTCCGCGTAGCCGAGGTGCGGCTCGAGTCCGCGGGCGGCAAGCGCCCTGAAGCCGAGATGCGGGTGCTCGCACTCGCCGATGCGCTCGCGCTCGAGGCGCTCGTTCGGCAGCACGGTCATGCGCCGCGCGCGGATGCCGATGCCACGCCGGGCCCGCCCGAGCGCCGTCGCCTGCTGCATCTACCTCCCGGCGAAGTGGTGCGCCTCGGGCTGATCTCCAACCGCGGGCTGGTGGTGGTGGCCGCGGGTTTCGCCGCGATGATGCAGATCGGCCCGCGCGATGCGGGGCCGCAGCTGATGGAACGCCTGATGCGCAGCGCCGGCGAGCAGCTCGTTGGCTATGGCGGCGCACGTGGCTTCGAGCCCAGCGATTACGCGCTCACCGCGGTCGCGCTGCTTGCCCTGGCCGCGCTCGCGCTGCGGCTGTTCTCCGTCGTGCTCGCGCTGCTGCAGTACGGCGGCTTCGAGCTCACCGAGCAGGGACGCCGGCTGACGGTCGAACGCGGCCTGGCCGCGCGCTGGCGCAGCAGCCTCTCGCGAAGGCGCATCCAGGCCTGGACCCTGCGCGAGGGCGTGCTGCACCGCGCATTCGGCCGGCGAACGCTGCAGGTCGACATCGCAACCGGCGGCGATGCTTCATCGGGTCAGCGTCCCGTTGACGAACTCGCGCCGGTGGCCACGCCCGCGGCCTGCGACGCGCTGGTCGAACACCTGCTGCCACGCGCCGGCTGGACGACGCTCGACTGGATCGCGCTGCCGCGCAACGCATGGTGGCGGCTGGCGCTGCCGCACCTGCCGCTTACGCTCGTCGCCACCGCCCTGCTCACGACGCGCTTCGGGGCGCCGGGGCTGCTCACACTGCTGTGGCTGCCCTGGGCAGCGGTCCTCGCGCGACGGCGCATCGCGCGCGCGGCGCATGCACGCAACGCGGCGCTGGTCGCGGTACGCGACGGCTGGTGGTCGCGTCGCTGGCGCTTCGCCGAGATCGACAAGCTGCACGTGGTCGCCCTGCAGCGCTCGCCGCTGGACCGGCGCTGCGGCACCGCCTCCGTGCTGCTCGACACCGCCGGCGGCGGGCTCAACTCGCCGCCGCTGCGCATTCCCTTCCTGCCACTGGCGCAGGCGCAGGCGCTGCACGCCGCGCTGGCCGGGGAAATCGCTCGGCGTCCACTACGCGGTTGACGCGTCGCGCGTGTCGGCAGCGACCTCGAGCAGCATGCGTTCGTAGTCGGCATGCATGCGCTCGCGACTGAAGTCGGACATCGCCCGCGCATGCGCGGCCGCGCCCAGGCGCGCGGCGAGCGCGTCGTCGCGCAGCAGGCGCTCGAGCGCGTCGGCCATGGCGACGGCGTCGGCTTCGGGAACGAGCAGGCCGTCCTCGCCGTCGCGAATCACTTCCTGCACGCCCGGCACCGCGCTGCCAACGACCGCGCAGCCCGCAGCCATGGCCTCGATCAGCGCCAGCGGCATGCCCTCGTAATGCGTGCTCAGCACGCCGATGCGGTGCTGCATGAGCAGTGCGGGCACGTCGCGATGCAGGCCGAGGAAGCGGACCTGGCCGCCCAGCCCGAGCTCGCCGGCGAGTTTCTCCAGCGGCCGTCGGTGCAGCGCCTTGCCGGCGCCTGCGAACAGCACAGGCGGCGCGAGGCCGCGCTCGCGCAGCAGGCCGGCCGCGCGCAGCAGCGTGGCGTGGTCCTTCTGCCTGGAAAAACGCGCGACCATCACGATCCCCGCCTCGCGCCCCGGCAATGGATGCATGGGCGCGGCCGCGAAGGGCGCGGTGCGGATGCCATTGGAAATCGCGATCGTGCGCCCGCGCGGCATGCCCATCGCGAGCAGCACCTGCCGCACGCCTTCCGAACAGCCGACGATGCGCGCGGTGCGGCGCGCCAGCCAGCGCGTCTGCGCCAGGCGCCAGCGCGTGTAGCGCTCGCGCGTGTTGTGTTCGACGTGCACGAGTGCCGGCACCTTGGCGAGCAGCCCCGCGTAACGGCCCCAGAGATGCTCGGAAAACCCGTGCGCGACCAGCACGTCGGGTTTCCAGCGTCGGCACAGGCGCACGAGCGCAAGGATGGTGGCCACGTGCGACCAGCCCGGCACGACCTCGACCGGCACGCCCGCCGCGCGCAGTTCCTCGATGCGCGCCGGATCGGTGCGGCGCTTGCGGCGCAGCACCAGCAGCGGCTCCATGCGCCCGCCTTCGCGCGCGGCGTTGACCAGCGCGATCGCCACCTGCGTAGCGCCTCCGGAGAAGCCGCCGGTGACGAAATGCAGCACGCGCGGACGGTCTGGAGTCGATGTCATGCACGGGCCCGGGCTCGGATCGCGCACAGGGTAAGCGCGCCGCGGCAGCGCGCCTATACTCGCGCCTGACTTTCCCGGCCTGCACGCATGCTCGAGCCGCTGCCGCTCTCCGGCGTCGTCATCACCCTCAACGAGGCCGACCGCATCGCGCGATGCGTGGCTTCGATGCGTGCGGTCTGCGACGACGTGCTGGTGCTGGACTCGGGCTCGACCGACGGCACGCAGGCCATCGCACGCGGCCTGGGCGCCCGCGTCGAGCATCGCGACTGGGACGGCTTCGCCCGGCAGAAGAACGCGGCGATCGAGCGCGCAGTGCGGCCGTGGGTGCTGCTGCTCGATGCTGACGAATGGCTGGAGCCGGATGCGCAGGCGCGCGTGCGTGCGCTCTTCGAGGGCGAACTCGAACAGGCCGATTGCTGGCTTCTGCTGCGCCGCACGCATTTCCTCGGCCACGCCATGCGCGCCGGCAGCTTCGCGCGCGAGCCCGTGCATCGCCTGCTGCGCTCGCACCTGCGCCACGGGCTGGTGCCGGTGCATGAATTCCTCGACGTCGAAGGTGCGCGCGTGCGCCGCTCGGACATCGTGCTCGAGCACGACACCGCGCGCAGCGCGGAGGAGTACTGGGCGAAGCTGCAGCGCTACGCCGCCCTGTGGGCGCAGTCGCGGGCGGGACGGTCGCGACCGGCGCCGTGGCGCGGACCCGTGTCGGCGGCGACCTACCTGCTCAAGAATCTCGTCCTGCGCGGCGGCCTGATCGACGGCATGGCCGGCCTTCGCTTCCACTGGCTGCACGCGCGCTATGCGGCGCTGAAATACCGCCTGCTGCGCGAGACGCGCGGCGCCTGAGTCAGCGCCAGCCGGCGCGCTCCAGCGCGCGGGCGACGCGGTGCGCGCGCAACCACCAGCCGCGGCGACGGCAGGCCGCGAGCGCGGCGTCGCCATCGTCGGGAAAGTCGATGCGGAACTGCGCAAGGCAGGCGGCGGCGATCGCGCGTGCTTCGCCCTCCACATCCGGCAGGCGCGCGAGGCGGCGCGCGATGGAAGCGTGCCCGCGCAGCAGGAAGTAGTCGAGTGCGTCGCGCAGCTCATTCCCGTCGCCGGCCGCGCGCACGATCGCGCCCACCTCGCGCAGCGCCTGCGAATGCTCCGCCAGCGAGTCGACCGGCACACGCCGCGACAGGCTGCCCGCGCGCTGGCGATAGCCGATCCACGCCTGGCCCGCGTGGTGCCAGCGCGAGGCCCGCGCGAGCAGGCCGGCCACCACGCCCATGTCCTCGAAGCGCTGTCGCGCGGGAAACGGCGCGCTGCCCCAGAGCTCTCGGCGCGCGATGCGCCAGCAGACGTGCAGCTGCGCGGCGCGCAGCGAGCCGGCGAGCAGCTCGCGCGCATCGTCGCCGTCGCGGGGGCCGTCGAAGCTGCGGCGGCGGCGACGCGACCACGGCGTGCCGCCGATGGTGCGGAAGTCGCACGTCACCACGTCGGCCTGCGTGCGTTCGATCACGCCCCGCAGCGCGGTGATCGCGCCATCCGCCAGCAGGTCATCGGCGTCGACGAACCAGACGTGGCGCCCGCGCGCCTCGGCCAGCAGGCGGTTGCGCGTGGCGGCCACGCCGCGGTTGTGCGGGTTGCGCAGCATGCGCAGGCGCGCATCGACCGCGGCGATGCCGGCGACCACATCGGCGGTGGCGTCGGTGGACGCATCGTCGACGACGACGATCTCGACGCCGTCGTCGGCCTGCGTGGTCGCCGAGGCGAGCATCGCGCCGATGTAGGGCGCGACATCGTGCGCCGGCACGAGCAGGCTGAGCCATGGCCTGTCGTCGGCCGCGCGCGACGCGCTCATCCGCCGGCCGGCTGTGGTGCACAGCGCACGGCCTGCGCGGGCACCAGCCACCAGCCGCGACGATTGCTGCGTCCGACGTCCACGGCCTGCCTGCGATCGACGCAGGCCGGCATGGCGACGTCCTCGAGCAGGATCCAGCGGCGTGCAGGCGCCTGCGCCTGCCACGCGATCGCGTCGCGCCACTGCGCCGCGGGCGGGCGCTTGAAGCCGAAGGTACGCGCGGGCCGGTCGGCCATCAGCAGCACCTGCTCCTTCCAGGCGACCAGTGCGAGTTCGTGCTGCGGCGCCAGCCGCGCGGCAACGCGCTGCATCAGGCCGCGCGCGGAGCTGGCGTCGTTGAGCAGCGGCGCGGCGACGAGGCCGACCACGACCCAGAGCAGGGCCAGCGTCGCGATGAGCGCGGCGACGCCGCGACGCGGACGGAACGCGAACAGCATCGCGCCGCCGCCGGCGCCGATCGCCAGCAGCACCGCGCCCAGTGCATCGGCGCCGCCGTCGAGGCCGCGGGCGTCGGCGAGGCGGCGCTCGAAGCCGGGCTCGCCGAGCAGCACCCCCGCGCCGGCGAGCAGGCAGCCGGCGGCGAGCACGGCGGCGAACGCGAACGCGGTGCGACGCACGGCGCTGCGTTCGACGATCGGCGGCAGCCATGGCCCCAGCGCCAGGCACAGCAGCGGCAGCGCCGGCAGGATGTAGACCTCTCGCTTGCCCGCGCTGAGGCTGAAGAACAGCAGCATCAGCACCACGCCACCGAGCAGCACCAGGATGCGTGCATCGCGCGCGCGAAGCGCATCGCGCCACGGGCGGGCGGCCCAGAGCACGGCAAGCACGGTCGGCAGCCACTGCGTGGCCATGACCTCGAGGAAGTACCAGGCAGGCTGGTGGTGATGCCATGGATCGGCGTAGCGCCCGGCGGTCTGCCGCAGCAGGATGTCGTCGGCATACGCCTGCAGCGCAGGGTCGCCGCTTGCGCGCACGCCGGCCAGCATCGGCAGCAGCCAGGCGAGTACCGGCACGAGCAGCGCGATGGGGCCCAGCCATGCACGCGGATCGCGCCAGTGCACGCCGCCCGCGCCCGCCCAGCCGCGCAGGATCGCGAAGCCGGCGGGCAGCAGCACCAGCAGCGCGATCACGCCGACGCCCTTGCTGATCACGCCCAGCCCGGCCGCGAACCAGCCGAGCATCCACATCGGCCAGTCGGGGCCACGCAGGACGTGGCGCAGCAGTCCGTAGACCGACAGCGTCACGAAGAAGACGAGCAGCGGATCGATCTGCGCGCGCCGCGCCTGGAAGGTGAACTGCACGGCGAACAGGAGCGCCCAGCCCGCGTACGCGCCGGCTTCGCGCGAGAACAGGCGCGCGCCGAGATCGCGCACCAGTGCCAGCGTGCCCAGCGAGGCCAGCAGCGAGGGCAGCAGGAAGCCCACGCGCAGGCTGCCGGTGACGGACAGCGCGATCGCCTGCAGCCACATGAAGAGCGGCGGCTTGTCGGAATACAGCTCGTCGCCGCGCATCGGAAACAACCAGTGCCCGCTGTCCACCATCTGCCGCGCGACCAGTGCGAAGCGCGGCTCGTCCGCCGGCCAGGGATCGCGCAGGCCCAGGCCCGTTCCGAGCACGAGCACGGCGATCAACCAGAACAGCCAGCGCTCGCGGGATTCGGCGGTTTTCAGCATCGCGCGATGATAGCGGCGCCGGTTGCATGGCCGATGTGCGGGGCCGGTTCGATGACGCCGCGGACCGGCATGCGGCGCCGTCATCCGCTCGCGCGTCTGCTTTCGGTCGCCTTGCGCGGGCGCGAACGCGTCCGTGCCGACGACTCAGGCGCGCTTTCGCAACCTCGCGTAGAAGAAGCCGTCGCGCCCGCGCTCGCCCGGCAGCACCTGCCGGCCCGCACCGCTCTGGCGACCGAAGCGCGCATCGAGCGGCTCGGCCGATGCGTCCGGCATGCGCGCCAGAAAGGCGTCGACCTGCCGTTCGTTCTCGTCGCGCAGCAACGAGCACGTGGCGTAGACGAACACGCCGCCGGGCGCGAGCGTGGCCCACAGCGCGTCAAGCAGGCGCGCCTGCAACGCGAGCAGCGGCGCGAGGTCGCTTTCGCGCCGGTGCAGCAGCACGTCGGGCTGGCGCCGCACGATGCCGGTGGCCGAGCAGGGCGCGTCGAGCAGGATCGCGTCGAAGGCGGCGCCGTCCCACCACGCCGCGGTGTCGGCGGCATCGGCCGCGACGATGCGCGCATCCGCGCCGAGCTGCAGGCGATGCAGCGTGTCGCGCACTTTCGCGAGCCGTGCGGCATCGACGTCGACGGCAGTCAGTCGCAACGACGAATCGCGCTCGAGCAGGTGCGCGGTCTTGCCGCCGGGCGCGGCGCAGGCATCGAGCACGCGTGCTCCGGAGGGCGGGGCGAGCGCGTCGGCCACCGCCTGCGCCGAGGCGTCCTGCACGGAGACGCGGCCCTCGGCGAAGCCCGGCAGCGTCGACACCGGCACCGCGCTTTCGAGCCACAGCGCGTCGGCGAGGTCGGGGTCGATGCGGGCGTCGAGATCGAGCCGTGCGAGTTCGCCGCGGTAGTCCTCGCGCGTCGCCTGCCGGCGGTTGACGCGCAGCCACAGCGGCGGCGTGCGCGCGCTCGCGGCGAAGATCGCGGCGGCGTCATCCGGCCAGTCGGCGGCGATGCGCGCGCGCAGCCAGTCCGGCCAGTGCGCCTGCGGATCGACGTCGGGCAGGCCGTCGCGCACCGCGCGCCGCAGCAGCGCGTTGACCAGTCCGGCCTGGTGCGCGAAGCCGAGCGCGCGCGCGGCCTCCACGGTCGCGGCGACCGCCGCGTGCGCCGGCAGGCCGAGCGGATCGACCTGCACGAGACCTGTGAGCAGCAGCGCGCGCAGCAGGCTGTCGCGGCGCGGCAACGCGCGCGGCATCCAGCCCTCGAGCGCGGCGGCGGGACGTGCGGGTGCGCGCAGCACGGCGAAGCAGATCGCCTCGGCCAGCGCGCGGTCACGCGGATCGGCGAGCGTCGCCAGCGCCGGGCCAAGTTCCGCGCGCAGCGAGCGCCCGCGATGCAACACGGCATCGACCACGCGCGCGGCGGCGGCGCGCGTAGCGGCCCCGGGTGCAGAAGAACGTCGAGCGTCAGACGACGGCGCCGCACGCGGGCCCGGCCGGCGTGGCAGTCCGCGGCCGCGCGGCGGGCGCGCGTCGCTCATCGCGCGCGCACCGGGTCAGGCACGGCGCAGGTCCTGCCGCGCATTGAGGAAGTCGGCGGCGCTGATCGCACGCCCGCCCTCGCGTTGCAGCGTGTGCACGCGCAGCGCGCCGGTGCCGCAGGCGATGTCGATGCCGTCGCGCGTGGCGCGCAGCACGGTGCCCGGCGCCGTGTCGTGGGGCTCGTCCAGCGCGAGGGCGGCGTGCAGCCGCACGCGCTCGCCGGCGAGCTGGGCTTCCGCCATCGGCCACGGATTGAACGCGCGCACCCGGTCGGCGAGCGCGCGCGCCGGCTGCGACCAGTCCAGCCGCGCCTCGTGCTTCTCCAGCTTGTGCGCGTAGGTGACGCCGTCCTCGGGCTGCGGCTGTGGCAGCAGGTTGATGCCCGCGCGCACCAGCCCGAGGCCGTCGGACAGCACCTGCGCACCGAGCGCGGCGAGGCGATCGTGCAGCTGCCCGCCGGTTTCGTCGGGGCCGATCGCGATCGCCTGCGACAGCAGCACCGGGCCGGTGTCGAGGCCCTTTTCCATCTGCATGAGGCAGATGCCGGTCTGCGTGTCGCCGGCCTCGATCGCGCGCTGGATCGGCGCCGCGCCGCGCCAGCGCGGCAGCAGCGAGGCGTGCACGTTCCAGCAGCCCAGCTCCGGGATATCGAGCACCGACTGCGGCAGGATCAGCCCGTAGGCGACCACGATCATCAGGTCGGGCTTCAGTGCGCGCAGCGCGTCCTTCGATTCGCGGGTCCGGAAGTTCTCCGGCTGCAGCACCGGGATGCCGCGCAGCAGCGCCTCCTTCTTGACCGGCGACGGCATGAGCCCGCGCCCGCGTCCGGCGGGCCGGTCGGGCTGCGTGTAGACCGCCACGATCTCGGCCTTGCCCGCAGCGGCGCGCAGGCAAGGCACGGCGAAGTCGGGGGTGCCGGCGAAGACGATTCTCATGGGCGTGGTTGCGATCCGTGGTCAGTCAGAACAGCCGGCTATTCCGCACCCCGGTCGCGCGTGGCGCGGCTGCGACCGCGTCCGCTTCCGCCACTCACGGATCACCCGGTGCGGGGCGCGGATCGCGCTAGGCGCGCTTCCGCTTCGCCAGCTTCTTGCGCACCATCTCGCGCTTGAGCGGGGAGA
>CAZNRZ010000008.1:13821-16618 GCA_964575535.1 uncultured Lysobacter sp. | reverse complement strand
GAGAGGTAGTCGACGAACAGCTTGCCGGCGAGGTGGTCCATCTCGTGCTGGATGCAGACCGCGAGCAGGCCGTCGGCGGCCATCTCGAACGTCGCGCCGTCGCGGCCGATGGCGCGCACGGTGATCGAGTCCGCGCGGGTCACGTCGGCGAAGATGCCCGGCACCGACAGGCAGCCTTCCTGGTAGACCTGCTCGCCGTCGCGCGTGAGGATCTCGGGGTTGATGAAGACCAGCGGCTGGCTGCGGTCCTCGGAGACGTCGATGACCATGAAGCGCTGGTGCACGTCGACCTGGCTGGCGGCCAGGCCGATGCCCGGCGCCTCGTACATGGTCTCGAACATGTCGTCGAGCAGCGCCTGGAATTCAGGCGAGGTGACCTGCGCCGGGTCGACGGCCTTGGCCACCGTGCGCAGGCGGGGGTCGGGGAATTCGAGGATTTCGAGCTGGGCCATGGCGGAATACCTGGGGTCGCCGCGAACCGCAGGCGGCGGGCATGCGCGGGCGGCATGCAGGGGAAATAGGGGCGGCCGTCACAACCACAAGACGGGCGCGCATTCTATCGCCCCGCGGGCGTTGCCATCGCCGGCAAAGGCTGGGCTATAGTGCCGAAGCCCTTCATAAAGGGTCCGCCTGTCGGGGAACCAGGTCCATGGAAATGCTCAAGCCCTTGCGCGTGGTCGCAGCCGCCGCGCTGCTCACCGTCGCCGCCTTCGCCGTCTCGCAGGACTTCCGCGACGGTCATCCGGATACCTATACGGTCAAGCGTGGCGACACGCTCTGGGACATCTCGGCCCGCTTCCTGAAGCGGCCGTGGCTGTGGCCCGAGATCTGGCAGGCCAATCCGCAGATCGCCAACCCGCATCTGATCTATCCGGGCGACGTGATCTCGCTGGCCTACCTCGACCGCGTCGCGCTCACGCCCGGCCCGCGCACCGAGGCGCCGGTCGGCGGCGTGCCGCTGGCCGAGGTCGAGCCCTTCCTCAAGAACCTGCGAGTGGTCGACTCCTTCGAGGAGATGCCCTATGTCGTCGGCCTGGAGGAAGACCGCCTGCGCGCCACCGGCGGCCAGGTCGTCTACGTGAAGGGCCTGCCGGGCGCGCAGCCCGGCCAGCGCTACGCCGTGGTGCGCCCGACCGTGCGCTACGGGCGCATCGACCGCACCCAGTGCTGCGACATCTTCACCAAGGCCGACCTCGACTTCGACGGCCGCCGCATCGCCGGCACCAACCTCGATGCCGTCTCGGGCGTCGACCCGATGTGGGCCAGCCTGCTGGTGCCGCGCAGGAACTCCGAGATCCTCGGCCACGAGCTGATGCAGCAGGGCGTGGGCACGATCAGCCGCGGCGAAGTGGGCGGCATCGAGGCCTCGACGCTGGTGATGGACGGCTTCGGCCGCGAGATCCGGGTCGGCGATCGCCTGATCCCGATCGAGCCGCAGCCGTACGATCTGCATTTCTTCCCGCACCCGCCCAAGCAGCAGTTCGACTACGGCCGCGCCCGCGTGATCGCCGTGGCCGACATGCTCACCGTCGGCGGCCCGCGCGATGTGGTGGCGCTCTCCGTCGGCGCGCGCGACGGCGTCGACAACGGCACCGTGTTCTCCAGCTGGCGCGTCGGCCAGACCGCCGCCGACACCGTCGCCAAGGGCGCCGACCGCGACCCCACCAGCGTCGCCCGCGGCGACCGCGTGCGCCTGCCCGACGAGTTCGCCGGCCACCTGATGGTGTTCCGCACGTTCGACAAGGTGAGCTACGCGCTGGTCATGGACTCGATCCGCCCGACCCGGGTGGCCTACGAGCTCAAGCATCCGGACGCGACGCACTGACGCACGGGGTTTTCCGACCCCTGCACGCGACGGCGCCCGAGGGCGCCGTCGTCGTTTCCGGCGCAGGCTTCGGGCATGGATGCCGACCTCGCCTTCGCCCTGCTCGCCGCCGCCGGTGGCCCGCTCGCCCCGCGCCGCGCGCTGCTGGAACAGGCAGGCGATCCGGTCACCGCCGTGGGCGATCCGGCGGCCTGGGAGCACTGCGGCCTCACCGCGGCGCAGAAGGCGGTGCTGCGCCGCCCGCCGGAGGCCGTGACCGCGCGGCTGCAGCGCTGGCTCGCGCAGCCGGGCAACGCCGTGCTGGGCTGGAACACCGCCGACTACCCGCCGGCACTGCGCCATGCGCCGGGCCCGCCGATCGCGCTGTTCGTGAGCGGGGATGCGTCGCTGCTGTGGCGCCCGGCCATCGCCGTGGTGGGCAGCCGCGCCGCGTCGCCCGGCGGACGCGCGCATGCCGCGGAATTCGCCCGCGCGTTCGCGCAGGCCGGGTTCGTGGTCGGCAGCGGCATGGCTGCGGGCATCGATGCCGCCGCGCACAGCGCCACGCTCGAAGCCGGCGGCGCCACCTTCGCCGTGCTCGGCACCGGGCCCGACCTCGTCTACCCGCGCTCGAACGCCCCGCTGCATGCCGAGCTCGCGCGGCGCGGGGCGCTGGTCAGCGAGCACCTGCCGGGCACCGCCGCGCGGCGCGAGCACTTCCCCAGCCGCAACCGCCTGCTGGCCGCACTCTGCCTGGGCACGGTGGTGGTCGAGGCGGCGGAGCGCTCGGGCGCCCTGATCACCGCGCGGCTCGCCGCGGAGGCTGGTCGCGAGGTGTTCGCGCTGCCCGGGTCGATCCGCAATCCGATGGCGCGCGGCTGCCACCGCCTGATCCGCGACGGCGCCGCACTGGTGGAGTCGCCCGGGGAAGTCGTCGCCGCGCTCGCCGGCCGGGCCGTGGACGAGGCCGCCGCGGCTGCGCGCCTGCTTGGC
>CAZNRZ010000008.1:0-13721 GCA_964575535.1 uncultured Lysobacter sp. | reverse complement strand
TGGAGCTCGACGGCCGCGTCGCCCAGCAGCACGGCCGCTACGTCCGGATCGGCTGAGGACGCAGCCGACGCCCACCCATCGCGCCGGGCGCAGGCCGAGGACCATGAAAGAAAACCTCCTCGACGTCCTGCTCTTCCTCTTCGAGCACGTGCTCGACGCCGACGCCGACCTCGTGCACGACCGCGACGCCCTGCACAGCACGGCGCTGCAGTCCGGCCTCGGCGAAGCCGGCTTCACCCCCGACGGGATCCACAAGGCCTTCGACTGGCTGGACGCGCTCGCCCGCCAGCGCCCGGCCGTGGCGCAGGCACGCGCGAACGGCCCCGTGCGCGTCTATGCCGGCGCCGAGCTGGAGAAGCTCGACGCCGAGGCCCGGGGTTTCCTCATGTTCCTCGAGCAGCACGGCGTGATCGATGCCGAGCAGCGCGAGCTGGTGCTCGACCGCGCACTGGCGCTCGAGCAGGAGGCGGTCGATCTCGATGACCTCAAATGGGTGGTGCTGATGGCGCTGTTCAACCAGCCCGGCAGCGAGGCCGCCTACGCCTGGATGCAGACGCAGCTGTTCGACGAGGAGCCTGAACCGGTACATTAGGCCGGCCGTTCGCCCGGGGAGGGGCGTCGGCCCTACGACTTCGGGGGTTCACGTTGGACTGGTTCTACCACGCCCCCGGGGAGGGGCGGATCGGCCCGTTGTCGGCCGACGAACTGCGAAAGCGCTATGCCGAACGCCGCATCCAGCGCGACACGCTGGTCTGGCGCGAGGGCATGGCCGAATGGCAGCCGCTGGAGCGCGTCGCCGATCAGGTCGACCTGTTCTCGGTCACGCCCGACAGCTCGCGTCCGCCGCCGCTGCCCGCGGCGATGCCGGGACCGATGGCGCCGGTCGCCGGCGCCGCCCGCCACTACGGCCATGCCGGCACGCGCGCGTCGCGACCGGAACCCAGGCGCATGAACGGCTGCCTGATCGCGCTGATCATCGGCGCGGTGCTGGCCATCCCGCTGTTCGGCATCCTCGCCGCCATCGCGCTGCCCGCCTACCAGGACTACACCCTGCGCACGAAGGTCGCCATCTACCTGCAGCCGCGCACGAATACGCTGCGCGCGGGCACGGAGCAGGCCATGGCGCGCCTCGGGCGCTGCCCGCAGGCCCCGGCCGAAGCCGGCCTCGAAGGCGCGGACGCGGAGGGCGTGCGCGTGGGCGAGCTCGACGACGGCCGCTGCGCCTTCGAGATCACCCTGCGCGGCGTGCACCAGAAGGTCGACGGCCGGACCATCCTGCACGCAGCGCCGTCCGCCGGCGCCGGCTGGGACTGCACCGGCGGCGACCTGCCCCGCCTCTACCGCACGGCCGCCTGCCGTGCCGACACCCTGGAATGACGCCATGACCGCCTGGTACTACAGCGATACCCAGCGCAACCGCCTCGGCCCCGTCGCCGCCACCGACCTGGCGCAACTGCACGACAACGGCCAGCTGGCGCCGGAGGTGCTGGTCTGGCGCGAGGGCCTGCCGGACTGGAAGCCGTGGCGCGAGGTGATGGACGAGGTGCTGGGCCGCGCGCCGTCCACGCCCTCCAACCGCGCCAGCTTCGCGATCGCCTCGGGCGATGCGCCGGCCAACGCCGGCGGCAATCCCTACGAGATCGCCGAGCGCCCTGCCGCCTCGCCCTACGCCGCCCCGGCTGCGCCCGTGGGCGGTTACGCGGCGCCGGTGCACGACGGCGATGTCGTCTACGCCGGCTTCTGGAAGCGCTTCGCGGCCTACACCATCGACAGCTTCATCGTCGGCATCGCCGGCTTCCTCGTGCAGATGGTGGTGGCCGGGGTGATGTTCGGCGGCATGGCGGCGCTGAGCGATCCGTCGCAGATGTTCGCCACCGGCGCCGGCATCGTCGGCCTGCTGCTGATCTACCTGCTGCCGATGGTGCTGGGCGCAGCCTACTTCGGCGTCTTCCACGCCTCGGCCAACCAGGCCACGCCGGGCAAGATGGCGGTGGGCATCAAGGTCACCGACGAGGCCGGCGGACACATCTCGTTCTGGCGCGGCTTCGGGCGCTACTTCGGCCTGATCCTGTCGAGCATTCCGCTGTTCATCGGCCTGATCATGGCCGGCTTCACCGACCGCAAGCGCGCCCTGCACGACATGATCTGCAGCACGCTGGTGGTGGACAAGTGGGCCTTCACGGCGCACCCGGAGCGCCAGCGGCACGAGCTGGGCACGGTCACCATCGTGGTCATCGGCCTGGCCGTGCTCGCCATCGTCGGCTACGTGCTGCTGATCGGTGTCATGATCGCCGCGATCGCGGGCGCCAGCTGATCCGCGCCCCCGCACCGGCCCGGCTTGACAGCCGCGGCCGGCGCGTGGTGACACTAGATATAGATACCTGATACGCCCGCGGACCCGTCCGCGGGCGTCGCCGCTTTTCCACGCGCCTTTTTCACGGCCGCGCCGACCCTGTCGCGCGACCGCTCCGGGGCCCCCGCCCCCACGGATCGCCCAATGGCCAAGAACCTCCTCATCGTCGAATCGCCCGCCAAGGCCAAGACGATCAACAAGTACCTCGGCAAGGACTTCACCGTCCTCGCCTCCTATGGCCACGTGCGCGACCTGGTGCCCAAGGAGGGCGCGGTCGACCCCGCGCACGGCTTCGCCATGCGTTACGAGCTGATCGAACGCAACGAGAAGCACGTCGACGCGATCGCCAAGGCCGCCAAGGGCGCCGAGCACCTGTTCCTGGCGACCGACCCGGACCGCGAGGGCGAGGCGATCAGCTGGCACATCGCGGAGATCCTCAAGGAGCGCGGCCTGCTCAAGGACCGCACGCTCGAGCGCGTCGTGTTCACCGAGATCACCCCGCGCGCGATCAAGGAGGCGATGACGCGCACGCGCAGCATCGCCGAGCCGCTGGTGGACGCCCAGCAGGCGCGCCGCGCGCTGGATTACCTCGTCGGCTTCAACCTCTCGCCGGTGCTGTGGCGCAAGGTGCAGCGCGGGCTGAGCGCGGGCCGCGTGCAGTCCCCGGCGCTTCGGATGATCGTCGAGCGCGAGGAGGAGATCGAAGCCTTCGTCGCGCGCGAGTACTGGACGATCGAGGCCGAGGCGCAGCATCCGTCGCAGGCGTTCACCGCCAAGCTCACGAAGCTCGACGGCAAGAAGGTCGAACAGTTCACGCTGACCAACGAGCGTGACGCGCACGCCGCGCGCGACCGCATCGCGCAGGCCGCCGCCGGCGCGCTGCAGGTCACCGACGTCAGCAGCAAGGAGCGCAAGCGCCGGCCCTCGCCGCCGTTCATCACCTCGACGCTGCAGCAGGAAGCCGCGCGCAAGCTCGGCTTCACCACGCGCCGCACCATGCAGGTCGCGCAGAAGCTGTACGAGGGCGTGGCGATCGGCGCGGAAGGCACGGTCGGCCTGATCACCTACATGCGTACGGACTCGGTGAACCTGTCGCAGGACGCGATCGTCGAGATCCGCGACGTGATCGCGCGCGACTTCGGCACCCGCGCGGTGCCGGACAAGCCCAACGTCTACCAGACCAAGTCGAAGAACGCGCAGGAAGCGCACGAGGCGATCCGCCCGAGCTCCGCGCTGCGCACGCCGGCGTCCGTCGCGAAATACCTCGAGGACGACGCGCGCCGGCTTTACGAGCTGATCTGGAAGCGCGCGGTGGCCTCGCAGATGGTGCCGGCCATCCTCAATACGGTGAGCGTCGATCTCGCCGCGGGCAGCGAGCACAGCTTCCGCGTCTCGGGTACGACGGTGGTCGATCCGGGCTTTCTCGCGGTCTACGAGGAAGGCAAGGACACCAAGGGCGCCGAGGAAGACGACGAGGGCCGCAAGTTGCCGGCGATGAAGCCGGGCGAGCGCATCCCGCTCACCCGCGTCGCCGCCGACCAGCACTTCACCGAGCCGCCGCCGCGCTTCTCGGAAGCCTCGCTGGTGAAGGCGCTGGAGGAATACGGCATCGGGCGGCCGTCGACGTACGCGTCGATCATCGCCACGCTGCTGGCGCGTACCTACGTCGAACTCGACAACCGCCGCTTCCGCCCGACCGACGTCGGCCGCGCCGTGAGCAAGTTCCTGTCGGCGCATTTCTCGCAGTACGTCGACTACGACTTCACCGCCAAGCTCGAGGACGAGCTCGACGCGGTGAGCCGTGGCGAGGAGGACTGGGTGCCGCTGATGGAGCGCTTCTGGGCGCCGTTCAAGCAGCTCGTCGACGACAAGAAGGAATCGGTCGACCGCAACGAGGCCACCGGTGCGCGCGAGCTGGGCACCGATCCGAAATCCGGCAAGCCGGTGAGCGTGCGCCTGGGCCGTTTCGGGCCGTATGCGGCGATCGGCAGCACGGCGGAGGACGCGGTCGACAAGCCGACCTTCGCGTCGCTGCGCCCGGGCCAGTCCATGCACACGATCACGCTGGAGGACGCGCTGGAGCTGTTCAAGCTGCCGCGCACCCTCGGCGAGAGCAACGGCGAAGCGGTCAGCGTCGGCGTGGGCCGCTTCGGGCCGTTCGCCAAGCGCGGCGCGACGTATGCCTCGCTGGCGAAGGAAGACGATCCGTACACCGTCGAACTCGAACGCGCGGTGTTCCTGCTCGACCAGAAGGAGGAGATCGCGCGCAACCGCATCATCAAGTCCTTCGACGGCAGCGACATCCAGGTGCTCAACGGGCGTTACGGCGCCTACATCTCCGACGGCAAGCTCAACGGGCGCATCCCCAAGGATCGCGAGCCGGCCTCGCTGACGCTGGAGGAAGTCACGCAGATGATGGCGGACACCGGCAAGCCGATGCGCAAGGGCTTCGGCAAGAAGGCCGCGAAGAAGGCGCCGGCAAAGAAGGCCGCGAAGGCGACGAAGGTCGCGGGCACGCCCGCCACGAAGAAGGTCGCGAAGAAGGCCACCGCGAAGAAGGCGACGAAGAAGGTCGCGAAGAAGTCGGCGGCCAAGAAGGCGACGAAGAAGGCCGCGGGTACGACGGTCGCGAAGAAGACGGCGCCGCGCAGCACGGCGACGGGCGCCGACGACGCGCCGTTCTGACGAGTCGGGGCCGCTCCCGCCGGGGCGGCGTTGCCACGCGCGGCGGGCCGCGGCTAGGATCTGGCCTCGCCCTCAAGGATGACCGCGATGACTGCCCACCGTGCAGGCCATGCCGGCGTGATCGCCGCCCTTCTCGCACTGACAGGATGTCCGTCCGCCATGAGTACTGCTGGCCCTGCCGGTTTCCCAACGAATGGTGCCGATGTCGGCGGTCTCGAATGGCCGATTCGTTTCCAGGCGCATCTTTTCGATGCCTACTGCTTCAGCACCTATGGGTGCCGCGTCGTTTACGCCGGCCGGCTACGCGCTAACGATTCGCCTGACGAACTGAAATCGTCGTCGGCCGCCATCAGCGACAAATACCCAAACGTCCTGCGCGCGGGAATGGGGCCCATCCCGAATTTTCCGCCGCCTGCACAGGTGTCGTGGCGTGCAAAGGACGGTACCGCGCTCGAAGCGTCAGTGGACCTGGACGACATCTTCAAGGATCGGCTGGTGCGCCATCACCTCAAACGCGAAGAGGTGTCCGAACGCGGCATCGGCCCGGGCGCGATGCCGGAGATCATCCTCGAGGTCAACGACCGCACGATCAACGTCTACATGCGTGCGCACATCTCGACCCGGGAACTGCAGAAGCCCGGCAACCGCTACAGCGATTTCCGCGCCGACCTGATCAAGGTTTACAGCCGCACGTACTGACCGCCACGGAGGGCTGCGATGGGAAACATCGGAAGGAGTGCTGACAGCAGGCCGTATCCTGCAACGGCGCAGGATCTGGAGGCATACCGGTCGGCGCACGCGCAGCTGGACGAGATGCGCATACCGCTGCTGCTCGACTCGCGCGACCCCCACCAGCGGCTGTATGTCGCGGCGATGGATGGGACCGGCAACAGCCTGCAGGACGACAAGCAGGAGAATTGGAGCGTCGTCTCCAAAATCTACCTGCAGGTCCGGGACCTTCGCGCGCAAGGCATCACGCATATCGCCGGTGGCTACATGGAAGGCACGTTCACCCAGAACGGGCTGCTCAACGTGCCCGAAAAGCTGGTCGACGGACGCTTTGCCCACACCTTCGACGAGCGCGTGGAAACGGCGTACTACCAGTTCTGCAAGCAGGCGAAGGCCTGGCTCGATGAAGATCCGCAGGCACGGATCCGGCTCATGGGCGTGGGCTTCAGCCGGGGCGGGGAAAGCATCGCAGCGCTGCAACGCATGATCGACGAGCGCGGCATCCGCGATCCCGACGGTGCCGATGTGCGGTGGAACCGCGAGGGCGTTGCCACAAGCATCACGTACGCCGACACGCCACCACTCGTCCCACCCGGCAAAACCCTGCAGGCCGCGCTGCTCTACGACCCCGTGCAGACCGGCGTCGAGGATGAATACCGCTGTCTTATGCCGTCCACCGTCAGCACGCTGCAGATCAGCGCGCGCGACGAGAAGCGCAACCTGTTCCGCGCCAGCGATCACGTGCCGGTGGGCTTCAGCGAGGACAACCGCAATCTCAACCTGATCCTGCCGGGCGTGCACAGTGACAACGGCGATACCTACGCCGAGCGCGGGCTGGGCACGCTGTCCCTCAACGTCGGCATCGCCTACATCAACCGGACCAGCGACGTGCCCTTCCTCAAGCCGCACGCACTCCCGGACGACCCGTCGCAGTACCTGATCCATCGCTCCGAACGGGGCATGTTCGGCCTGTACCGCACTTCCGGTTTCGACCGGGACGGCGTGCGCGATCGCGTCGACGACTGCTCGCCCGAGCGCGGCGTGCAGCGCAAGGCGCCGATCAGCCCGGAGCTGGAGTCGCAGGTCCAGCGGCGTAGCGGGCGCGATTTCGACGGCGCGACGGAGCCGGCGGTGGCGCCGGCGATGCCGGGCTTTTCGCGTGCTCCGGTGGACGACATCCTCGATCACGCACTCGCCACCTACGGCCGCGGCGATGGCCGCGCGTTCTCGCAGGTGATGGACGCGTACCGGCAGACGTCCGCCGGCGAGGCGTGGGAACAGCAGCAGGGCGAGCACGTGCGCCAGCTGCGCGAACAGGCCGCGCAGGAACAGGCCGCGCGCGAGCTTCCCGCAGCGCCTGACGCACCGGCGCTGCGCGCGCCGGCGATGCGGTTGTAGGCGTCGCCATGGAAACGATCGAAACCACCGAGGCGCGGCAGCTGCTGCTCAAGCTGCTCGATCTGGCCGAGCGCATGGAAACGCGCGACGCGCGCGTGATCGAACTGCTCTCCCGGCAGGCAGCGGCCCTGCAGGACAGCGCGCATGCGCTGCACGCGGGCGGGCAGCGCCTGGGCGCGGACGCGCTGGCGGTGCTGCGCGAGCAATCGCGCGACGCGGTGAACGCGGGCGTGAGTGAAGCCGTCGCGCAGAGCCGCGAGCGCCTGGCGCAGGCCGCGGTCGATGCGGGCCGCGCGTCCGAGTCGCTGCGGGTCGCGGGCGACGCGTTGCTGCATCGGCGCCGGCTGTGGGCCTGGGCGGTACCTGCCGGGTTGATCGTCGGCAGCGTGCTGGCGGTCGGCGGTGCGGCCTACGCGGTGGCGCACGCACGCTCGCAGGTGCAGCGCCATCACGTGGAAGCCGCGCTGCTGCGTGCCTACAACCAGGCCGACGTAACGCTGTGCGACGGTCGCCTCTGCGCGAATGTCGACATGCGCGGCCGTGGTGTCGGCGCGCAGGAGCAGTACCGGCCGGTGCAGCCGCGGCCGCAACAACGCGCGGACGAGTGAATCGGCCCCTGCGCTTGCAGGGCCGCCCGCGCAGCCTCGACGTTCCGTGCCGCATCCGGAGATCGACATGCATCCGTGCATCCGCAGTGCACTCGCCTGCACGTAGGCGACGGCGGGCGAGCCGATCCCGGTCGACGTCCCGGCGATCCATTGCGATTCCTCGCTGGCCCGCAAGCACATCGGCGTGGACGCCTGCATCGGGCTGCCGACCAGCGCGAACCCGCACGAGCCGGACGACATCGTGCTGCTCCACCCGTGCGCGGCGGCGAAGGACGAGTCGCCACTGCCGCGTTCGCGCATCGTCCGGGTACGCGCCGACGCGATAGCCTCTGCGCCATGACCGACGCCCTCAACATTCCCTCCTCCGCCGCGCTGCTCATCCGCGGCGGCGTGCTGGCCTATCCGACCGAGGCGGTCTGGGGCCTGGGCTGCGCGCCCTTCGATGGCGAGGCCGTGCACCGCCTGCTGGCGATCAAGCGTCGCCCGGTGGAGAAGGGCCTGATCCTGGTGGGCGGCGATGTCGCGCAGTTCGACGCACTGGTCGACTGGACCGCGCTGCCCGACGCGCGCCGCGAGGAGGTACGCGCGAGCTGGCCCGGGCCGAACACCTGGGTGGTGCCGGTGACGTCCGCCGTGCCCGGGTGGATCACCGGCGGCCACGGCAGCCTGGCGGTGCGGGTGAGCGCGCATCCGGTGGTCGCCGCGCTGTGCGCGCGCTTCGGCGGCCCGATCGTCTCCACCAGCGCGAACCTCACCGGCGAGCCCCCGGCGTTCGACCGCGACGCGCTGTCGCCCGCGCTGCTCGCGCTGGTCGACGGCGTCTGCGAGGGCGAGACCGGCGGGTTCGGCGCGCCGACCGCGATCCGCGATGCGCTCACCGGGGACGTCCTGCGCGGCTGACGCCGTTAGCGCCGCCGGTGCGCATGGCCGATGCGCGCCCGCGCGCGGCGGGAGCCGCGAGAACCCGGCGCCGCGCCCTGCGCGCCGATGCGGTGATCGGCGGCGCAATGGCACTGCCGCATCGATGCGTCGATGTCGCGAGTCGACCGGCCACCCGCTCCGGCGCGGCTGAACCCCTGGCGGACATGCGTCGGCCGTTGGCTTTCCCGTGACATCGGCGCGGCGCAAGATGCCGGCATGTCGCGCCTGCCGCTACTGCCCCTGCTCGCCTGCCTGCTGGCGCCGCTGCCGGCCGAGGCGCAGGCGCAGGTCACCATCTACCGCTGCGTGGATGCTGCCGGCCGGCTGAGCCTGCGCGACTCGCCCTGCCGCAAGGGCGAGAAGCAGGAAGTGCGCTCGATGCAGCGCCCCGCCGATCCGCCGCCGCGTGCCGTGTCGACCGCGCCGCGCACGTCGCGCACGCCGGTGGTCGACGCCACGCCGGTGACGCCGCGGGTGGTCTACGTGACGCCCCCGCGCCCGACCTACGAATGCACGACCCCGGACGGCGAGCGCTATACCAGCGAGTCGGCCGAGGGCAATCCGCGCTGGGTGCCGCTGTGGACGCTGGGCTATCCGGCGGTGGTGGTGCCCGGACCGCGCGGCGGGTACGGCGGGCGGGCGGAATACCGCGACGGCGGGACGCGCCTCACCGTGGAAGGCGGCCGGCGCTGGCGTGGGCCGGGTTACGGGGCAGGAGCGGCCGGCGCCTACGGACTCGCCGGCACCTGGGTGCGCGACGCCTGCCACCTGCTGCCGCCGGCCGAAGCCTGCGCACGCCTGCAGGACCGCCGCGACACGCTCGATCGCCGCTACAACAGCGCCCTGCAGGGCGAGCGCGACGCGATCGTTCGCGAGCAGCGCGGCATCGACGCGCGGCTGTCGACGGAGTGCCGCGCATGAAGCGTGCTGCGCCGACGCCGCATGGCACGCGGCGCACCCTCGCGAGCCGGCAGGCACTGGTAGTCGCGACGCTCGCCGTTGCGCTCGCGCTGCCACAGGCCCGGGCCGCGCCGGGCGTCGTGGTCTACCGCTGCACGGCCGCCGACGGCGCGGTGACGCTGCAGAACGATCGCCGCTGCCCGAAGGGCCAGCGCGAGGAGCGGCGCGTGCTGGAGGTGCCGACGTCGCGCGCCGTGCCCGCGGCCGCGGTCGAACCGCCCACAGGGCGTGTTACCGCAGGCGGTTCACCATCGACGCCGGCCCGCACCGCATCCGCGCCCGCCGCGGCCCCGGGCACGGCTTCGCGCGCGACGCCGGTCGTCGCGCTGGAAACGCCAGCCCCGGCCCGCGACGCGACGCCCGTCATCGCCATCACGCCCGGCCCCGCGCCGCCGGTGTTCGCCTGCCGAACCTGGGACGACCAGCGCTACTACGGGGACAGCGAGCGCCCCGAACCGCGCTGCGCGCCGCTGCAGGCCGTGGGCCTGGATCGCCGCTCGGCGACCGACGCCCAGGCCTGCGAGATGCGCACCGACACCTGCGAACCGGTGCTCGACGCGGCGCGCTGCGACGCCTGGGCCGAGCGCCTGCGCGTCGCCGACGCCGGCGAGCGCTTCGGCGATGCGGACAGCGCCGCGGCCGCGCGTGCGGAAGCCGCGCGCCTTCGCGGGATCCTCGCGGGCACCGTCTGCGCGCGCTGAGCGGCGCCCCGCAGGCCCGCAGCCCGCGTTACGGGTGCGACACGCAGCCGCGCACGTCTTCGGCCCTCGGCCGTCCAGCCCTGTTCGACCGCCAGCTCCGGGTCGGCAACCGTGCCCGGCGCGCTATTCCTCGCCGGCGTCGCCACCCGGCTGCTCCGGCAGCCCCGACTCATCGTCAGGCTCGGCGGGCACGGGCTGCGGCAGTGGCTGCGGTTGCAGCTGCGGCTCGGCCGGCGGTTGCGGCCGTGGTTGCTGCGGCGGACGCAGCTGCGGCACTGGCGGTCCCGACCTCGGCGGTGGCGGCGGCTGCAGCCTCCGCGGTGAGGGCGCCTGCGGCGGCACGGCCCGAACGATTTCGGGTGCCTCGGCCCCCACCTCGTCGGTGACGTCCTCCGGCGACAGGCCCGGCTCGCCGTCGATGATCTCCACCGGTTCGTCGCCCTCGACGAACAGCGGCTCCTCGTCGTAGGGCAGCTCCTCGTAGGAGATTTCCTCGTAGTCCTCCTGGTCGAAGCGCTGCGGCGGTGCCGGCGCCGGGGCCGCCTCCACGCGCATGCGCGCGGCCGGCAGCCCGTTCGCCCGCGCGGGCGCCATGCGCATGGCGTCGTCCATGAAGTCGCGCCAGATCTGCGCGGGCAGCCCACCGCCGGTGACGCGCTTCATCGGGCTGCCGTCGTCGTTGCCGACCCAGACGCCCACCACGAGGTCGCCGGCCATGCCGACGAACAGCGCGTCGCGATAGCCCTGCGTGGTGCCGGTCTTGCCGAAGGCGGGCACGTTCAACTTCGCCGCGCGACCGGTGCCGTGGTCGACCACGCCCCAGAGCAGGTCGAGCATCATCGCGCGCCGCTGCGGATCGAGCGGCACGCTGGGCGTCGCCGCGCGCAGGCCGGGCAGCCCGCGCGGGGTCACCGGCGCCGCGCCGGACGCGAGCGCGGCATAGGCCGAGGTCAGCTCCAGCAGGCTGACTTCGTAGGTACCCAGCGCGAGGGTGGCGTCGGGCTCGAGCTCGCTCCGGATACCCAGCTCGCGCGCGGCGTCGATCACCGCGCGCGGGCCGACCTGGTCGACCAGGCGCACGGCCGCGACGTTGCTCGACCGCGCGAAGGCCTCGCGCAGCGGGATCGTGCCGGCGTAGCGCCCGTCGTAGTTCTCCGGCGACCAGTCGCCCAGCGTGAGCGGCGTGTCCTCCACCGGCGAGGCCGGTGAGGCGCCCTGCCCCAGCGCCGCCCAGTAGGCGAACAGCTTGAAGGCCGAGCCGGGCTGGCGCTTCGCCTGCGTCGCGCGGTCGTACTGGCTGGCCTTGTAGTCGCGCCCGCCGACCAGCGCCAGCACCTCGCCATCGGGCGACATCGCCACCAGCGCGGCCTGGCTGGCACCGCGGCGGGCGCCCTCGCGGGCCAGCCAGCGCTCCACGGTGCGCTGCGCATGCCGCTGGATGCGCGAGTCGAGCGTGGTGCGCACCTCGATCTCGCCGTAGTCGGCGTCGAAGGCCTCCTTGGCCTGCGGCGAGACCCAGTCGGCGAACCAGGTGCCCACGGGCAGCGTGGCGCGGCCCTCGCGCACGCGCGGGCGGCGGTGCTTGCGGGCCTGCTCCGGGGTGATCGCGCCGGCCTCGACCATCGCCTGCAGCACCACGCGGGTGCGCTCGCGGGCGGCTTCCAGATCGTTCGTGGGCGCCAGCCGCGACGGGGCCTTCACCAGGCCCGCCAGCATCGCCGCCTCGCCGATGTCGAGCTTCTCCGGCTCCTTGTCGAAGTAGTGCTTGGCCGCCGCGCGCAGGCCGTAGACGCCGTCGCCGAAGTACACCGCGCTGAGGTAGCGCGACAGGATCTCGTCCTTCGACAGCCGCGCCTCCAGGTACACGGCGATCAGCGCCTCGCGGATCTTGCGGCGGAAGGTGCGGTCGGGCTCGAGGAAGGCGGTCTTGGCCAGCTGCTGGGTGATGGTGCTGCCGCCCTGCTCCACCCCGCCGGCGCGCGCGTTGTGCAGGGCCGCACGCGCGGTGCCGCGCAGGTCGACGCCGAAATGGTCGTGGAAGCGCCGGTCCTCGATGGCCAGGATCGCGGCGGTGACGTGCGGGGGCAGGTCGCGCGCGTCGACCGGCGCCTCCTTGTAGGCGCCGCGCCGCGCGAAGGGCTCGCCGTGGCGGTCGAGCAGCACCAGCGTGGGATCGGGCAGTGGCTCGAGCGCGCGATTGAGCGGGAGCCGCCAGGTCACCCAGATGAAGAACAGCACGAACACCCCGAACGCGACCAGGAGCAGACGCTGGTGGTCGCGCCACCAGGAGCGTCGGGCATCGGATTCGGACGGGTCGGGAGAAGAATCGTAGGAGGGCACTTTCAGCATGGGCGCGATCAAACCATCCGCCGCGTGAGCGCCCCGCGTCGCAGGCGAACGCCGCGCGCGCCTGCGCCGTGGCTGAAACAGCTGAACTGCGTTAGCTGCGCTTTCACCGTGCCGAAGCCGGCCGCTAACGGCCGTATGCCTAGCATCGATCACGGTCCGGATGCCTGGAGCGCCGGCGCCGGACTTCCCGTACCGACTTCACCCCCACATCGAGCGGTCTTGGACTGCGGATAAGGAGCTTGGACATGGCGAGCAACAGCAATGGCAACAACAACGGCGGACGCAGCAACCGCGGTTTCGCGGCGATGGACCGCGAGGAACAGCGCGCCATCGCGCGCAAGGGCGGCGAGGCCGTGAGCCAGGACCGCGAGCACATGGCGGCGATCGGCCGCAAGGGCGGCGAGGCTTCGGGCGGTGGCAACCGTGGCCGGTCGGGCGCGGGCAACGAGGACCGCGGCGGCATGAGCGCCGGTGGCGGCTCGCGCGACAGCCAGGGCCAGTTCTCCTCAGGCTCGTCCGGCTCCGGCCGCGACAGCCAGGGGCAGTTCTCCTCGGGTCGCGACGATTCGTCCTCGCGCGGCATGAGCGCGGGCGGTCGCGACGAAGACGGCCAGTTCTCCTCGGGCCGTGGCCTGTCGGGCTCGTCGTCCTCGCGCGGCATGGGTTCGGGCTCGCGCGACGATCGCTCCTGAGCGATTACCCGGTAGCCGGTTCATGCGGGCGCCTCAGCGGCGCCCGTATCCGTTGCGGCGTTCGGAACTCGTCGCGGCCTAGAACCCGTAGCGCAGGAACCCGCCGTCCACCGCGATCGTCTCGCCGGTGATGTACGACGCCGCCGGCAGGCACAGGAAGGCGACCGCCGCCGCCACTTCCTCCGGCTCGCCCACGCGTCCCAGCGGCGTGCGCAGCAGCACGTCGTCGAGGTAGTCGGCATCGGCCAGCTTGGTCGACGTGCGCCGCGTGCGGATGTACCAGGGCGCCACCGCGTTCACGCGCACGCCGTCCTCGGCCCATTCG
>CAZNRZ010000007.1:27370-31965 GCA_964575535.1 uncultured Lysobacter sp. | reverse complement strand
CGATGACGCGCTTGTCGAAGTCCTCGCCGCCGAGGAAGGTGTCGCCGTTGGTGGCGAGCACCTCGAACTGCTTCTCGCCGTCGACTTCCGCGATCTCGATGATCGACATGTCGAAGGTGCCGCCGCCGAGGTCGTACACAGCGATCTTGCGGTCGGCGCCGGACTTGTCGAGGCCATAGGCCAGCGCGGCCGCGGTCGGTTCGTTGATGATGCGCTTGACGTCGAGGCCCGCGATGCGGCCGGCGTCCTTGGTCGCCTGGCGCTGGGAATCGTTGAAGTACGCCGGCACCGTGATCACGGCCTCGGTGACTTCCTCGCCCAGATAGGCCTCGGCCGTCTTCTTCATCTTGGCCAGAACCTCGGCCGAGATCTGCTGCGGCGCCATCTTCTTGCCGTCGGCGGTCGCCACCCAGGCATCGCCGTTCTCGTGCTGGACGATGCCGTAGGGCACGAGGTCGAGGTCCTTCTGCACTTCCGCGTCGGTGAACTTGCGGCCGATCAGGCGCTTCACCGCGTAGAAGGTGTTCTTGGGGTTGGTGACGGCCTGGCGCTTGGCCGACGCGCCGACGAGGATCTCGCCGTCCTTGGTGTATGCGACGACGGACGGCGTGGTGCGGTCGCCTTCGGCGTTCTCGATGACCTTCGCCTTGCCGCCTTCCATGACCGCGACGCACGAATTGGTCGTGCCGAGGTCGATGCCGATGATCTTGCCCATGGGGTGCTCCTGCTGATTCGTGGATGCGTGGGGCGACATGCGCCGATACGCGGTATCTATGGCTGGCTCGCGCCGGTTCAAGCGCTCCGGGCTCAATCGCCCTGCGAGACGACCACCAGTGCCGGCCGCAGCAGCCGCTCGTTCAGCAGCCACCCCTTCTGGTAGACCTGCACGACGTGGTTGGCGGGCTGCCCCGCAGTGGCGGGAACCGTCGCCATGGCCTGCTGGTGCTCGGGGTTGAACGGCTGGCCGGCGGGATCGACGGTCACGAGGCCGTGGTCGGACGCCACCTTCATGAGCTGGCGCAGCGTCAGCTCCATGCCCTCGCGCAGCGCGTCGGCGCCATCGCCGCCACTGGCCAGGCCTGCTTCGAGGCTGTCGATGACGGGCAGCAGGTCGCCGAGCAGGCGCTCGTTGGCGAAGCGGCGCGCGTTCTCGATGTCGCGCGAGACGCGGCGGCGCTGGTTCTCGAGGTCGGCGCGTTCGCGCAGCGAGTCCTCGCGCAGGCGCGCCAGTTCTTCCTGGGCGGCGTCGAGCTGCGCCTGCAGCGGCGTGCAGCAGTCGTTGAGCGGGGTGTCGGGAGTCGCGTCGCTCGTCGTGCCGGGTGTCGAATCGGGGTTCATCACGGGCCTCTTCCTTCGCGCCATGCGCGCCGGAGGCTGCGTGGGGGCCGGCCGGCCCGCTTTCAAGCGTCAGCCGCCGCGATCGCCCGTGCCGAGCGCGTCGCCGAGCACGTCGGCGGCGGCCTGCACCACCGGAATCACACGGTCGTAGGCCATGCGCGTGGGGCCGATCACGCCCAGCACGCCGAGTACGCGCCCGCCCGTGCCGTAGGGCGCCGTGACCAGCGAGACGCCGTCCAGCGGCGACATGCCCGTCTCCTCGCCGATGAAGATGCGCACGCCCGGCGCCTGCGCGGTGCGCTCCAGCAGCTGCAGGATCTCGCGCTTGCGCGAGAACGCATCGAAGAGCTCGCGCAGGCGGTCGACGTCGGCCAGTTCCTGGACGCCCATCAGGCGCGTCTGCCCGGCCACGAGCATGTCGTCGTCGCCCGGCGCCAGCGCCTGCTCGGCGAGCTCGATCGAGCGGCCCATCAGCTGGTGCAGCTCGTCCTGCGCGGTGCGCATCTCGTGCAGGAGGATGGCTCGGATCTCCGCGAGCGGCCGGCCGGCGAAGCTCGAATTGAGGTAGTTGGCGACGCGTTCGAGCTCGTTCGACTCGAACGGGCGGCGCACGTCGATGATGCGGTTCTGCACGTCGCCGTCGGCGAAGACGAGGATGGCCAGCACGCGTCCGCCATCGATGGGCACGAACTCGATGCGGCGGAACACGAACTGCTCGCGCCGCGGCACGCTGACCACCCCGACGAAGTGCGTCATCGCGCTCAGCAGCTCCGACGCGCCGCCGAGCATCGCCTGCGTGCCGGAGCGCGTGGGCAGTTCGTCGCGCAGGCGGGCGCGCTCGCCGTCGGCCAGCGGCTGCACCTGCAGCAGCGAATCCACGAACAGCCGGTAGCCCTGCGCGGTCGGGACCCGGCCGGCCGAGGTATGCGGCGCTGCGAGCAGCCCGGCCTCTTCGAGATCGGACAGGATGTTGCGGATCGTCGCCGCGCTCACGTCCAGCCCCGCATGCCGCGCCAGCGTCTGCGAACCCACCGGCTCGCCGCTGCGGATGTAGCGTGCGATCAGCGTGCGCAGCAGCTGGCGCGCGCGCGGGTCGTGGGCGGGGTCGATCGGGCGGCGGCTCATGTCGGGAGCTATAAGGCCGCCGCCCGCCGCACGCAAGCCAGTCAGTCGCTATCGGCGAGACGCCCGCCCGGGCACAATTTCGCCATGCTCACCCACCTCTCGCTCAAGCAGTTCGCCGTCGTCACCGCCGCCGAGCTCGAGTTCGGCCCCGGCCTCACGGTGATTTCGGGCGAGACCGGCGCCGGCAAGTCGCTGCTGGTCGACGCGCTGGGGCTCATCTCCGGCCAGCGCGCCGACAGCGGCATGGTCCGCCACGGCGCCGAGCGGGCCGAGCTCTCGGCCGATTTCGACCTCGCCGACGCCGGCGCCGCCCGCGCGTGGCTGGCCGGCAACGAACTCGACGACGGCGACGATGGCGGGGCCTGCCAGATCCGCCGCGTGGTCCGCGCCGACGGCGGCTCGCGCGCCTGGATCAACGGCCGGCCGGCGACGATCGCGCAGATCGCGGAGCTGGCCGGGCATCTCGTCGAGATCCACGGCCAGCACGAGCACCAGGCCCTGCTCTCGCGCGGCAGCCAGATGGCGCTGCTCGACGCCTTCGGCCGGACGGATGGCCTGCGGGCTGCCGTCGCGGCGGCCGCCACGCGCTGGAGCGAGCTGCTGCGCGAGCGCGAGCGCCTCTCCACCCAGGGCGACGTGTCCGACCGCATCGACTGGCTGCAGCACCAGTTTTCCGAACTCGAACGCGAGGACCTGGAGCCGGAAAGCCTGGAGAAGCTGCAGTCCGACCACCGCCGCTTCGGCCACGCGACCGCCCTCATCGCCTCCTGCGACAGCGCCTTCGCCCGCCTGGGCGGCGACGAAGGCCCGTCGATCTCGCGCGTGCTCGGGCAGGTACGCGCCGAGCTGGCGCGCGCCAGCGAACACGAGCCGCGGCTGGCCGAGGTCGACGGCATGCTCGACCTTGCCGCCATCCAGGTCGACGAGGCGCTCGCGGCGCTCGAACGCGTGCGCAGCGACCTCGACATCGATCCGGACACCTTCGAACGGCTGGAGCGACGCCTCGGCCGGCTCCACGAACTCGCCCGCAAGCACCGGCTGTCCCCGGAACGGCTGGCGGAGCGACGCGACGGCATCCGGGCCGAACTGGACGGACTGCGCGGCGCCGGCGAGCGGCTCGAGTCGCTCGACGCCGAAATCGCCGACGCGCGTTCGGAATGGCAGGCTGCCGCCGCGCAACTGACGCAGGCGCGCGGCGTGGCAGCCGACGAGCTGTCGTCGTCGACCACGCAGCTCATGGGCGAGCTCGGCATGGGCGGTGGGGTCTTTGAAGTCGCCTTCGAGGCGTCCGCGGCCGACCGTCCGGACCCGCAGGGCGCCGAGCGCGTCGAGTTCATGGTCAGCGCCAACCCCGGGCAGCCGGTGCGCGCGCTGCGCAAGGTCGCCTCCGGCGGCGAACTGGCGCGAATCTCGCTGGCCATCGAGGTCGCGTCGCTGGGGCTGGACGCGGTGCCGACCATGATCTTCGACGAGGTCGACACCGGCATCGGCGGCGCGGTCGCGCAGATCGTCGGCCAGAAGCTGCGCGCGCTCGGCGAGCGCCGGCAGGTGCTCTGCGTGACGCACCTGCCGCAGGTCGCGGCGCAGGGGCATTCGCACTATCGGGTGATGAAGTCGGCCGCTGACGGCATCACGCAAAGCGAGGTGCGGCCGCTGGCCGCGCGCGAACGCGAGGAGGAACTGGCGCGGATGCTGGGTGGGGTCGAGCTCACCCGCGAGGCACGCGCGGCGGCCAAGCGCCTGCTGCAGGACGTGGTGTAACCGCTCGCCACTCGCACCCGCGCCTGCTCGATCGCCTGGCGCTACGACCCGTCCGCGTCAGGGGCCCGCAGCAGCACGAACCGGCGCTCCTGCGGATTCCAGGCGTACTCGTCGACGACGTCGCATTCCTGACAGTGCACGACGTGGAGCCGGCCCGATGCGGCCTCGCCGAGCATCGCGTAGGCCGCGGGCGATGCAAGCACTTCCACGGCGTGCAGACGCGCGGGCGCGCGGTCGCGGGGCTCGATCAGCAGCATCGCGGTGCCGGTCGTGCCATTGCATTCGCGGAAGGCGACGAGCATGACGCGTGTCGCACGGCCGTCGACGTCCGGGCCGCGTAACGCGTACGCCGGCGCGCCCGCGGGATCGCG
>CAZNRZ010000007.1:0-27270 GCA_964575535.1 uncultured Lysobacter sp. | reverse complement strand
GCGATGCGGTGCTGCAGCGCCTCGATCTCGTCGTTCTCGAACTCGATGACCTTGCCGGTGTCCACGTCGACCATGTGGTCGTGGTGCTCGCCGCGGTCGAGCTCGTACACCGACTGGCCGGACTCGAAGTGGTGCTTGAGCACCAGCCCCGCGGCCTCGAACTGGGTGAGCACGCGGTAGACCGTCGCCAGGCCGATGTCCTCGCCCTGCTCGAGCAGCACGCGGTAGATGTCCTCGGCCGTCAGGTGCCGGGACTGCGCGTTCTCCAGCACGGCGAGGATGCGCAGCCGGGGGTGGGTGACCTTGAGGCCGGCATTGCGGAGGTCTTGCGATTCCATCGGGTCTCCTGTCTTCGCGTCGGTCGGCCCGCGGGCCCGCGATCGGCAGCACAACCGCGCCTGACGATGCTTCGAAGGCAGGCTGCGCGGTGCGGGGCGCAGTGTATCATCCGGCCTTCCACGGCCCGGCCGTGCCTGCTCCGAGATTCCATGCGCAAGCTGCTGCCCGTCCTCGTCCTCGCCCTGCTCACCACGGCCTGCGGCGTCGTCTACCGCCAGCCGATCTACCAGGGCAACCTGCTCGAGAAGTCGGCCGTGGACCAGTTGCAGGCGGGCATGGACAAGCAGCAGGTCGTGACGCTGCTGGGCACGCCGTCCATCGCCGATCCCTACCACCAGGATCGCTGGGACTACACGGCCTCGCAGCGCACCGGGCGCCTCGCGCGCACCGAGGTCAAGAACCTCACGCTGCACTTCCAGGGCGACCAGCTCGTACGCTGGGAAGGCGAGTATTTCGCCGAGCAGGATGAAGCGCTCGCGCGCACGGCGATCGAGCAGTTCGGCCCGAACCTCGCCAAAGACAAGAACAAGAAGCGCCGCTAAGGCGTACGCCTCGCGGCGCGCCTGCGCCGCGCGTCCTTGGGATCGGCCAGCAGGGGCCTGAGCAGCTCGATCCGGTCGCCATCGCGCAGGGGCGCATCGCGCGCGACGCGCTGGCCGAAGATGGCGAAACCGACGGTTTCCACGTCGTCGCTCCAACCTGCGGCGGCGACCGCATCCGCTACGCAGGCCTCCCCGGGCAGCTCCACGCGCACCGCCTCGAAGCGCCGTGGCCAGGCGCGCATCACCTCGACCTGCACGCTCAGCCCCGGTCCGCTGCGCGCACGAAGTCGTCGACCATGCGGTCGGCCAGGGCCTGGAAACCCAGCGCGAACGCCGGCGCGAGCAGGCGCGACGCAGGCTCGAAATCGAGCGACAGCGTCACCCGGCAGGCGGACTCGTCCAGGGCGTGGAACTCCCAGCGGCCCGTCAGGCGCCGGAACGGCCCGTCGACGAGGCGCAGGTCGATGTGGTGCGGCGGCGCCATGCGGTTCTCGGTGGTGAACCACGTGCTGAAGCCCGCCATGCGCAGGTCGAGCCGGGCGACGATGCGGTCGACCTCCTCCTCGATCATCCGCGCGCCGGTGCACCAGTCGAAACGCTCCGGGTAGGCCCGCACGTCGCCGACCAGGGCGAACATGCGCGCGGCCGAGTGCTCGACGAGGGCGGTGCGGCGGATGGTGGGCATGCGGCGTCCGGATTGGCGGTCTTCTCGCCGCGCGATCCCGCGATCGGGGACAATGCGGCGATGAGCAAGAAGTCGAACGGAAAGCCCGGCAAGGATAAGTCAAAGGCCGCGGGCGGCACGATCGCGCTGAACAAGCGCGCGCGTTACGAGTACGCGCTGGAACAGCGCACCGAGGCCGGCCTGGCGCTGCAGGGCTGGGAACTGAAGGCGATACGCGCGGGCCGGGCCAACATCACCGAGGCCTACGCGGTGATCCGCAATGGCGAGATGTTCCTGTTCAACGCGCAGATCACCCCGCTGATCTCGGCGTCCACGCACGTGATCCCGGAGGAGCGCCGCACCCGCAAGCTGCTGCTCCATCGCAACGAGATCGACGGCCTGATCGGCCGGATGCAGCGCGAGGGCTATACCGTCGTGCCGACCGCGCTCTACTGGAAGGGCAACAAGGTCAAGGCCGAGGTCGCGCTGGCCAAGGGCAAGAAGGAGCACGACAAGCGCGACACCGAGAAGGACCGCGATTGGCAGCGCGAGAAGCAGCGCGCCATGCGTGCGCACAACAAGAACGCCTGATCAGCCGTCGGCCGGCCCCGGCAGCGTGAAGTAGAAGGTCGCGCCCTCGCCCACCCGGCCTTCCGCGCGGATGCTGCCGCCGTGCCGCTCGACGATGCGATGCACGGTGGCCAGGCCGATGCCGTGGCCCGCGAAATGCTCCTCGTTGTGCAGGCGCTGGAACGGGCGGAACAGCTTGTCGACGTATTCCTGCGCGAAGCCGGCGCCGTTGTCGCGCACGTAGAACTCGCCGGCGTCGTTGCGACCGAAGCGGATGCGAGCGTCTTCGCGCTTGCGGGTGAACTTCCACGCATTGCCCAGCAGGTTGCCCACCAGCCCGCGCAGCAGCGAGGCGTCGCCGCTCACCTGCAGGCCGGGCTCGATGTCCACCTCGACCTCGCGCTCCGGTTCGCCGGCCTGGAGCTCCTCCACCGCTTCCTGCGCGAGGCGTCCCAGATCCACCTGCTCGATCTTCAACGCGCTGCGCGACAGGCGCGAGAGCTGCAGCATCGAGTCGATGAGTTCGCCCATGCGCCCGGCCGCGCGGCGCACGCGCGCGAGATAGCCCTGCCCCGCCTCGTCCAGCCGTTCGCCATAGCGCTCGGCGAGGATGCGGCTGAAGCCGTCGATCGCGCGCAAGGGCGCGCGCAGGTCATGCGAGACGCTGTACGCGAAGGACTCGAGTTCCTGGTTGGCGCGCATCAGCTCGCGCGTGCGCAGCGCCACGCGTGCCTCCAGCGTGCGGTTGAGTGCGTGCACGCGCGCCTCGGCGAGCATGCGCTCGGTGACGTCCTCCATCTGCGCCAGGCCGGTGATGTCCTGCCCGACGTTGCCGGGCACCCGCGAATAGGTGACGTGCACGTGGCGCACCGAGCCATCCTCGCGCTGTACCCGGCGCATCCCGCGCCACACACCCTCGGCCTCCAGTTCGTGGTGATCGTTCGCGTCCAGATCGTCGAACAGCGATTCGAGCGCCCTGCCCGCCAGCGATGCCGGGGCATGCCCCACGATGCGGCCGAACGCGGGGTTCGCTTCGACGATCGCGCCGTTGCTGTCGAGCAGCACCTTGCCGATCGCCGAGTATTCCATCGCGCTGCGGAAACGGGCCTCGCTGCGCCGGTAGTCCTCAGTGAGCGCGTCGGCGATGCGCCGCGCACGCGTGCCGGTGTGCGCCAGAGCGGCGGCGATGCCATAGAGCAGCAGCGCGGCGATAAGCCCCAGCACGAGGATGCCGCGCAGCGCGCGCAGATCCGGCGCAGCGTCGGCGAGCGGCAGCGAGGTGAATTCCAGTTCCCATGTGCGGCCGTAGGCGCGCAGCTCGCGACGCTCGATGAAGGCCGGATCCTCGATGGACGCGCCGCTGCGGTGAAGCGGCAGTGCCGTCGCGCCCGTGCGGTCCTCGATCCGCAGGCCGAACTGCGCGGTGCGCTCGCCCAGCGCGCGCTCGACGAATTCGTCGACGCGGAACGGCACGTAGATCCAGCCCTGCGCGGAGGCCATGCGCGCGGCGGGCGTCCGTGGCTCGTCGCCACTGCGGTAGATGGGCAGATACAGGTTCAGGCCGGTGCGCCGCACCGCGCCGTCCTGCACCAGCCGCAGCGGGCCGGTCAGGCGCGGGAGGCCGCTTTCCAGCGCGGCGAGCATGGCGGCGTGGCGGGTCGGCTCGGAGTACATGTCAAAGCCGATGGCCGCCACGTTCTCCGGACGCCGCGGCTCCAGGTAGAGGATGGGCCCGTAGTACGCACGACGCCCGTGCGGACGCACGTTCAGCAGCCCGTAGCCCGATTCGCGCCACTCCAGCTGCAGCGGGGGCAGGTCGCTGGCGGACGCGTAGCCGGCGAACCCCAGGCCCAGCAGCGAGGGAAAGCGCTGGTCGAGCTGCATGCCGTCGACATAGGCCTGCCACTGGCGGGGCGTCGGCCGCGCCACCGAGGCGAACAGCGACACGCCGCCGCGGGTGACCAGCTCGTACTGCGCGAGGCGCTGCCGGAGAAGCTCCGTGGCCTCGTTCGCCTGCGCCGCGAACTCCGCACGGGCCGCGTGGATTCCGCGCTCGCGCGCGTTGCTCCAGGTCGTCAGCACCAGCACCACGGACGCGACGAGCACGATGAAGGCGAACACCTGCGCACTGCGCGGCATGAGCCGCGAGGACCAGTGGCGCGCGGGGGACGCATCGTCTATCGCCATCGGGGAAGCATACCGGCACGCGTCCACATGCGCCCCGTTCGCGATGTCGACGAAACAAAAAGGGCCCAGCGCGAACGCTGGGCCCTGCAACTGGTGGAGGTGGGCGGAGTCGAACCGCCGTCCGAAGGCACTCCATCCCCGGCACTACATGCTTAGCTCGCCGTTGGATCTCGTCCCCTGACAGCACGGCGCGCAAAGCGCGTCAGGAGACCAGCCTGCGAACTCTTAGCCGGCGACGGGCAGGCGGCCCTCTCCGGCGATTCCGTGATGATGACCCTACGCAGCGAGCACGGACACAAGCTGTTTCGGGGCTTACGCCTTAAGCGGCGAGAGCGTAGTTGTCGTCGTTGGCAACTAGAGTTTTGCAGCTGGATTTACGAGGAAAGCTACCCCCTCGGCATGCGCCAGGCGATTTCGCGACCCCCGTCGAAGCCAGTGCACCCCCGGGGACAGCTTTTCGCTGACGCGGCCAGTATAGGCCTGTTCGACGCGGCCTCAAGCCCGGCGGGGAGGACGGGTCGCCGCGGGTTCAGACCGCCGGCGACGTATCCAGGCGGCCGTGCCCTCGGCGCAGACGACCAGGCCGTCGTGCATGCCGGGATCGACCTGGCATCCACCGGTGAATTCCGAGAATGCCGGCAGCACCGTCGCCTGCGACTGCAGCCAGAACACGGGGAAGCGTCGCGGCCCGAGTTCGCGGATGGCGATGCAGGGATGCAGGTGCCCTCCGATGACGTGCAGCCCAGGCACCACCTGCGGCTCATGGCGGAGCGCGAACGGGCCGATGTCGAGCGCCTCGCCCAGAAGTTCGAAGCCGAGCCCCGCCCCGGCGAGCGCGCGATCGTGGTTGCCGGTCAGCGCGGCGAATGCGACGTCGGGAAGGCGTTCGCGCCAGCGATGCCAGGTCGCGCGCCAGGCGCTGTCATGGACGGCGCCGTGCACCACGTCGCCGAGAATCCAGACCGAGCGCGCAGCCGTCAGGGCGATCGCCGCGCTGAGCCGGTCGAGGTCGCCCGCGGTGCCGCCGCTGGGCAGGCCGATGCCGGCGCGGCGGAAGACGTCGCCCTTGCCCAGGTGCAGGTCCGACAGGAACAGGCGCCGCTCGCGTGGCCAGTAGAGCGCGCGATCGGCGAGCAGCCACATCGGCTCGCCAGCGATGTCCGCGACGAGGTAGCGCCCATCGGGGTCATCGTGCATGCCGCTTCTCCAGCTGGCTGGCGGCGCGTTGCACGCGCGTCTTCCAGTCCTCGGTACTCAGCTGGCCACGCAGGCCCTCGGCCCACAACGGGAACGACAGCGGCGTCAGGCCGCGCGGGCGTTCCAGATGCACCCGGCGGCGCGCGCATTCGTCGAGCACGCGCTGCAGCCGCTGGACTTCCAGCTGTCCCGCGAAGACTTCACGCTCGGCCAGTTCCAGCAGCATGTGCTGCGGGTCGTAGCGCTGCAGTACGTCGAAGATCAGCCCGCTCGACGCCTGCAACTGGCGCGTGCTCTTCTGCGGCCGGCCGGGCACGGTGGGCGGCAGCAGGCCGGCGATGCGCGCGATCTCGCGGAACTGGCGGCGTGCGAGCTCGCCGAGGTTGAGGCTCTCGCGCAGGTCGTCGAACAGGCGCTCGGGCGTGAGCAGCGCTTCGAGCAGCGACTCGTCGATGTCGACATCGTTCGCCGGCCGCAGCACGAAGCCGTAGTCGTTCGCGGCGTAGCCGAAGGTATTGGGCGCGATCCTGCCCCAGCGGAGCGAGACCAGCGCCGCGAGGCCTTCGTTCGCGAGCCGCCCGGCAAACGGGAACAGGAAGATCTGCTGCCCTTCGCGGGTGTGGGTGGCCTCGACGAGCAGGCGGCCGGATCGCGGCAGCGATGAGAGCCGCGACTGCAGCGCCAGCAGGCCCGCGACGGCGCGCATCTCCGGCACGTCGACCGGCTGCGCCAGCAGGCGCTCCACGCGCGCGGCCAGTTCCATCGACAGCGGCTGGCGGATGCCCGTCCACTGCGGAACGATGCCTTCGCCCGGCGGCGCGCGCTTCACCAGCGCGGTCATCGCCTCCATGCGCACCAGTTGCAGCATGCGGCCGGAAAACAGGAAACGATCGCCGGGCTTGAGGCGCGCGATGAAGCCCTCCTCCACCGCCCCCAGAGTGCCGCCGCGCACCAGCTTCACGGCCACGCTGCCCTCGCTGGCGATGGTGCCGATCGACAGTCGATGACGCGTGGCGACGCGCGGGTCCTCGACCACGTAGCGCCCATCGCCGTCGCGCACGACGCGATGGAAGTCGGGATAGTGCTCGAGCGCGCGGCCGCCCTGCACGATGAAGTCGAGCACCGACTTCCACGCGCCGTCGGCCAGTCCGGCGAAGGCATGGGTACCGCGCACTTCGGCGAGCAGCGCGTCGCCATCGAAGCCGCCGCCGAGCGCGAGCGTCACGCAGTGCTGGGCCAGCACGTCGAGGCTCATGCGCGGCGGGCGACGCGCCTCGACTTCGCCCGCGCGGATCGCCTCGCGCACCGCCGCGAACTCGACCAGTTCCAGCATGTGCGTCGGAATGCACACGACGTGGCCGGATTCGCCCGGCCTGTGCCGGGCGCGACCCGCGCGCTGCAGCAGGCGCGCCGTGCCCTTGGGGCTGCCGAGCTGGAAGACCTGGTCGACGGCGGGGAAGTCGACGCCCAGATCGAGGCTGGACGTGGCGACCACGCAGCGCAGGCGACCGTCGCGCAGCCCGGCCTCGACCTCCGCTCGCAGCTTCGGATCCAGCGAGCCGTGGTGCAGCGCGAGCGACGACGGATCCTCGGGCCACACGGCCTGCAGCGCTTGATGCCAGAGTTCGGCATGCGCGCGCGTATTGGTGAACAGCAGGCTGGTGCGTGCCTGCGACAGGCGCTCGGCCACGCGCGAAAGCTGCGACAGGCCGAGGTGCCCGGCCCACGGAAAGCGCTCGCCCTCGCCCGGCAGCAGCGTGTCCAGGGTCATCGGCCGCGGCGTGGCGCCGGAGACGACCTCCGACGCAGGCGCGTGCGGCAGCAGCACCTCGCGCGCCTCGTCGAGATTGCCCAGCGTCGCCGACAGCCCCCAGATTCGCAGCGCAGGCGACAGCGCGCGCAGGCGCGCCAGGCAGAGCTGCAGCAGCACGCCGCGCTTGGTGCCGAGCAGCTCGTGCCACTCGTCGACCACGATGCAGCGCAGCGAGGCCAGCCGCGCGCCGGTGTCCGCATACGAAAGCAGCAGCGCCAGCGATTCGGGCGTGGTCACGAGCGCATCGAGCTCGCCGTCACGCGCCAGGCGCTTGTCGCGCGCGGAGGCGTCGCCGGTTCGCAGGCCGATGCGCCAGTCGAGGCCGAGACCATCCGCGGGTTCGCGCAGCGCGCGCAGGGTGTCGGCGGCGAGCGCGCGCAGTGGGGTGATCCACAGAACCTTGAGGTCGCGGGAACTGGCGGTGCGCGACTGCGGATGGACGACGGTGGCCGCGTGTCGCCGACGCGTGGGCTTTCGGTCGACATCGCACTCGTCTGGCGCCGCTTTCGCGGGATCGCGATCATCCAGTGACCCCGCGTCTGCATCGGGTTCGGAGGAAGCGTCGCTCCGACGACTGCTCCGCCCGCGCCCTTCTCCGCTGTCGGATCGGGATCGCGATCGGCGGGAGCGCAACGTGCCCTGGCCGCCGTTTACATCCGCGTCGATGGCCTCCGGCGGCGCTTCGGCCCCGCCCGTGACGGGCAGTCGATCGGCAGATGGCTGTCCGCCCAGCGACATCCCATCGGCCAGCGCCTCGATCAGCGGGCCACCGAACGCAGCCAGCGTCTTTCCGCTGCCCGTGGGCGTATGCAGCAGCCCGGACTCGCCACGCAGGTAGCGCGTCCACACGTCCTGCTGGAACGGCGCCGGCGTCCAGCCGCGATCCGCGAACCACGCGGTCAGCGCGTCGAGCGGGTCGCCGGATACGGGGCGGGGAAATGTCGCCCCGGGCGCCTCGCCCTGCTCGACGCCCTCGAGCGCCGACAGTGCACCGACCGACGCATCCAGCCACGCCTCGTCCTTGCGCATGTCCGCGCGCCGCGCCGCCGCGTTCGCACGACGCTTCTCCAGCGCCGCACGCCGCGCGCGCTCGCGACGGATCGCTTCGACGGTCTGCCTCGGCGCATCCGGCCGCGGGCGTTCCGGATACGCGGCATACGGATCGTCGCCTTCCGGCGGCAGCGCACCGCGCAGCAGGAAGCCGCTCATCGCGCCAGCGCCCGCAGCGTGTCGAGCCGGTCGGCGTCCGGCGCGGTCTTGTCGTGGCGCCAGCGCAGGATGCGCGGGAAGCGCACCGCGATGCCGGACTTGTGCCGCGTCGATCGGTTCACCGCCTCGAAGCCGAGCTCGAACACGTGCACCGGTTCGACCGAGCGCACCGGGCCGAAGCGTTCGAGGGTGTGCGCGCGGATCCAGCGGTCGAGCGTCAGGATTTCGCGATCGTCGAGGCCGGAATACGCCTTCGCCACTGGCACCAGCGCGTCGCCGTCCCAGAGCGCGAAGGTGTAGTCGGTGAACAGCGTGCTGCGCCGTCCGCTGCCGGATTGCGCGTAGATCAGCACCGCGTCGATGTTGAGCGGGTCGATCTTCCACTTCCACCAGTCGCCGCGGCGCCTGCCGGCCTGGTAGACCGACGCGCGCCGCTTGAGCATCAGGCCCTCGACGCCGCGCTCGCGTGCCGCCTCGCGCAGCGTCGCCGCCTCGCTCCAGTCGCCGGCCTCGACCAGCGGCGACGGCGCGATGCGCGGGTCGTTCGTCTCGCCCAAAAGTTCGTCGAGCATCAGTCGACGCTCGGCCAGCGGGGTTTCGCGCAGGTCGCGGCCGTCGAGTTCGAGCAGGTCGTAGGCGAGCACGCAGACCGGCGTATCGGCCAGCGTCTTGGGGCCCGGCTTGCGGCGCTGGATGCGCGTCTGCAAGGCGGTGAACGGCAACGGCTGCTCGTCGCCCGCACGCCAGCCGAGCAGTTCGCCGTCGATGACGCAGTCACGCGGCAGCAGCGCAGCGGCGGCCTCGATCTCGGGAAAGCGGCCATCCAGGCGCTCCTCGCCGCGCGACCACAGCGCGATGTCGGCGCCGCGCCGGATCAGCTGCAGGCGGATGCCGTCCCACTTCCATTCGAGCAGCCAGTCTTCGACGGGCCCCAGCGTCTGCACGTCGGCTTCGAGCGGCGATGCGAGGAAGAATGGATAGGGCTGCTCGCGATCGCCGGGGAGTTCGTCGGGATCGAGCAGGTCGCGCAGGAAACGGGCCGTCGGCGCCCACTCGCCGAGCATGCGCTGCGCGATGCGCGCGATGTCGATACCGGACATGTCCGCCAGCGCCTGCTGCACGAGGCGCTGCGAAACGCCCACGCGCAACGCGCCCGTCAGCATCTTGTTGAAGACAAGGCGCTCGTCGGCGCAGAGCGTGCGCCAGCCGTCGACCACCGCGGCGCGTCGCTGCTCCGGATCGCGCCCCGCCACCGGCAGCAGCCGCCGTTCGATCCATTCGCGCAGCGGTGCGTCCGCCAGGCGCCGCGCGGGATCGTCGATGAGCAGCGTCACGGTTTCCGCGAGGTCGCCGACGTGCGCATGGCATTCGTCGACCAACCAGTCCGGCGTGCCGGTTTCCTGCGACAGCCATTCGCGCAGCTCGCGCGTATTGGCGATCTTCGCGAGCTTGCCGCCCGAGAGCAGCCACAACGCCCACGCGGCGTCCTCCGGCGGCGCCTCGCGGAAATACGCGACCAGCGCGGCACGCTTGTCGAGCGTCGCCGTACTGCGGTCGAGCTCGCGATAGAGGGCGGCGAAGCGCCTCATTCGGCCTCCCCCGCGTAGTCGGTGGCGAAAGCCTCGGCGGCGATGCCGTCCGCGTTGAGCGCGCGGATGATCGCGTCGGTGTTGCCGTGCGTGGCGATCACGCGGCGCGCGCCGGTCTCGCGGATGGTGCGCATGAGGTCGGGCCAGTCGGCGTGGTCGGAGACGACGAAGCCGCGGTCGTAGTTGCGCCGGCGGCGATTGCCGCGCACGCGCATCCAGCCCGAAGCGAAGCCGACCTGCGCGCGGCGGAATCGCCGCATCCACGGGCTGCCTGCCGCCGACGGCGGCGCGATCACGAGTTCGCCGGCGAACTCGGCGCCCTTGGCCGTTTCCGACACCGGCAACGTAGCAAGCATCGACACGCCCGCGTCGCGATAGACCTCCACGCCCGCGGCCACCGCGCCGTGCAGGAATGCCGGCCGGTCCGTCCATGCCGCCAGCTCGGCGAGGATGCGCTGTGCCTTTCCCAGCGCGTAGCACAGCAGCACCGCCGCCTCGCCGCGGGTGGCGCAATGATCACGCCATTCGACGATCTCGCGGGCCACGTCCGCGGTGTCCGGCCAGCGGTAGACCGGCAGGCCGAACGTGGCCTCGGTGATGAAGGTGTCGCACTCGACGACCTCGAACGGGTCGCAACTCGGATCGTGCTGGCGCTTGTAGTCGCCCGACGCCACCCAGACCTGCCCATCCGCCTCGATGCGCACCTGCGCCGAGCCGAGCACGTGGCCAGCCGAATGGAAGGAAACGCGCGCGTTGCCGATATCGAACGGCTGGCCGTAATCGAAGGCGTGGTAGCGCTGCTCGCCGAGTCGCCACTGCAGGATCGGCATGCCGCGCGTGGTCGCGTAGTACTCGGCCGAACCGGTGCGCGCGTGGTCGCCGTGCCCGTGAGTGATGACTGCGCGTTCCACCGGCCGCCAGGGATCGATGTGGAAATCGCCCGCCGGGCAGTACAGGCCCTCGCGACGGAGGACGACGAGATCGGTGCTCATCCGCTGATCCTGCGCAGGCGGCCGTCAGTGCGCCGAAAAGACGCGGAGCGCGGAGGCTGGACGGCGCGCGTCTCAGCCGCTGTGACCGGCTCGCGGCGCGTCAGCTGGCGGTCATGCAGATGCGCAGACGGAGGCCGTCGAGCGTCCGTGGCGCGGCTGCATCCCGGGCATACGAAGACGGGGCGCCGCAGCGCCCCGTCTCCATTCGACATGTATCGCGGATCAGGAACCGGCGCGCAGTGGAACCAGCGTGATCTCGACGCGACGGTTGCGGGCGCGGCCCTCTTCCGTGTCGTTGCTGGCGATCGGCCGCGACTCGCCGGCTGCGACGATCTCCATGCGCTGGCGGCTCACGCCCTTGCCGGACAGGTAGTTGGCCACCGTATCCGCGCGGCGGCGGGAAACCGTGTAGTTGACGCTGTCGCTGCCGATGCTGTCGGTATGGCCGGCCACCTCGATCACCGTCTGGTTGTACTCGTTGAGCGTGCCGGCCAGGCGGTCGAGCACCGGATAGAACTGCGGCTGCAGGTCCGTGCGGTTGAAGCCGAACGTGATGTTGTCGGGCATGTTGAGCGTGATGTTGTCGCCCTGACGGACGACGTCCACGCCGGAGCCGGCCAGGCTGTCACGCAGCGCGCGCTCCTGGCGGTCCTGGTAGTTGCCGACCGCGCCACCGGCAAGGCCGCCGACGCCTGCGCCGACCAGCGCGCGCTGGCGACGTTCGACCGCGTCGTCGCCGCTCAGCAGGCCGGCCACCGCGCCAACGGCCGCGCCGATGATGGCGCCTCGCGTCGTGCGGTCGTTCGTGTTCGGATTCGTGGTGTAACGGTTCGGATCGGTGGCGCAACCGGCCAGCATCGTCGCGGCGATGGCCGAGGCCAGTGCGATCTTCATCTGTGTCTTCATGGCGTAACCCTCGCTTCTAAGGCGGGGCCACGCTAGCCACGGATTTGTCGGTGACGGGTGAGGAAACGCGGCTACGGTTCAGTTTTCGTGAGGGCAGGTTCAAGCACGGGTTAGACGATGTCTTCGTCCGCATCTGCCGTGCCGCCTTGCGCGGCGTTGCGCATGGCCCGGTAGGCCGCGAGCGCCGCCTCGCGCCCTTCCTGCAGGTCGATCATCGGCGCCTGCGGATAGGCGTTCGTTACCGCACGCAACGCCTGTGGATCGCGCCACGGCGCGTGCCGCAGCGGCGCGGGAAGCGCCGCCAGCTCGGGCAACCACTGTGCGATGTACTCGCCGCGTGGGTCGAAGCGCTCGGCCTGCGCCACGGGATTGAAGATGCGGAAGTACGGCGACGCATCCGCACCCGTGCCGGCCACCCACTGCCATCCCATCACGTTGTTGGCGAGATCGGCGTCGACCAGCATCTCGCGGAACCAGTCCGCACCGACGCTCCAGTGCACGCGCATGTGCTTGCACAGCCAGCTGGCGACGATCATGCGCACGCGGTTGTGCATCCAGCCGGTCGCGTGCAGTTCCCGCATGCCGGCATCGACGAGGGGCACGCCCGTGCGCCCCTGCCGCCAGCGTTCGAGCACGGCGCGTGGCGGGCGGGCCCACTCGAATGCGTCGAAGCGCGCATCGAGATTGCGCTGCGCCGTATGCGGGAAGTGGTGCAGCAGGTGCACGGCGAACTCGCGCCATACCAGCTGGCGGAGAAAGGCCTCGATGTCGGCATCGGCCACCCGCCCGCGCTCGGCCTCCACGGCCGCGGCCACGCGCCAAGGCGCGATCTCGCCGAAGTGCAGGTGCGGCGACAGGCGCGAGGTGCCCGTGCGATCAGGCCGGTCGCGGCCCTGCGCGTAGCCGCGAAGCGCGCCGTCGAGGAAGGTTTCGAGCGCGTCGGCAGCGCCCGCCTCGCCCGGCTGCCAGTGCGCGAGGCGGTCGTCCTGCGCGCCCGGCGGGGCGAGCTTCAGCAGGTCCAGGCCCACGCCTTCCGGCAACTCCTCCGCATCGCCGAAATGTGTCGGCGCGTCCCATTGCGCTTCCGGATTCCAGCGCGAGCGTGCGGCGCGCCAGAACGGCGTGTAGACGCGGTAGGCGCCGCCCTTCCCCGTCTTCAGCTCCCAGGGCTCGAACAGCAGCGCGCCGTTGCTGCTCTCGGCCTGCAGGCCCTGCCCGCGCAGTTCGCGCTTGATGCGCGCATCGCGCGCCTCGATCGCCGGCTCGTATCGGCGGTTCCAGAACACGGCCTGCGCGTCGCATGCGGCGGCGAGTGTCGACAGCACCTGCAGCGAATGCCCGACGAACAGGCGCAAGCGGCTGCCGCGTGCACGCAGGTCGGCGTCGAGCGCGGCCAGCGACCGTGCGCGCCAGGCGTCGGACGCCGCACCCGCGTGTGCGTCGCCCTCGCCCTCGGGATCGCGGATGTAGACCGGGACGACCGGCAGCCCCGTCTCCAGGGCCGCGCGCAGGGCCGGATTGTCCGAGAGGCGCAGGTCGTTGCGGAACCAGAGGATCGCGACGGCCATGCGCGCGGCCTCAGCGTTCGAAGAAGCGCACGCGGCGCGTGATCGAGCAGGTGAGCTCGTAACCGATGGTGCCTGCGCCGGCGGCGATGGTTTCCACCGGCAGCTCCGCGCCCCACAGCACCACGGGGTCGCCGACGCGCGCGCCCGGCACGCCGCGCAGGTCGATGGTCATCAGGTCCATGGAGACGCGGCCGATCACCTGCGTCCGGTGGCTGCCCACCAGTACCGGCGTTCCGGCGGGTGCGGCGCGCGGATAGCCGTCGCCGTAGCCGATCGCCGCCACTCCCACATCCATGTCCTCCGGGCATTCCCAGGTGCCGGCATAGCCGATGCGCCCGCCCCTGCAGACGCGGTTCACCGCGATCAGGCGCGTCGCGAGCGTCATCGCCGGGCGCAGCCCGAAGTCGGCACCGGTGCGGCCATCGACCACGGAGATGCCGTAGAGCGCGCCGCCCGGCCGCACCCAGTCATCGTGCGCCTCCGGCCAGCCCAGTACCGCGGCGGAATTCGACAGCGAACGCGCACCCGCGAGGCCCGAGGTCACCTCGCGGAACGCCGCCAGCTGCTGGCGCGTCTGCGTCCCCTGCGACGCGCTGTCGGCGAACTCGTCCGAACTGGCGAAGTGGTTCATCAGCACGACCTCGCCCACCGCGCCGCCACGCAACGCGGTCAACCGCGCATGCGCCGCGCGGAACGCATCCGGCGGGAAGCCGAGGCGATGCATGCCGCTGTCGAGCTTGAGCCAGCAGTCGATGGGCTCGCCGTGCGCCGCCTGCTCCAGCATCTCGATCTGCGTCGCGTGGTGCACCACCGTCCACACGCCCAGCGAACGCAGGCGGTCGATGTCGGCGGGCTCGTCGAAGCCCGAGAGCAGCAGGATCGGCTGGGAGATCCCGGCCGCGCGCAGGCGTTCGGCATCGGACAGCGCGGCGACGCCGAACGCGTCCGCGCCGACCAGCGCACGCGCGACCCGCTCGAGGCCGTGGCCGTAGCCATCGGCCTTGACCACGGCCATCACCCGGCTGCGCGGGGCGCGTGCGCGGAGCTGGCCGAGGTTGTGACGCAACGCGTCGACGTGGATGGTCGCGGAAGTCGGTCGTGCCATGTCGACAGTCTAGCCGCGCATGCGATGGCCTAGAGCGCCGGCCTCAGTGGATCAGCTCGTACCGGTAGCGATCGCGTACGCGTTCGCTGAAGTACGCACCCTGCGACCTGGCCCGCAGGAACCGCTCGACTTCGTGCAGCGGCACATCGAAATACTGGTAGACACGGCCGCTCGCGAATTCGACTTCCAGCACGCCCCGAGCCGGGTCGTAGCCGACGCTGGCGAGCGCCTCGGAATCGAGTGGAATGCGGTCCACGTGGGCGAGTCAGTCAGAACGGCCGGACACGCGACGTGAAGGCGATACGAGGCATGCCTCGCTCATTGCGGTGCGCAACGAAGGCTCGCCAGAGCTAGACGCCGCCCACGAGCGCAACCGCAGCGCCCTGACGTCGGCGCAGCCGCTATTCGAACGATCCCACCGAGTCGTGCGAAAGATTGTCGAAGCGCGTGTACTCGCCGAAGAACTTGAGCTTGAACGAGCCCGTCGGGCCGCTTCGCTGCTTGCCGATGATGACTTCGGCCAGGCCCTTGTCCGGCGAATTTTCCTTGTTGTAGTAATCGTCGCGGTAGATAAAGACGATCATATCGGCGTCCTGCTCGATCGCGCCCGACTCGCGCAGGTCGGCCATCACCGGTCGCTTGTCGGCACGCTGCTCCAGCGAGCGGTTGAGCTGCGACAGCGCGATCACCGGCACGCCCAGCTCCTTGGCCAGGCCCTTCAGCGAACGCGAGATCTCGGAGATCTCCGTCGCGCGGTTCTCGTTGTTGCCCGGCACCGCCATCAGCTGCAGGTAGTCGATGACGATCAGCCCCAGGCCGTGCTCGCGCTTGAGGCGGCGCGCCTTGGACGAGAGCTTCGCCGGCGACATGCCCGGCTCGTCGTCGATGAAGATCTTGGCCTCGCGCAGCTGGCGGATCGCGCCGGTGACGCGGCTCCAGTCCTCGTCCTCGAGCTGGCCGGTGCGCAGGCGCTGTGCGTTGACGCGGCCCACCGACGAGATCAGGCGCATCGCCAGCTGCGAGGCCGACATTTCCATCGAGAACACGGCCACCGGCAGGCGGCTCTTGAACGCCGCGAACTCGGCGATGTTGAGCGCGAGCGTCGTCTTGCCCATCGCCGGGCGCGCGGCGAGGATGATCAGGTCGGTCTTCTGCAGGCCGGCGGTGAGCTCGTCGAATTCCGTGTAGCCGGTGGGCAGGCCGGTGACGCCGCTGCCGTTGGCATAGCGCGTCTGCAGCTCGTCGAAGGCCTCCGACAGCGCCTTGGTGACCGCGACGAAATCGGTGCGGCCGGAGCGCTGGGCCTGCGAGATCTTGAGGACTTCGCGCTCGGCTTCCTCGAGGATCTCCGCGCTCTCGCGCCCGTCGGGCTGGAACGCGTTGTTGACGACCTCGGTGCCGACCTCGATGAGCTGGCGCAGCGTGGCCTTGTCGCGCACGATCTCGGCATAGGCGGCGATGTTCGCCGCCGAGGGCGTGGTGCTGGCGAGCTCGACCAGATAGGCGCCGCCGCCGACCAGCTCGGACTGTCCCATCGACTCGAACCACTCGCCCAGCGTCACCGCGTCGAAGGGGCGATTCTTCTCGGCGAGCTCGCGGATCGCACGGAAGATGAGCTGGTGGTCGCGACGGTAGAAATCCGACTCGGTGACCATGTCGGCGACGCGGTCATAGGCATCGGGCGCGAGCATCAGGCCGCCCAGCACCGCCTGCTCGGCTTCCACCGACTGCGGCGGCACGCGCAGCTGGTCGAGGCGCTGCTCGGCGCGCGTCTCGAAGCGTTTGTCGGTGCGGAAACCCGCGCGTGCGTTCATCGGGATACTGCCTCGGGCCCTGTCGGGCCGCTGGATCACCGCGGCATCCTAGCCATCCGGGAGCTGCGTCCGTTGCAGATAAGTCTGTGGACAAGTCGGGATAAGTCGCGGGCCTTTGTCGCACGCGGGCGTCTCGCCGGTTGCGATGCGGCGGCGTCGCGACTGGCGTGGTCGTCTGGCGACGGTCGCTCCTCCGGTGTCATCCCCAGCGCACCCACGGATCCGCTTTCGTGCCGCGACCGCAATGGCCGGTCCCTCGCTGCGCTCGGGATGACAACGGGGCGCGCTTCCGCGCGACGGGCCGCGTCGCACGTGCAGCTTGTTACCCCACCCGGAACGACGAAGGGCGCCCGTAGGCGCCCTTCGCGTAGCACGGTGCCGCGTGGATCAGGCGGCTTCGCCGACCACGATCACCTTGACGGTCTGCTCGATGTCCGCGTGCAGGCGCACGATGACTTCGTACTCGCCGGTGCGACGGAACGCGCCCTCGCCCATCACCACTTCCGACTTGTCGACCTTGTGGCCGTGCTTGGTCAGCTGCTCGGCGATGTCGCGCGGAGTGACCGAGCCGAAGAGCTTGCCTTCGGTGGAGGCGTTCGCGGCGATGGTGACCTCGACGCCCTCGAGTTCGGCCTGGCGCTTCTCGGCGCCTTCCAGCAGCGACTTGGCCTTGGCTTCGAACTCGGCGCGGCGCGCCTCGAAATCGGCCAGGTTGGCGGCGGTGGCCGGCACGGCCTTGCCCTGCGGCACGAGGAAGTTGCGGCCGTAGCCCGGCTTCACGTCGACCTTGTCGCCGAGCTTGCCGAGGTTGGTCACGTTCTGGAGAAGAATGAGCTGCATGGTGGTGCTCCGTATTCGTTAGCAGGGCATGGCCCCGCAGCGATGGCTGTCCGAATGGACGGTGGAATGGCGATTTCGTAACGGAGGCCGCATTACGCGGCCTCCGTCGACATCACAACGACGCGGGCTTTCCCGTGAAGCGACCGCAAGGATGTGCGGGCGTTCGCGAGGGGCTCGCGATCAGGCGTTGTGGTTGTCGGTGTACGGAATCAGCGCCAGGAAGCGCGCGCGCTTGACGGCCGTGGCCAGCTGGCGCTGGAACTTGGCCTTCGTGCCGGTGACGCGGCTGGGGACGATCTTGCCGGTCTCGGTGAGGTTCTGGCGCAGGGTGTTGAGGTCCTTGTAATCGACCTCCTTGATGCCCTCGGCCGTGAACTTGCAGAACTTGCGGCGACGGAAGAACTTGGACATGGGTCGGATTCCTTAGGCGGCTTCGGCGTTGTCGGAGGCTTCGGCGGCCGGTGCGGCCTCGCCGTCGTCGTCACGGCGGCGGCGCTCGCCGCGCTCGCCCTTGTCGCCCTTCTCGTCCTTGAACTTCATGATCAGCGACTGCTCGGTGTCCGGGCCGTCGCGCTTGATCACGAGGTGGCGGAGCACGGCGTCGTTGAAGCGGAAGCTGTCGACGAGCTCGTTGAGCGCGGCCTGGCTGCACTCGATGTTGAGGAGCACGTAGTGCGCCTTCACCAGGTTCTGGATCGGGTACGCCAGCTGGCGGCGGCCCCAGTCTTCCAGACGGTGGATGGTGCCCTCGGCGCCTTCGATGAGCGACTTGTAGCGCTCGATCATGGCCGGGACGTTCTCGCTCTGGTCCGGATGGACCAGGAATACGACTTCGTAATGACGCATGGTGGTTTCCCTGTGGATGACGGCGCGGGTGCGCCGGACAGCCCCCCGCTGAAGTGCGGCGGTGGAGCAAGGTCACCGCGACCGGGAGCCGCGGAGCCGGAAAGTATGGCAGGTCAATGGTTTACGTGCAAACCGCGTGAATGCTCGAGTCGAAGCGGGCGTCGATGATCGAGTGTCGAGAAGGCAGCTCGCGGGCGCTTCGTTTGGGCGCAGGACCGGCCCCTCCCCCCAGCCCCTCGCCTGCAGGGAGAGGGGCTTCACGGCGCGGCAGGTGCGGGTGCCGGCGCCGCGGTGGCGCACAACGCATTCGGGTCAGCGGCCGATGGCCCGTTTCGCAGCCGTAGCGGGCACCGGAGCGGCCTTCCGCGCAGCGATCCAGCCGTCGATATGCGCCTCCAGCACCGCCAGCGGCACCGAGCCCGTGGCCAGCACCGCATCGTTGAAGTCGCGCAGGTCGAAGCGGTCGCCGAGCTCGCGGCTGGCCCGCTCGCGCAGTTCGGAGATCTTCATCTGCCCGATCTTGTAGCCCAGCGCCTGGCCGGGCCAGGAGATGTAGCGGTCGATCTCGTTGACGATGTCCTGCCGGGTCTTGGGCGCGTTGTCCATGAAGTAGGTAATGGCGCGGTCGCGGCTCCAGCCCTTGCTGTGCATGCCGGTGTCGACCACCAGCCGCACGGCGCGCCACATGTCGTAGGCCAGCTGGCCCATGCGGTCGTACGGGTCGTCGTAGAGGCCCATGTCGTAGCCCAGGCGCTCGGCATACAGGCCCCAGCCTTCGCCGTTGGCGGTGAAGTAGCTGGTGCGCCGGAAGTTGGGGACGTCCGCCAGCTCCATGCTGCGCGCGAACTGGAAGTGGTGGCCCGGCACGGCCTCGTGCAGGGAGAGCGCCATCATTTCCCACGTCGGCCGCGTTTCCGGCTTGTAGAGGTTGACGTAGTAGTAGCCGGCGCGGCTGCCGTCGAGGGCGCCCGGCATGTAGTAGGCGGTGGTGGTGTCGGGCGCGATGGCGTCGGGGATGGGGCGCACGCCGTAGGGCAGCCGCGGGATCACCCGCGACACCTTCACCAGTTCGGGGTCGATGCGCTTGCTGATGGCCTGGTAGGCCTCGAGCAGCTCGGCGGGCGTCTTCCTGAAGTAGCGCGGATCGGTGCGCAGGTGGTCGAAGAACTGCGCCAGCGTGCCCTTGAAGCCGACCTCCTCGCGCACCTTCTCCATTTCCGCGCGGATGCGCGCCACTTCCTGCAGGCCGATGGCGTGAATGCGGTCGGCGGACAGGTCGGTCGTGGTGAAGTAGCCGGCGAGGAAGTCGTAGTAGGCGCGGCCCTGCGGCAGATCCGCGGCCGCGGTGGTGGCGCGCGTACCCGGCAGGTAGTCCTTCTCGAAGAACGTGGCGAGCGTGCGGTAGGCCGGCACGACGCGCGTGGCGATCACCTCGGCGGCGCGTGCCTGCAGGCGTGCGCGTTCGGCGGCTGGGATGCTGTCCGGCATCTTCGCAAACGGCGCATAGAAGCGGCTCTTCTTCGGATCGTCGACCAGCTGCGCGGCGATCTGCGCCGGTACGCGCTCCATCAGCACGCGCGGCGGCGTGTTGCCGGCCTTGAGCCCTTCCCGCATCAGCGCGATGTTCTGCTCGACCACCGCGGGCAGCGCGTCCAGCCGCGCGATCCAGTCCGCGTAGTCCTTGGCATTCGCGAAGCGCAGGATCTCGACCATCTCGTCCGCCGTCTGCACGCCGCCGCGCTGTGACAGCGGGCGCTGCCATTCGCTGAAGCGCTGACGCTCGACCGAGCGCTCGAGCATCCACGCGAACACGTCGTAGTTGAGGCGGTCGGCCTCGGTCAGCGCGGCGCGGTCGATGGCACGCAGGCGCGCGAGTGCTTCGCGGTCGGCGGCTTCGCGGGCGCGGATGGCGTCGAGGCTGTAGTCGGTCCAGCGGTCATTCCAGCGCAGGTCGCCATCCGCCGACGCGCTTTCCGGCGACTCACGCAGGCCGCGTTCCCATTCGTCGTCGAAGAGCGCGTGCAGCGCGGTGGCCGCCGGCGCGCGCTGCGATGCGGCAGGCGCGATCTGCTGCGCGGCGGCGGGTGCGGGAACGGCGGCGATCGCGACGGTGAACGCGATCGCGAGCAGGACGGGACGCGGCATCGGTGTACTCCGGCGGTGGACGCCCGGAGTCTAGCGCCGCTGGCGCGCGGCGCCGGCTGCCGTCAGTCGTGGGCCTGGGTGGTGAAGCTCTCGCCGCAGCCGCATTCGTCGCGCACGTTCGGGTTGCGGAAGACGAACTGCTCGCCGAGCTTCTGGCGCACCAGGTCGATCTCGGTGCCGTCGACGATCGGCAGGCTGGCCTCGTCGACGTAGATGCGTACGTCCTCCTGCAGGAAGATGCGGTCGGCGCCGCCGGTCTCCTTGGCGAGGTCGGCCACGTACTGCCAGCCCGAGCAGCCGGTGCGCTTGACGCCGAAACGCAGGCCGAGCGCCTCGGGCGTGTCCGCGAGATAGCGGCGGACGCGGTCGAGTGCGGCGGGGGCGAGCGAAACGGCCATGGCGACTCCGGAAAACGCGTGACGATGCGGGGACGAGTATAGGCGCGGGCCTGCGCGGCACCGGCAACAGCACGTAAACTCTGCGTCCCCACATCGGGCCGGAAGGCCGGAGTTTCAAGCGCATGACGGTCATCAGCGTGCAGCAGGCGCTCGCGGGCAAGGTGCCTGCCGGCGGCGAAGTCACCGTGCGCGGCTGGGTGCGTACGCGCCGCGATTCCAAGGCCGGCCTGAGCTTCGTCAACGTGAGCGACGGCTCGTGCTTCGCGCCCATCCAGGTCGTCGCGCCCGCCGACCTGCCCAACTACGAGAGCGAAGTGAAGCGGCTCACCGCGGGCTGTTCGGTGATCGCCACCGGCACGCTCGTGCAGTCGCAGGGCCAGGGGCAGTCGTTCGAGATCCAGGCATCCGGCATCGAGGTGGTCGGCTGGGTCGAGGATCCGGAGACCTATCCGATCCAGCCGAAGGCGCATTCGCTGGAATTCCTGCGTGAGGTCGCGCACCTGCGCCCGCGCACCAACCTGTTCGGCGCCGTCACGCGCATCCGCCACACGCTGGCCAACGCCGTGCACCGCTTCTTCCACGAGCGCGGCTACTTCTGGGTCAACACGCCGATCATCACCACGTCCGACGCCGAAGGCGCGGGCCAGATGTTCCGTGTATCCACGCTCGACGTGATGAACCTGCCGCGCGACGCGAAGGGTGGCGTCGATTTCTCGCGCGACTTCTTCGGCAAGGAAACGTTCCTCACCGTGTCCGGCCAGCTCAACGTGGAGGCCTACTGCCTCGCGCTCAGCAAGGTCTACACCTTCGGCCCGACCTTCCGCGCCGAGAACTCGCACACCACGCGCCATCTCGCCGAGTTCTGGATGATCGAGCCCGAGATCGCGTTCGCGGATCTCGCGGAGGATGCGTCCGTCGCCGAGGACTTCCTCAAGTACCTGTTCCGTGCCGTGCTCGAGGAGCGCGCGGACGACATGGCCTTCATCGCCGAGCGCGTGCAAAAGGACGCGGTCACGCGGCTCGAGGGCTTCATCAACGCGCCCTTCGAGCGCATCGAGTATTCGGACGCGATCACGCTGCTGCAGAAGTCGGGCGTGAAGTTCGACTTCCCGGTCGAATGGGGCCTCGATCTGCAGACCGAGCACGAGCGCTGGCTGACCGAGCAGCACGTCGGCAGGCCGGTGGTGGTGATGAACTACCCCGAGCACATCAAGGCGTTCTACATGCGCCTCAACGACGACGGGAAGACGGTCGCCGCGATGGACGTGCTCGCGCCCGGCATCGGCGAGATCATCGGCGGCAGCCAGCGCGAGGAACGCCTCGACGTGCTGGATTCGCGCATGGCGCAGTTCGGCCTCGATCCCGAGCACTACGGCTGGTACCGCGATTTCCGCCGCTACGGCACCGTGCCGCATGCGGGCTTCGGGCTGGGCTTCGAGCGGCTGGTGGTCTACGTCTGCGGGCTGTCGAACATCCGTGACGCGATCCCCTACCCGCGCGCGCCGGGCCAGGCCGAGTTCTGATGATCCTGTTCCTCGCGCTGTGCTTCGTGGGCGTGGCCATCGGCGGCGCGACCGCGTTCGCCATCTTCTGGCCGCTGGCGCTGGTGCATATCCGGGACCGCCACCCGCTCGTCGCGGACCGGCTCGGCACGGGCGCGTTCTACCGGCCATCCGCGCTGCTCTGGCTGCTGCGCGGGAGCTATCGCACGACCGCCGACCGAAACCTCAGCGGCCTCGCCACACCCGCGCGCGTGGCGCTTCTGACGATCATCGGCGGCCTGTCGGCGGCCTGGCTTCTCTGGCTGATTTCATGGTGGACCACCGCATGAGCGACACCCGCGACGAGTGGTGGCTGGCCACCGCCGGCAATACCCTGATCTGGGCGCGCCTGCGCGTACTCGACGCCGGCACCGCCGAGGTCTTCGACTGCGACGGTGCCACCCTGCCCTACGACAGCGAGGACAGCGCGCGCGCGGCGCTGATGGATGCGGAATTCGTCGCCTACGACGGCCTCGACGAGGACGACGCCGCCGCGCGTGGTGTCGACCTCGCGACAGCGGCACCACCGCGCGGCACGGACCCCGACGCTCTGCGCCCGCAGATGATCGTCCGGCTTCCGCCGCGCCAGTGAGCCTCTACGCGCCGCGCGCCTTCGCTTCGCGCGATCTCGCGCAGCTCGACGCGCTGGCCGACCGCTACGACTTCGCCTCGCTGGTCACCGTCGCCGACGGTGCGCCGTTCGCCAGCCACGTGCCCGTGCTCTACCGGCGCGACGGCGAGCGCGTCGTGGTCACCGGCCATCTCGCGCGTGCGAATCCGCAGGCCGCGCACGCCGGCGACGCGCTGTTGATGCTGCACGGGCCGCATGCCTACATCTCGCCCGCGTGGTATCCCGACAAGGCCGCGCAGGCGCGTGTGCCGACGTGGAACTACGCGGTAGCGCATCTTTCGGGCCCGCTCGAATGGTTCGACGACGAGGCGGCCCTCGCGGCACTCGTGGCCGAACTCTCGGAGCGCCATGAATCCCGCGCCGGCGGCGACTGGCGCTTCGACTTCGATGCGCCGGCCGAACGCGCGCAGCTGCGCGGCATCGTCGGCTTCCGGCTCCACGTCGAGCGCATCGACTTCAAGCTCAAGCTGAGCCAGAACCACCCCGACGCGAATCGCCACGCCGTGATCGCGCGGCTCGATGCAGGCGATGACATGTCGCGCGAGGTAGCCCGCCTCATGCGCACCACCCTGGAGACCTGATCATGGACCTCGACCTCACCGGCCGCCACGCGCTCGTCTGCGGCGGCTCCGAAGGCATCGGCCGCGCGGCGGCGCACGAGCTGGCGCTGCTGGGCGCCGACGTCACGGTGCTCGCACGGCGCGAGGACCCACTGCGCGACGTCGTGCGGTCGTTGCCGACGACGGGCGCGCAGGCGCACGGCTTCGTCGCGGCCGACGTCGCGGAGCTCGAGCGTCTCGACGCGCGGGTACGGGAACTCGCGGCGGGCAGGCCCGTGCACATCCTGGTCAACAACACCGGCGGGCCACCGGGCGGGCCGGCGCACACGGCAGCACCGGACGCCTACCGCGATGCCTTCGCCCGCCACGTGCTCGCTGGCCAGACATTGGTGGGCGCGGTGCTCGACGGCATGCGTTCGGCGGGATGGGGGCGCGTGGTCAACGTCGTCTCGACGTCCGTGCGCGAGCCGATTCCGAACCTCGGCGTCTCCAACACCGTGCGCGCCGCGGTCGCGGGATGGGCGAAGACGCTCTCGCGCGAGCTGGCGCCCCACGGCATCAGCGTCAACAACGTGCTGCCCGGTTACACGAAGACCGCGCGCCTCGCACAGATCCTCGCTGACCGCTCGCGTGCGAGCGGCCAGGGCGAGGACGAGGTGGCCGCCGGCATGCTCCGCACGGTGCCCGCGGGTCGCTTCGCGGAAGCACAGGAAGTGGCCGCGGCAATCGCCTTCCTGTGCTCGCCAGCGGCCGGCTACATCAACGGGGTGAGCCTGGCAGTCGATGGTGGGCGAATGCAGTCGATCTGACGGCGCCGGGCCGGATCGCGCTGTCGACCGCCCATCCCGCGTCTGGATACTGGCCGTGCCGGGTACGACGGCAGCGGTTCTCGTGGGCGCGTTCGCGGCGCCGTCCTGATCCGCGAGGTGCGCGTGGGAGCCGATGCCTGACTGCCGACGCCGGCTATCGCGTCGGCCGGCTACCATCACGGCATGCGACTGCATCACTTCATCGATGGCGCCCCGCGCCCGCCGGCAGGCGGCCGCTGGATCGACGTGTACGAACCGGCGAGCGGGAGGCTGCTGGGCGAGGTCGCGGCCGGTAGCGCGAGCGATGTGGACGACGCCGTCGCCGCGGCGCGGGCAGCGCAACCGGCCTGGGCCGCGTTGCGCCCGAGCGAACGCGCGCGCTGGCTGGAGCGGCTGGCCGACGCGATCGAGCAGCGGCTTGAAGCGTTCGCGACGGCCGAATCGCGCGATGCCGGCAAGCCGATCCGCCTCGCCCGCACGGTCGAGATTCCGCGCGCGGTGTCAAACCTGCGCTTCTTCGCGCATGCGGCCACGCAGTTCGCGAGCGAGTCGCATCACGGCGAGGCCGGGCTCAACTACACACTGCGCACGCCACTGGGCGTGGTCGTAGCCATATCGCCCTGGAACCTGCCGCTGTACCTGCTGACATGGAAGATCGCGCCGGCCCTAGCCGCGGGCAACACGGTGGTCGCAAAGCCCTCCGAGGTGACGCCGTGGACGGCCACGCTGCTGGGTGAAGCGGCCGCTTCGATTGGCATGCCCCCGGGCGTGCTCAACATCGTCCACGGGCTTGGCGTTGATGTCGGCGAGCCGCTGGTGACGCACCCGGACGTCCGCGCGATCACGTTCACCGGCAGCACCGGCGTGGGCCGGCGCATCGCGACCCTCGCCGCGCCACTGCTGCGCAAGGTCTCGCTGGAACTCGGCGGCAAGAACGCCACGCTGGTCTTCGCGGACGGCCCCTGGCGCGAGAACCTCGATCTCATCGTGCGCTCGGCCTTCCAGAACTCGGGCCAGATCTGCCTCTGCGGCTCGCGCATCCTGGTCGAGCGCGGCGTCTACGCGGAGTTCCGCGACGCCTTCGTGGAACGCGCGCAGGCGCTGCGCCTGGGCGACCCGGTCGACGAGGACACCGACCTCGGCCCCCTGGTCTCGCAGGCCCACTTCGACAAGGTCGTCGCGGCCATCGCGCGGGCGCGCGATGAAGGCGGCCACGTGCTCTGCGGCGGCGCGCCGCTCGACCGCCCCGGCTGGTACCTGCCGCCGACGGTGATCGAAGGCCTCGGCCCCGACTGCGCGACCAATCGCGACGAGATCTTCGGCCCCGTCGCCACCCTGCAGGCCTTCGACGACGAGGCGCACGCACTCGCGCTGGCGAATTGCGGCGACTACGGCCTCGCCGCCTCGGTGTGGACGCGCGATCTCGGCCGCGCCCATCGCCTCGCACACGGCCTGCGCGTGGGCATGGTCTGGCTCAATACCTGGATGCAGCGCGACCTGCGCACGCCCTTCGGTGGGGTGGGCGCCTCGGGCCTGGGCCGCGAGGGCGGCCTCGAGGCAATGCGCTTCTTCACCGAACCCAAGAACATCGGCCTCTGCCTGGACAACTGCCCATGACCCGAACCGTCGACGACCTCCTCGCCCGCAACCGGGGCTGGGCCGAACGCGTCTACCGCGAAGACCCGGAATTCTTCGCCCGCCTCGCCGGCCAGCAGGCGCCGGAATACCTGTGGATCGGCTGCTCCGACTCGCGCGTGCCAGCCAATCAGATCATCGGCATGGCGCCGGGCGAGGTCTTCGTCCACCGCAACATCGCCAACGTGGTGGTGCATACGGACCTGAACTGCCTGTCCGTCATCCAGTTCGCGGTGGACGTGCTGCAGGTCAAGCATGTCCTCGTCGTCGGGCACTACGGCTGCGGCGGCGTACACGCGGCGCTGACACAACGCCGACTCGGCCTCGTCGACAATTGGATCCGCCATGTCGCCGACGTGGCGGAAAAGCACAGCGCCTGCCTCGCGTCGGCGGGCGACGTGCAGGCGCAGCACGACCGGCTCTGCGAGCTCAACGTGCTGCAGCAGGTGGTCAACGTATCGAGGACCACCATCCTGCGCGACGCCTGGAGCCGCGGGCAGGACGTGACCGTCCATGGCTGGGTCTACCGGCTGGACGACGGGCTGGTCCGCGACCTGGGCCTGCACGTCGACGGCATCGACACGCTGTCCGACCGCTACGAGCGTGCGCTTGCGCTCATCGACCCACGGAGCGAAACGGAATGAGTGACAGCATCATCATCGAGGACAAGGCGCCGACACCCGTCGGCCTTTACCCGCACGCGCGGCGCGTGGGCCACCTGTTGTTCCTCTCGGGCATCGGGCCGCGCGACCCCGACACCAACGCCGTCAGCGGCGACGTGCACGACCAGGACGGCCACCTCGTCTGCTACAACATCGAGGCGCAGTGCCGCGCCGTCTTCCGCAACGTGCGCGCGGTACTGGAAGCGGCCGGCGCGAAGTGGGACGACCTGGTCGACGTCACCGTCTACCTCACCGACCTCCCGCGCGATTTCCGCATCTACAACGAGATCTGGGCCGAGTATTTCCCCGACGCGTCCAGGGCGCCCTGCCGCACGACCGTGGGCGTGAGCTGGCTGCCGACGCCGATCGCGGTGGAAGCCAAGTGCATCGCGGTGCTGCGCCAGTGAGCCTGCCCGGCCCCATCGACCTGCAACGCTGGGTCGACGAGCACCGCGAGCTGCTGAAGCCGCCGGTGGGCAACAAGTGCATCGTCGACGGCGACTACATCGTGATGATCGTCGGCGGGCCCAATGCGCGCACCGACTACCACTACGAGGAAGGCCCCGAGTTCTTCTACCAGCTCGAAGGCGAGATGGTGCTGCGCATCCAGGAGGATGGCGCGGTGCGCGACATCCCGATCCGGGCCGGCGAAATGTTCTACCTGCCGCCGCGCGTGCCGCACAGCCCGCAGCGCAGCGAGGGCGGCGT
>CAZNRZ010000006.1:0-33795 GCA_964575535.1 uncultured Lysobacter sp. | reverse complement strand
TTGCCGGGGCCGAACATGTCGCCGCGGGCGCAGGCGAGCAGTTGCTCGCGGTCGAGCGAGGAAGGGCGGTTCATGGGCGGAGTCGTGGGGAAAAGCGCGCCAGTCTAGCGGTTCGCCGTCGAAGCTCTCAGTTCGCCGGCGCATGGTGCGACGCAATCCTGGGCCGTCGTACGGCGTGGGGGCGTGAAGCATCGCCGAGGCTTGGCGGCGGCTGGAGCCTCCTCTATACTGCGCGCCCCTTACGGGCGGTTAGCTCAGCGGTAGAGCATTGCCTTCACACGGCAAGGGTCGCAGGTTCGAACCCTGCACCGCCCACCAGTTACACGCACAGGCCGGCCACCCCGGCCTGTTTGCGTTTCAGGGGTCCGTCGAAGGCGCGGCTGCCGTTCTGCTGTATTGCTTGCGGTCGACGTGCCGCCCCATCGGCACCGCCGGGCGCGGCAGCCGCGATCCGTCCGGCGGGCTCCATCCGCACAGGAGATCGAGCATGCAGGCAGTCCGTCGCTTCCGGTTGCTTCGCCTGGTGCTGCAGGCGGCGATGCTGGCCGCGTCTGCCGGCATCGCTTCCGCGGCAGCCGCCGCGCAGAGCGATAGCGCACCCTCAACCGAACCCGCCAACACCGCCAACACCGCCGACGCGCGCCTGCATGCGCTGTTCGCCGCCGACCTCGAGTGGCAGCGCGTCGAATACGGCTACGAGAAGATCGACGGCCGCTGGCAGAGCGGCGCGCGCCTGCCGTCGGTGGCGCCCGAGGCCTGGCAACGGCGCATCGCCCACTGGGACGCGACGCTCGCGGCGCTCGACGCCATCCCGGACGGCGGGCTGTCGCGCGAGGACCAGGTCAACGCAGCCGTCTTCCGCGCCGCCATGCAGGCGGATCGCAACAACGCCGCGTGGCGCACGTTCGAAACCCCGTTCAACAGCGACACGTTCTTCTGGGGTGGCTTCAACCCGCGCCAGCCCTACCGCAGCGAGCTCGAGTGGCGGAACTTCATCGGCCGGCTGAAGGACATCCCGCGCTACTTCGACGAGAACATCGCGAACATGGAGCGCGGCCTCGCGCGCGGCTGGAGCGTGCCGCGCGCCACCCTAGACGGGCGTGACCGCAGCATCGAGCCCTATACGCTCGAAACGGATGCGAATCCGCTTCTCGCGACACTGAACAGCATCCCGGCGTCGATTCCCGAGCCCGCACGCTCGCAGCTGCAGGCCGACGGTCGCAGGCTCGTGCTCGAAGAGGTGGCGCCGGCCTACCGCGAACTTCTGGCCTACCTGCGCGGCGAATACCTGCCGCGCGCGCGCGCCAGCATCGCGGCCAGCGCACTGCCCGACGGCCGCGCGTTCTACCGCAGCCAGATCCGCGAGTACGTCACCCGCGACATGGACCCGCGCGAGATCCACGCGCTCGGCCTGGCGGAAGTGGAGCGCATCACCAAAGAGATGCACGAGGTGATGGCGCGTGCAGGCTTCAAGGGCACGCTCGCCGAGTTCATCGCGTTCCTGCGCAGCGATCCGCGGTTCTATGCGAGGACGCCGCAGGAACTGCTGGCCCACACGGCCTGGATCGCGAAGAAGATCGACGGCCAGCTCAAGCACACCATCGGCATCCTGCCCCGCTACCGCTTCACCATCCTGCCGGTGCCGGACGACATCGCGCCGACCTATACCGCGGGCCGCGGCGGGCTGGATTCCTGCGTGTTCAACACCTACGACCTGCCCTCGCGCCCGCTCTACAACCTGCCCGCGCTGACGCTCCACGAATGCTCGCCCGGCCACAGTTTCCAGGCCGCACTCGCGCTCGAAGCGCCGGCGCGCCCGGACTTCAGGCAGCAGACCTACTTCTCCGGCTACGGCGAAGGCTGGGCGCTCTACACCGAATGGCTCGGCATCGGCATGGGCCTCTACGAGACGCCGTACGAGGAATTCGGCCGTCTGACCTTCGAGATGTGGCGCGCCGCGCGACTGGTGATCGACACCGGCCTGCACGAGTACGGCTGGACCCGCCAGCAGGCGATCGACTACCTCGCCAGCCACACGGCGCTCGCCACGCACGACGTGACCACGGAAGTCGATCGCTACATCTCCTGGCCCGGCCAGGCGCTGTCCTACTACATCGGCTACCGAACCATCCGCGACCTGCGCGCGGAAGCCGAGCGCGACCTCGGTGCGGCGTTCGACCAGAAGACCTTCCACGACACCATCCTCAACCTCGGCTCGGTGCCATTGCCGGTCCTCGAGGAGGAAGTGCGAGCGTTCATCGCCGACCAGAAACCGGCGCCGGGCAACGGGCGCGACTGAACTACACGTTCCCGCCCGGCAGCGCCATCGCTCGAATCTGGAGCGGTGCGCTCCATGCGCTGTGGGTCGGCTGCAGGTCGCGCGGAGGCCGATAAGCCGCAGCGAGTCGCCGAGCGCGGTGGTCGCATCTCCGCAGCCGCGCGGCGCACATACGACGCAGCACTCTCTGACCGGCGCGTCATCGGGCGTGCCGTGCGTGATGGCCTCAACCGCATGCCACAGCGAGGCGCGACATATCGCAGGCGTCGCCAGCGGAAAACGCATGAAACAGCACAATGCGGCCAGCGGCAGTGGAGACACCACGTGCGGGCCGTTAGCCAACGTCGATAAAGGGCGCGTTCTTACGCTGCGTTAACCGCGCCGGAACTATCTTCCGCGCGAATTGCATCACGAGCGAGCCATGACCGACGCACGGCCTTCGGTGCTCATCGTCGACGAGGATGCGCGATTCGCGCTGGACGCCGCCGACTTCGCGCGGCAGCGGGGATTCGAAGCGGCAGTGGTACACACGCTTGACGAGTCGCGCCGTGCCATGGAGCACCATGTCCGTGACCTGACCATGCTCGACCTGTCGTTTCCGGACGGCACCGCGTTCGACCTGCTCGACGAGCTCGATGCCGATTCGCAGCGTCGAATCGCGCTGATGGCGCGCGAGGGTTCGAGCGAGGCCGCGGCACGTGCCGGGCGCCTGCCGCTGATGGACTACCTGGTCAAGCCGTTCTGCCTGGATCGCTTCGAGGCGCTGCTCTCGCATGCGTCCGCGGCGCAGCCGCTGTGCGGCGGCCTGCTCGGGCGCTGCGAGTCGATGCGTCGGATCGCGGCGCATATCGAGCGTATCGCGCCCTCGCCTGTCTCCGTGCTGGTCGATGGCGAGAGCGGGACGGGCAAGGAACTGGTGGCGCGCGCAATCCACGAGCGCAGCCGGCGACACGGGGCCTTCGTCGCGGTCAACTGCGGCGCCATCGCACCCGACCTGCTGGCCAGTCACCTGTTCGGCCACGAGCGCGGGAGTTTCACCGGCGCGGCGCAGCGTCATGTCGGCTATTTCGAGCAGGCCAATCGGGGCACGCTGTTCCTCGACGAGATCACCGAGATGCCCGCGACGCTGCAGGTCTACCTGCTGCGCGTGCTGGAGACGGGTGAAGTCACGCGCGTGGGAGGCGGCGACGCCATTCCGGTCGACGTGCGCATCGTCGCGGCCTGCAATCGCGACCCGATGCAGGCGATCGAACAGGGCCTGCTGCGCGAGGATCTGTATTTCCGGCTCGCCGACTTCGTCATCGGCCTGCCGCCGTTGCGTGCACGTGGCGACGATGCCCTTCTTCTGGCACGTGCCTTCGTGGAACGCCTGAATACGGAGCACGGCGCGCACAAGCGGCTGTCCCAGGAATCCGAAGCACTGGTGCGGCGCCATGCCTGGCCCGGCAACGTGCGCGAACTGCGCAGCGCCGTGCAGCGCGCCTTCCTGCTGGCCGACGGCGAGTCCATCGACGTGCAGCCCGGGCTGTGCCGGCGTGCGCCGGCCGCGATGACCGAAGGCGGTATCGTCTTCCGCGTGGGCATGACGTACGCCGACATCGAGCGGGAAATGCTTATGCGCACGCTGGAGGACGTCGGTCAGGACAAGACACGCGCCGCTCGGATGCTGGGCGTCAGCGTGCGCACGATCCACAACCAGCTCACGCGCATGGAGATCGTCGACCGCATGTGAGCGTGATGCACGTCCACGACGCGTACCCGCAAGTGGTGACACATGAAAAAGGCCGGCGGATGCCGGCCTTTTCCGTGGTCGCGTTGCCGCCTCAGTGCTGCGAGGAGCTGCTGCCCGTGCGCGGCGACGAACCGCCGTCCTTGCCGCGTGTGCCAGCTGCCTGGCGTGCCGCCGTGCTGGACTCGTCGTCGCTGGAGGACGCCGACTGCGAACTGCCGGACTCCTGGCTGCCGGATGCCGATGCCTGCGATCCGCCCTTCGCGGACTCGCCCGACTGCGACGAACCCTGCGCCGACCGGGTCGACTGGGACTGCGTCGATCCGCTGCCCGACAGCGACTGCGACGCTTCCAAACCGGAGCTGCGCTGCGCGCCCGAACCCGATGCGCCCATCGACTGCTGCTGCGATTCCACGCGGATGCGGTTGTCGATGTTGCGAACACCGGCGCAGGACTCGGCGATGTCCTCGATGCGGTGCTTCATCCAGCGCTGCTCGACGGTGCCTTCCAGCGTGATCGTGCCGCCCTCGCAGCGCACCTCGACCTCCGAGGCGTCGATGTCGTCCGCCTGCGACAGGCGCTCGTGCAGGTCGTCGCTGATGCGCTCGTCGGAGCGCACATAGCCCTTCGGCCCGCGGCCGCGGCGCGACTGCTGCTGGCCGAGCCCGTCCGACGCGGAGTGGCCGTAGCCGTACATGCCGCCCTGCGCGCCCTGCCCGTACTGCTGGCGCGACTGGCCCTGCGACTGCATCTGGCCCTGCGACTGCATGCGGGTCGAACCGAATTCCGAACTGCCCGTGCCGAACTGCGAATCGCCGAACCCGTTGCCCTGCTGGCCATAGGACTGCGACGCGCCCTGCGAGCCCTGGCCGTACTGAGCGCCGAAACCGCTCTGGCCCGTGTGCGAGCCCTGCCGATACTGCTGCGACGAGCCGTAGCCGCCCTGCGAGGCCTGGCCGTACTGCTGCGATCCCTGGTTCTGACTGCCCGAACCGTAGCCGTGGCTCATCTGGCTGCCGCCATGCTCGCCCTGTCCCTGCCAGCTGCCATAGCCACCCTGGCTCTGCGCATAGGGGCTGTCGAACCCGCCATGCACGCCCGGCTGCGAGGCGCCGAGGCCACCGTAGAGGTAGTCGCGATCACGCGAGGACTCGCCGCCTTGTGCGCCGTAGCCCTGCGGCTGGCCGTAGCCGGAACTCGAACCATAGCCCTGGCCGAACGAGCGCCCACCCGACCCCTGGCTTTCACCGCCATAGGCCGCGTAGCCCGGCGTACGGCCGTGGTTCTCGCCGTGACCCTGCTGGCTCTGCGACGCGCCGTAACCACCCTGCGACCCTTGGGCATACTGCTGCGACGAACCGTAGCCCTGCGAGCCCTGGCCCTGCTGCGAGCTGTAGCTCTGCGAACCCTGGCCGTACTGCTGCGACGGGCCATACCCGCCCTGCGAGCCCTGGCCCTGCTGCTGCGACGAGCCGCGAGCCTGCGATGCGAAGCCGGACTGCGAGCCCTGCGACTGCCCGTAAGGCGACCCGCCCGACTGCGCGTAGTAGCTACCCTGCGCCTGTGAGCCCTGGCCGTACTGCTGCGACGAGCCATAGCCCTGCGAACCCTGGCCCTGCTGGGAGGTAAAGGACCCACCGAAGCCCTGATGGCCGGAACTCTGCTGGCCGGAATCCGACGTGCCGTAGTTGCTCTGGCCGTACTGGTTTCCGCGCGAGAACATGCCGCCCTGGTCCATCTCGTTGCGATAGGCCGGCTCCCACTGTCCGCTCTCGCGGCCGCTGCCCTCGCGCGCCGCGTGCGCGTTCTGCGACTGGTAGCCCGTGTGCATCGACTGCTCGCCTTGCGAGCCGTACTGCTGGTTACGACCACCCTGCTGCTGGTGGTCCCGCCCGCTGCCCTGATTCTGCATATCGTCTCTCCTTTCGTTGATCCAGTTGCGACCTGCGTGGAATGCCTGCGTTCCCAGGCGCATCACGTCGTGCGCGACGCCCTTGAGCTGACGGCCTAGCTGTTGATCACTCACAGATGCCTCCTTCGACGTTTCGATGACCGGCCTGCATCGCGCGCTCGTTCCGCGAATGCGCGCACGTCCCATGCCAGCGACCACTACGCCTGAAAGCGGGTTTCGCGCGGGTGAACGATCCGTTGGATGGCGGCAACGAAATTTTTTCCCGCGCTGCACATCGCACCGTCAAACGCGCTGCTCACGCCGGTTCGACGCGGTCTTGGCACTCGCACGCGCAGGATCCGCGGCGAGGCATCGAGCCTCCCCCAACCGAGACCAGACCATGAAGAGCACACTGACACTCGCCGCGGCATTGCTGATGCTGTCGGCCTGCGCCGATCGCGGCAGCCATCCGGACCAGTCGACGACCACCGACACGACCACCGCCACCGCCTCCGAGCAGCCGATGCCGGCCGACCCGGCCGTGACGAGCACGACCGGCACCGCGGACACCACGGGTACCGACATGGGCACGGGCACGACCGGCGATATGACCGGCACCGGCACCGACATGGGAACCGGAACCGGAACGGGCACCGACATGGGCACGGGCACCGACAGCAGTGCGACCGGTACCGGCACCGACAACAGCGGCACCACGGGCACCGATGGCGCCCGGACCACGCCGCCGACGCCGTAACCGCGCGCGCGCACAGCCAGAACACGACGGCGGCCCGAAGGCCGCCGTTCCGTATGGGGCCCGCCGCATGGATCAGAGCGGGAGCGGCTTCGCCTTGCGCAGAAGCGCAGCGACCTCGTCGGGCACGCCGCGACGTGCCGCGTCCTTGAGCGTGTAGCGCTGCGGCGTGCGCACCCGCGCGAGTTCGGCCCAGGTCAGCGGCACCGCCGCGGGTGCTCCGGCACGCGCGCGCAGCGACCAGCTCGCCACGCTCGTCGCCCCGCGTCCGTTGCGCAGCCAGTCGATGAAGATGCGCCCCTTGCGCTTCGCCTTGCTCATCGTCGCCACGTAGCGATCGGGCGCTTCCTTTTCCATTGCATCGGCAAAGGCTTCGCTGAACCGGCGCACCTGCTCCCAATCGGCGCGCGGTTTCAGCGGCGCGACCACGTGCACGCCCTTTCCGCCCGACAGCTTAGGGAACGATTCCAGCCCGACCTCCGCCAGTCGCTCGCGCACGTCCTTCGCCGCGGCCTTGATGTCCGGCCAGCCGATGCTTGGATCCGGATCCAGGTCGAACACGATGCGATCGGGTTGTTCGAGCGCGTCGATGCGCGAGCCCCAGGGATGGAACTCGAGCGCATTCATCTGCACCAGCGTCATCAGCCCCTCGACGTCGTCGACGTAGAAATACGACGCCTCGTCGCCGTCGTTCTCGACCAGCGCGAAATCGTGCACTGCCTCGCCGAAGCCCGAGCGCGCGTGCTTCTGGAAGAAGTGCTGACCCGTGATGCCGTCCGGGCAACGCACGATCGAAAGCAGCCGTCCGCCGATCTCCTCGAGCAGCATCGGCGCCGCGGCCAGGTAATAGTCGAAGACGTCCTGCTTGGTATAGCCCTCGTCGGGATAGACGAGGCGCGTGGGGCTGCTGAGCTCGGGAATGCGCCCGGAGCCGGCGCGCGAGCGCGGCGGCTTCGCCGGGGTCTTCTTCGCTGCGGGCTTCTTCGACGCAGCGCTCTTGGCCGCTGTCTTCTTCCCCGTCTTCGCAGCGCTGGCCCCGCCTGCACTCTTTTCCATCGACGCCTCCTTCTTCAGGCCACTCCGTCCGGACGGGGCGGCCGCATCGGCCGGCTCCGGTTGCTGCAGCGCCTTCGCGGTCGCCGGCTTGTCCTCGCGCAGCCTGTGGAACGATGCCTGGCGGACCAGGCCTTCCTTGCCCCAGCCGCGGAAGAACACCTCGACGACCAGCTCCGGCCGCACCCACTGGATGCGCCCGGCGGGCAGCGGCACGTGCGCGGGAATGTCGACGACCGGCTCGCGCACCTCCATCGCGCGCAGGCGCTTGTGCAGCGCCAGCAGCATGTCGTTGCCGAGGCCCGAACCCACGCGGCCGGCGTAGACCAGCGTGCGGTCGCGGAACTGGCCGAGCATCAGCGAACCCAGGCCCTGCCGGCCGCCCTTGGGCGGCGTGTAGCCGACGACGACGAAGTCGCGTGTCTCCGCGGTCTTGATCTTGCGCCAGCGCTCGGAGCGCCCGTTCTCGTACCGCGAATCGGCGCGCTTGCTGATGATGCCTTCCATGCCGCGGCCACGCGCTGCATCGAAGATCGCAGGGCCGTTACCGACGATATGCGTGCTGTAGAAGAACCGCGCGTCCGCGCCACGCAGCAGTTCCTCGAGCATGCGCTTGCGGTCGGTGAGCGGCACGCCGCGTAGATCATGTCCGTCCAGCGCGAGCAGGTCGAAGGCGACGTAGCGCAGGCAGGTCGCATCCTTGTCCGAAAGCGCCTTCTGCAACGCATTGAAATCGCTGTAGCCGGAACGGTCGATGGCGATGAGTTCCCCGTCGAGCACCGCATTCGCACCGAGCCCCTCCAGCATCCGCGCCAGTTCCGGCGCGCGCTCGTTCCATGGAATCCCGTTACGCGACCAGATCAGGGGAGTGCGCCCGCTCTGTGCGATCAGCCGGTAGCCATCCCACTTCCATTCGTGGATCCACTCCTCCCCCGTCGGCGCCTTCGCCGCCGCGACCGTGAGCATCGGCTCGACGAATTCCCCGACCGGAAACTTCGCTCCGCCTGCGAGGCGCCGGGCCTCGCGTTTCAGTGCGGCCAGGTCACGTGCGCCGGCGCTCGCACGCGCCGTTCGCGATGCGCCGTCGCCGCTGTTTCGCGCCGGCTTCGCGGCGGCGGAAGACGCCCGATTCGATACGCGCTTTGCCGTCTTCCTCGCTGGCGTGGCCGTGGTGCCGTCGCGTCCCATGTCGAACCCCTTCTTCGCGCGGATAGCGAGACCTTCGCGCGTCGATGCACCGGGCGCATCGGGCGGTGGCGCCGGCAGGTCGCCGATGAGATCGTCCGCCTCGACGTCGGCGGCGAAGGCGTCGGTGCGCTTGAGCAGCATCCACTGCGCCCTGCTGCCGCTGCTGCGCGTGCGCACCAGCGACCACCGCCCCTTGAGCCGCTCGCCGTCGAGATGGAAATCGAGGCGGCCCTTGCGGAGCGCTTCCGCCCCGTCGCCTTCGGGCTCCCACGTGCCCTCGTCGAACACGGCCATGTGCCCGGCACCGTACTCGCCTTCGGGAATGATTCCCGAGAAATGGCTGTAGGTGAGTGGATGGTCTTCCGTCTCGACGGCCAGCCGCTTCTCGCCGGCCCGCAACGATGGCCCGCGCGGCACCGCCCAGCTGCGCAGCACGCCGTCTATTTCGAGGCGGAAGTCGTAATGCCGCGCACGTGCATGGTGCAACTGCACGACGAAGGCCAGCGGGCCCCGCTTGCGGCGCGCGAGCTCGCCGCGGGGCTCCGGCGTATGCGAGAAGTCGCGCTTGCGGTTGTATTCCTGCAGGCCCATGGATCAGGCCCGCTTGGTCGTGCGCTTCTTCGCCGCCGTCTTCGGCGTCTTCGTCGCGCGCTTGGTCGCCTTCTTCGCCGCCTTGCCGCCACCGAGCGTTTCGCCCTTCTTCTCCAGGCTCTTCTTCAGCAGCGCCATGAAGTCGACGACGTTCGTCGTGTCTTCGGCATCGTCGTCTTCGACGTCGTCCGCGATGCGGGTGGTCGCACCCTTCTGCTTGATGCGCTGCTTGATCACGTCGTGAAGGCGCTCGCGGAATTCGTCCCGGTAGTTCGCCGGGCTCCAGTCCTCGGCCATCGATTCCAGCAGCGTCTCGGCCATCTCCATTTCGCGCGGCGTGACATGCCAGCTGCGCGCGCTCCCCTCGGGGACGGCGTACTCGGACGCCTCGATCACTTCCTGCGGGAAGCGCAGGAGGATCAGCATCAACGCGTCGCCCTGCGGCGTCACCATCGAAAGGTATTCGCGCGTGCGTATGACCACGCGGCCGATGCCAACGCGCCCGGTCTTCTTCAATACCTCGCGCAGCAGCACGTAGCCCTTCTCGGCCTTCTTCCCGGGCTCGAGGATGTAGGGCTTCTCGATGTAGGCCGGCGGGATCGATTCGCCTGCGACAAACGCCTCGATCGCGATCGTCTCGCGGTTCTCCGTCGCCGCCTGCGCGATGTCCGACGGCTCCAGCACGACGTAGCTGTCCTTCGCGTATTCGTAGGCCTTGACGATCTCCTTCCAGGGCACTTCCTCGCCGGTGTCCGCATTGACGCGCTCGTAGCGCACCGGCGCGTTGTTGCGCGAGTCGAGCATGCGGAAGTGGATGTCGGTACGGCGCTCGCCGGACATCAGCCGGATGGGGATGTTGAGCAGTCCGAACGACAGCGAACCGGTCCAGATGGGCCTGGCCATGGGTGCCTCCGAGGTTTCGGGCACCCTCGCGCAGCCGGCGTACGCGCCGGGTGAAGCGGCCGCGGCGGATAATGCGGGCCACCCGAAGGTGACCCGTCATGACCATCGCACGCCTCTATCACAACGCCGACTGTTCGAAGTGCCGCGCCGCGCTCACCCTCCTGCTCGACCGTGGCGTGGAGACCGACGTGGTGAACTACCTCGAGCACCCGCCGACTCTCGACGAACTCCGCGCCCTGCTCCGGCGCCTCGGCGGCTCGGCCCGTGACCTCCTGCGACCCGGCGACGCCGCGGCCGCGCACCTCGACCAGCCGGGCGTGACCGACGCGGAGCTGCTGTCGGCACTGCAGGCGAACCCGCGGTGGCTGCAACGGCCCATCCTCGTCGTCGGCGATCGCGCCGTCATCGCGCGCCCGCCGGAGCGGGTCCTGGAACTGCTGGACGGCGTCAACTGAAGCAGCATGCGCGTCAGTCGCCGTACCCGAGTGCCGCGTGCCAGGCCGCGTACGGCGTGTTGACGACCAGGCGACGGTTGTAGTCCGGCGCGTCATCCGACCACCAGGGCGCGCCGCGCTCGCCCAGCGCGATCTTCGCCTCGTTCACGAGCACGCGCGCTTGCCGGACGGCGCGGGCATCACCGCTGCGCAGCGCGCGGCCGACGTCACGACGCGCGTGCATCAGGGCGTCCGTGAGCTGCTTGCGCTCGTCCGCAGACAGGTCCGGGTTCGACATCCGCCACAGGCGGCCGCGCACCACGAAGTAGCGTCCGTCGGGCGTGACCGGGTATTCCATTACCGCTTTGGAAGTCTGGAGCGCATCGCGACATCGCACCCGTCCCGCCGTCGTGCGGCCGTGATGCGTGGACTGCGCTTTCGGCCTGGCGGCGCCTATGACGGAAGTCGGGATGACCGCGAGCACATGTGCGTACGTACGCGAAGTCCCAGCCTGAGCACACCCACCCGCCCGGGAGATCCCCATGAAGCTTCAGGTATTGGCCGTCTTCGCACTTGCATTCGCCACGATGAACGTAACCGCCGCTCCGGCCGGAGAAGCGCGCTCGAATGATCCCGAAGCCGCTGCCGCCACGGCAGCCGACAAGGTGAAGTGCGTTCGCCACCGCGAGACGGGCAGCAACCGCAGCAAGAAGGTCTGCATGTCGACGAGCCGATGGAACCAGCTCACCGCCGAGGAGCGCGACGCGGTGATCCGCAGCGACAAGGGTGCGTCGGTCCTCGACGACTGAGCCGACGCGCAAGCGCCGGGCTTTTCAGACCGCGCGCCCATCCGGCGCACCGGAGAACGCGCTCGCGTTCTCCAGCGACGCCAACAGGTCGACCAGCGTCGGAATCGCAACGGGTTTCACCAGGTGATGGTTGAAGCCCGCCGCGAAGGCGCGCTCGCGGTCCGCCGCCTGTCCCCAGCCCGTCAGCGCGATCAAAGGCGCGGTGCTGCCGCGTGATCGCAGCGCCCGCGCGACGTCATATCCGGTGACGCGCGGCATGCCGATGTCGATGATCGCGACATCGGGATCGATGCGCGCGAAATCGCGAAGCGCGTCCGCGCCGTCATGGACGACATGGACCTCGGCGCCAAACAGCCGCAGCGTTTCCGCGAGGCTCGCGCCGACATCGCGGTTGTCGTCCACGAGCAGGACGCGTAGCGACAGGCGTATCGCGTCGACGTCGTCGGGAGCCATCGCGACACTCCCGGCATCATCGGGCAGCGGCAGCCTCAGGCTGAACTCGCTGCCTTTTCCGGGCCCCGCACTCACCGCATCCAGCGACCCGCCGTGCAGCACCGCCAGGCGCCGCGCGAGCGCGAGACCGATCCCCAGGCCACCCTGATGCGATGTCCTTACGCGGTCGCCGCGCGTGAACATCTCGAAGAGCCGGGGAATCTCCGCCGGCTCCATGCCCATGCCGGAGTCGATGACCGACAGCGTCAGGCCGTCCTCGGCGACGCGTCCCCGCAGGACGATGGCGGCGCCCGGCGGCGAGTACTTCGCCGCGTTGTTCAGCAGGTTGGCGAGGATCTGTGCGAGCCGCACCCGATCCGCTTGGAGCACGGGAGAACGCTCGGGCAGCTCGATGCTCAGGCGATGCTGCCCCGCATCGATGGCGGGCCGCGCCGCCTCGACCGCGCTCTGCACCACCGCCTCCAGCGCGACGCGTTCGACCTGCAACGAGACGCTGCCGCGTGTGATCCGCGAGATCTCCATGAGGTCGTCGACGAGGCGCACCAGATGGTCGACCTGCCGCTCCATCATCGAATGGATGCGCGCCTGCGGGGCGTCGGGGTCCGTCGTCCGGCGGAGGATCTCCAGGCCGTTGCGCAGCGGCGCCAGCGGGTTGCGCAGTTCGTGCGAGAGCGTCGCGAGGAATTCGTCCTTCGCGCGATCCGCCTCGGCGAGACGATCGGCATGCTCGCGGATGATCTGTTCGGCCGCCTGGCGGTCCGTGACATCGCGCGTGGTGCCGGCGACGGCGACGACCTCACCCGCCGCGTCGAGGACGGGCGCGAAGATGTAGTCGTAGATGCGCCGGCCGTTCGTACCCGTGAACGGGATTTCGCCACGGATCGCCGCCTTGCTGGAGATGACCTGCGCCAGCTCGCGGTCGTGCATGTCCGCATGCCATTGCTCGTATCCGAGTTCGATCCACGTCTTGCCGCGGACGTCCTGCACGCCCCAGACCTTCAGCAGGGCCTCGTTCGCGTACATCGCGCGATGAGCGGTGTCGAATATGTAGACGAAGTCCGGCGTGTTATCGAGCGCCGTCTCGTAGATGCGGCGGCGATGCTCCGATTCCTCCACCAGGCGCTCGCGGTCCAGCTCGGCGAGCACCCGCGCGGTGACGTCGCGGAAGTAGACCGAAATACCTTCGGGCGCCGGATAGGCGGTTACCTCGTACCAGCCCTCGAGCCCCGGATAGAAAGCGGTGAACGTGCTGGTCAGGCGCTCCCGCATGGTGCGCCGGTAATGCTCGCCGAAGGCCGAATCCTCCGACCCCGGAAAGCGCTCCCAGATGACCGCGCCGACCAGCGAACCTACCTCGCGCTGGAGGATGCGATACGCCTCGGGATTGACGTAGCTGAAGCGCCACTGGCGATCGAGCGTGAATACGCCTTCCGTCATCGCATCCAGCACGGCCATCGACCCGTGGCGACGCTCCGTGGCCGCATCCTCGAGGTGGTGGAGGATGTATTCCACCGCGCCGGACGCGTCGAGGATCGGGCTGGTGCTCGCGAGCCAGTAGCGTTCCTCGAAGCGCCCGGACGAAGGGTCGACGACGTCGAAGCGCTGCTCGTGTACCGCGCTCTCGCGCGTATGCATGACGCGTTCGAATGCGGCCTGCAGCTCGGCTGCGCTGCCGCCTGCCCGCGGGCCTTCCGGAAACAGCTCGAAGAACGGGCGCCCCGGCACGGCGTCCGGAGCCGCGGAGATCGAGCGCATCGCGCGGCTCATGCTGACGACGGGAAAGCCCGGGCCCGCGCGGAGAACTGCGAAGAACCCGGGCAGGCTGGCGAAGACGCGGTCGAGATCGTGCGGATCCATGGCGTGCATCGCGGCGGAGGCAGGCTAGCGTACGCCAGCGGCGACGGGGCCGCTCACGCGACAGCAGTGAACGCGCCGCACGAACCGAAGGCGACGGCATCGGCGCGTCGAACCGTATGCATCGTGAGGATCGGGATCGTCCGACGGCTATCGCAGCGGCGCGGCGCGGTCGAAGGCCCGCGATGTCCGGATCGCGATCCGGCTGGTGCCCGGAGTGGGGATCGAACCCACATAACCTCGCGGTCGAGGGATTTTAAGTCCCTTGCGTCTACCGGTTTCGCCATCCGGGCCGGCGTCCATAGCTTACGGGACGTGCCTGCCAAGCGTCGCCGACACGGGATCTTCGAGGTGCACGCAAAGAAAAAGCCCCGCATCGCTGCAGGGCTTCGTCGATTGGAGGCCGAGGTCGGAATTGAACCGGCGTACGCGGATTTGCAGTCCGCTGCATAACCACTCTGCCACCCGGCCGGGAGGCGTTTCGCGCGCGGCGCATCGTATGCGACGCGCCGAACTATCCGAGCGGGGCCCGGAAAAGACAAGACCCCGAAGCCGGGGTCTTGTCGTACGGTTCCGGTGCACTGGCCCCGATGAATCTGGAGCGGGAAAAGGGACTCGAACCCTCGACCCCGACCTTGGCAAGGTCGTGCTCTACCAACTGAGCTATTCCCGCGGAACAGGCTGCGCATTCTACGGACGCCGAAGGCGATGTCAACTGTTTCCAGCGTCGTTTCGGAGCGCCGGCCAGGCCGCGCGCAGGTACTGGTAACCCGACCACAACGTGAGCAGCGCGGCGCCCGCAAGCAGCCAGTCGCCGATGTGGAAAATCGGCTCTCCGAGCCAGGCCTGCGGGCGCGGCGGCTTCTCCGGGGTGACCGAGTACAGAAGGCACAGCAGCGCGAGCATCTGCACGACCGTCTTCACCTTGCCGATCGCGGCCACCTTCACCTTCGCGCGCTGGCCCAGTTCCGCCATCCACTCGCGCAGCGCCGACACCGCGATCTCGCGGCCAACGATCACCGCCGCCCAGAATGCCATCCACGGCGTCGGATGGCCCTGCACGATGAGGAAGAGCGCGACGGCGACCATCAGCTTGTCCGCCACCGGATCCAGGAAGGCGCCGAAAGCCGAATACTGGTGGTAGCGACGGGCGATCCAGCCATCGAGCCAGTCGGTGAACGCCGCCAGCGCGAACACCGCCGCGGCGGCGAAGTTCGTCCACTTGTACGGCAGGTAGAAGACCAGCACGAGCACCGGGATCAGCACGATCCGCAGGAGCGTGAGCAGGGTCGGAACCGTCAATCGCATGCCTTACTCCGCGCCGTCCTGCGGCGCCAGCCCGTGCAGGGTGTCATAGATCCGCTGGGCCAGCGCGGCGTTCACGCCCTCCACGCGGGCGATTTCCTCCACGCCTGCGCCCTTGAGTCCGCCGAGGCCGCCGAAGTGCTTGAGCAGCGCCGCGCGACGCCGCGGGCCGATGCCGGCGATGTCCTCCAGCCGGCTGGTCGTGCGCGCCTTCTGGCGCTTGCCGCGGTGCCCGGTGATGGCGAAACGATGGGCCTCGTCACGCACCTGCTGGACGAACTGCAGCGCGGGCGACTGCGCGCCGGGGTGCACGCAGCGGCCGTCGGGCAGTAGCAGGTCTTCGTCGCCGGGCCGTCGCTCGGGGCCCTTGGCGACGCCGACGATGCGGATGCCTTCGATGCCCAGCTCATCGAGCACGGCACGTGCCTGCGCGACCTGCCCGGCGCCACCGTCGATGAGCAGCACGTCGGGAAGCACCGCGGCCGCGGCGGCCGATGGCGCGGCGCTTTCGAGCGCGGCGTCCCGCGCCTCGACGGCACGACGGAACCGGCGTTGCAGGGCCTGGTGCATCGCCGCGTAGTCGTCGCCCGGCGTGACACCGGTGATGTTGTAGCGCCGGTACTGCGCTCGCACAGCGCCCTCCGCGTCGAAGACGACGCAGGACGCGACGGTCGCCTCGCCCATCGTGTGGCTGATGTCGAAGCATTCGATGCGCCCGGGCACGTCCGGCATCGAGAGCAGGTCCCGCAGTGCCTCCACGCGCGTGCGCTGCGCGGCGGCGCTGGTCATTTCGGATGCGAGCGCCATCTGCGCCGTGCGGCCCGCGATGTCGAGGTAGCCGGCGCGCTCCGAGCGCACGTTGCAGCGGATCTGCACCTTGCGATCGCCCGCCATCGACAGCGCCTGCTCCAGCAGTTCGCGGTCGGGAATGTCGCGATCGATCACGATCTCGCGCGGTGGCGACTTGTCGATGTAGAACTGCGACACGAACGCGCCGAGGACCTCGGCGGGCTGGTCGCTGCCGTTGGTCTTCGGGAAGAACGAGCGCGTGCCCAGGTTGCGGCCGTCGCGGAAAGCCATCAGCACCACGCAGGCGCAGGCGCCCTGCGTCGCGATGGCGAGCACGTCGAGGTCCGCCGCGCGGCCGTCGACGTACTGCCGTGCCTGCAGCGTGCGGATCGAGGAGACGAGATCGCGCAGGCGCGCGGCCTCCTCGAAATCGAGGCCGGCGCTGGCCGCTTCCATGCCGCGGGTGAGCTCGGAGGTCAGCTCGTCGCTACGGCCCTCGAGCATCAGCGATGCGCGGCGCACGCTCTGCGCATAGTCGTCGCGCGACACGAGGTCCACGCAGGGCGCGCTGCAGCGGCCGATCTGGAACTGCAGGCACGGCCGCGAGCGGTTGCGGAAGACGCTGTCCTCGCAGCTGCGCAGCCTGAACAGCTTGTGCATCAGGTTGAGCGTTTCGCGAACCGCCCCGGCGCTGGCGTACGGGCCGTAGTACTTGCCGGCCACCGCGCGCGGGCCGCGATGCACGGCGATGCGCGGATAGTCGTCGGCCGTGAGCAGCACGTAGGGATAACTCTTGTCGTCCCGCAGCAGCACGTTGTAGCGCGGCTTCAGCGCCTTGATCAGCTCGTTCTCGAGGATCAGCGCCTCGGCCTCGGTGCGCGTCACCGTGACTTCGATGCGCGCGATCTGCGAGACCATCGAGGCGATGCGCGCGGACTTCGGCGTATTGGTGAAGTAGCTGCCGACGCGGTTCTTCAGCGCGCTGGCCTTGCCGATGTACAGCACCGACTCGTCCGCGCCGATCATCCGGTACACGCCCGGGGCGGTGCTGAGGCCGCGGACGAAGTCCTTGGGGTCGAACGTGGCCGCCGACGGGGTCACCACGACCGTGCTCCCGCGGGCCCGCAGGCTGCGTCGACGGGAACGATCGGAAGCGGGGACGGAAACATCGCGCAGGACATGGGGCCGATTATCCGAGGTGCCAGCTCAGCCGATGCGAATGTTCAGCCGCCGGCGGCCAGCCGCGCCTCGGCGCGCTCGAGGTCCTCGGGCGTGTCGACGCCCGGCGGGAACGGCTCGGGCGCCAGCGCGACGGCGATGCGATGCCCCGCCTCCAGCACGCGCAGCTGTTCCAGCGATTCGATGGCTTCCAGCCGCCCCGGCGGCATCGCCGCGAACGCGTGCAGGAAGCCGACGCGGTAGGCGTAGATGCCGATGTGCCGCAGCCAGTGCCCGCCGGGCGGCAGCGTGGTGCGGTCGCGAGCGAATGCGTCGCGCGGCCAGGGAAGCGGCGCGCGGCCGAAATACAGCGCATCGCCATTCGCGGCGTGCACGACCTTCACCGCGTTCGGATCCAGCAGCTGCGCGACGTCGTCGATGGGCGTGGCCAGCGTGGCCATCGGCGCACCGGACCGCTCCAGTGTCGCGGCGACCTCGCGGATGCCGGATGCCGGGGCGAAGGGCTCGTCGCCCTGCAGGTTCACCACGATGTCGTCGTCGGCCCAGCCTGCCAGCCGCGCGCACTCGGCCAGGCGGTCGGTGCCGGAGGCATGGTGCGGCGAGGTCATCGCCACCTGCACGCCGCAGCCGTCGAGCGCAGCGGCGATGCGCGCATCGTCGGCCGCCACCCAGACCTCGCGTGCACCCGCGGCGAGCGCGCGACGGGCGACATGCCGCACCAGCGGCTCGCCGCCGAGCATGCGCAGAGGCTTGCCGGGCAGGCGCGACGCGGCGTAGCGCGCGGGAATGGCGACGATGAATGCGGTCATGGCGTGGATGCGTTGCGGAGGCGGTCGAGGCGGTCCAGCAGCGCGGCCCAGAACGCCTCGGGCAGCTCCGCCTGCACCGGCACGGCGAATGCCTGTTCCGGCGCGAAAGCCGCGCATTTCACTGCGTCCTTCTCGGTCATCAGGATGGGCAGCGGGCTCGCGAAGTCGAGATCGGCCGGGCGGAACTCGTGATGGTCCGCAAAGGCATGCGGCACCACGGCGATGCCGCGCGCCTTGAGCATGTGGAAGAAGCGCGCGGGATCGCCGATGCCGGCCACCGCATGCACGCGCTGGCCGGCGAAGGTCGCCAGCGGCCGCGCGCGGCGGCCGGCCAGGGGCAGCGCGTCGGTGACGGCCAGCCGCATCGGCCATTCGCCGAACTCAGGCGAGGCCGTGCCGTCGCCGAGGTTGATCACGCGGAAGTCGCAGCGTCGTCCGCGCTCGATGGGCTCGCGCAGCGGGCCAGCGGGAATCAGCCGGCCGTTGCCGTAGCGGCGGCGCACATCGACGACCTCGATCTCGACATCGCGTTCGAGCGCGTAGTGCTGCAGCCCGTCGTCGCAGACGATCACATCGCAGCCCGTCGCCGCCAGCTCCCGCGCCGCATCGGCCCGCCGACGATCGACACGCACTTTCGCGCCGGTGCGACGCGCGATGAGCAGCGGTTCATCGCCGGCCTGCTTCGCGGGTGTCGTGGCGTCGACCCACAGCGGCTCGCGACCTTCGCGCCCGTAGCCGCGACTGGCGACGCCCGGCGTCCATCCCGCGGCCCGCAGGCGCTCGACCAGCGCGATCGTGAGCGGTGTCTTGCCGGTGCCACCGGCGGTGATGTTGCCCACGACCACCACCGGCACACCGGGATGGCGCGAGCGCAGCAGGCGGCGCGCGTACATCGACCGGCGCAGCGCGATGCCCGCCCGGTAGACCGCTTCGCCGGCACGGGCCAGCAGCGGTGGGCGGGCGTCGCCGTACCAGTAACCGGGCGTCCGCGGCATCAGCCGGCCTCGCGGAACTGCATCCGGTGCAGGTGCGCGTAGAGGCCGCCGTGCGCGAGCAGTTCCGCATGCGTGCCGCGCTCGACGATCCGGCCCTGGTCCAGCACCAGCACCTGGTCGGCGTGTTCGATCGTCGACAGGCGATGCGCGATCACGAGTGTCGTGCGGTCAGGCATCAGGCGCTCAAGCGCGTCCTGCACCAGCCGCTCGGATTCGGTGTCGAGCGCGGCCGTGGCCTCGTCGAGGATGAGGATGGGCGCGTCCTTGAGCATCGCGCGGGCGATGGCGAGCCGCTGGCGTTGGCCACCGGACAGGCGCCCGCCGCGGATACCGATCGAGGTCTTCGCGCCTTCGGGCAGGCGGTCGACGAACTCCGCCGCGTTCGCCCCCGCGATGGCCTCGTGCAGCCGCTCCGGCACGGTTTCGCCGAGTTCGCCATAGGCCACGTTCGCAGCCACGGAGCCGTCGAACAGCATCACCTGCTGTCCCACCAGCGCGATCTGCCGGCGCAGGTCGGCCAGCCGGTACTCGTGCAGCGGGTGGCCGTCGAGCAGGATTTCGCCCTCCTCGATGTCGTAGAAGCGCGGGATCAGCTTGATCAGCGTCGACTTGCCGCTGCCGGAGCGGCCGACGATGGCGGTGACCGTGCCGGGCCGCGCGACGAAGCTGACGTCCGACAGCGCGCGCTCGGCCTGGCCAGGATAGCGGGCCGCTACGCCGCGGAATTCGATGTCGCCGCGCGCGCGGGGCAGCGGGCGCTGGCCGTCGTCGGCCTCGTCGGGCGCATCGAGCACGTCGAACAGGCGGTCGGCCGAAGCGACGCCGCGCTGGAGCATGCCCTGCACGTTGGTGAGCTGCTTGATGGCCGGGATGATCGCCATCATCGACATCATCAGCGAGACGAAGCTGCCCGCAGTCAGGCGGCCTGCGGCGGCCTCACGGCCTGCGAGGAAGAGCAGTGCGGCCAAACCGATCGCGCCCATCAGCTGCACCATCGCCGACGAGATGCTGCGGGTGGATTCCACCTTCAGGCTGAGCTTGAGGTAGTCGGCCGCCTGGCGCGCATAGCGGTCCGACTCGGTCGCCTGCGCGCCGTAGACCTTCACTTCCTGGTGATTGCCCAGCGACTGGTCGGCCAGCTGCAGCAGCTGCGCCCCGCTCTCCTGGATGCGATGGCCGATACGCCGGTAGCGCCGCCCCACCTTGTCCATCACCCAGGCCAGCGGCGGCGCCAGCAGCAGCACCGCAAGCGTGACCTTCCAGCTGTGCCAGAACATCACCGCGAGCATCGCGACGACCTGCGCCGACTGCTGCAGCATCACCTTCAGCGCGTCGACGGCCGCCAGCGCGACCTGGTCGCTGTCCGAGCCCAGGCGCGTGAGCATGGACGGCACGGGCTCGCTGTCGAAGCGCTGGCCCGGCAGGCGCAGGTATTTGGACAGCACCTTGACCCGCAGGTCGCGCGCGATGCTGCGGCCGGCGCGCGACATCGCCATGTCGGTGATGTAGCCGGCGATGCCGCGCAGCACGAACAGCCCGATGATCGCGAGCGGCAGGTAGAGGTCGACCGCGTTGCGCGTGGGATCGAAGGTCTCGTCGATGATGTCGCGCATCAGGTAGGTGAAGTACCCGCCCGCCGCAGCTTCGATGCCGAGTGCCAGCAGGCCCGCCAGCATGATCGGGTAGTAGGGCCGGCCGAACTGCTGCAGGCGCCGGTAGGTCGGCCAGGCCGGCGCCTGTTGAGTCGGCGTACTCACTCGCCGCCCGCCCCGGCCGCCGGCGTCGCCACCGCCAGCAGGATGCGGCGATAGCCGAGCTGGCCCAGCGCCTCCTGCGCGGTGATGACGGCCTGGTACGGCGTCTTCGCATCTGCGCGCAGCATCACCGGGCGCTCGCGGTCACTGCCGCCGACCTCGTTGATCGTTGCCTTGAGCGCGTCGGCGCCTTCGCGCAGCACCTCGCGATCCTCGACGAAGTAACGCCCGTCCGCATTGACGATCAGGTCCAGCGGATCGGCGGCCTGCGCGGCCTCGCCGCTGGCGCGCGGCAGTTCGAGCTTCAGCGCGGAGCGACCCTCGAACGTGGCCGTGACCACGAAGAAGATCACCAGCACGAGGATGACGTCGATGAGCGGGACGAGGTCGATGCCCGGCTCGTCGACGGGCCGATGGCCGCCGATGCGCATCGCTCAGGCCACCGGGGCCGGCGCAGCGGCCGGCCGCGGCTCGACCACGTCCATCAGCGCGATGGCCTCGTGTTCCATGTCGACGATGTATTCGGCGATGCGACCGCGATACCAGCGGTGCGCGATGAGTGCCGGGATCGCCACGATCATGCCGGTGGCCGTGCAGATCAGCGCCTTGCCGATGCCACCGGCGAGCTGGTTCACGTCGCCGATGCCGTGGTCGAGGATGCCCAGGAACATCTCGATCATGCCGACGACGGTGCCGAACAGGCCCAGCAGCGGGCCGGCGGCGGCGATCGTGCCCAGCGTGTTGAGGTAGCGCTCCATGCGGTGCACGAGATGGCGGCCGACGTCCTCCACGCGCTCCCGCATGTGCTCGCGCGGACGGGCGCGCATGTCGAGGACGGCGGCCAGAAGCGCGCCGAGCGGAGAGGTCTGCCGCAGCGAGTCGATGTGCGCGGGATCCAGCGCGCCGCGCGCGGCCCAGGCGCGCACCTCGGCGCCCAGTTTCGGCGGCATCACGCGCGTGCGCCGCAGCGTCCACGCCCGTTCGGCGATCAGCGCGACTGCGAGCGCCGAGAGCAGCACCAGCGGGATCATCGGCCAGCCGCCGGCCATTACCAGTTCGAGCACCTCATCCTCCGGTCGATCCCCTACTCGGCCCCGTAGGATAGCCCAGCGTCCCGCCGCGCAATCCGCGCGGCATCCCAGAGTCGCGGCGAGTCCTCGCGCTGCCGCAGGACGTGGATCCCGTCGCGCGCGAGGCGCACGGTGAGCGCGCCGGACCGCGCGGTGTCGTGGATCACAGCGCCGGCGCCGCGCCAGCGCGCCTCCACCTCCCCCGCGGGGTGGCGGTAGCGGTTGCCGTGGCCGGTCGAGAACACGGCGTGACGCGCGCCCGTCGCCGCGACGAACGCCGGATCCGAGGAATGCCGGCTGCCGTGATGACCGGGGAACACGACATCGGCCCGCAGCGCCCGCGGCTGCTCCGCGACCAGCCGGCGCTCGATCACCTCGCCGATGTCGCCGGTCAGCAGTGCGGCGCCGTGCTCGGTGTCGATGCGCAGCACGCAACTCGATTCGTTCGCCAGGTACGGGAAATACGGCGCGGGATGCAGCACGGTGAAGCGCACGCCGTCCCAGGTCCAGCGCTGCCCCGCCACGCAGGGCGACGCCCCGCCGATGCCGGAGTCCGGTGGCGCCGCCAGCCGCGCCACCGGCACTTCCGCGCGAACGGCCTCCAGGCCGCCCGCGTGGTCGTTGTCGGCATGGCTGAGCACGAGCTGGTCGATTCGACGCGCCGCCGAGCGCGCACGCATGACGGGCACGACGGCGCGTTCGCCGGCGTCGAATCCGTCCGGCACCGCAGGCCCCGTGTCGTACAGCAGAACGCGGGAGCGGGTACGTACGAGTACCGCGAGCCCCTGCCCGACGTCGATCGCGGTGATCTCGGCCTCGCCCACCCCGGGCCGCCCCGATGCGGGCCACAGCAGCGGCAGCCACAGCGGGATCGCCAACCATCGCCCGGGCAGGCCGCGCGGCAGCAGCAGCCAGATCGCGCCGACGCAGGCCAGCGGCATCGCCCATGCGCTGGCCTCCGGTATCCACCACAGCGCCAGTGGGCTGGATCCCATCGACTCGAACAGCGGCCAGGCGAGGTCGAAGGCGCCGGCCGCCGCGGTCCACGCCAGCTTCGCGACGCCCGGAACCAGGGCATCCATGGCGACACCGAAGACGGCGAGCGGCGCCACGACCAGGCTCCACAGCGGTACGGCCACGAGATTGGCGACAGGGCCCGCGAGAGATGCCTGTCCGAACAGGAACACGGTGAGCGGCAGCAGCCCGATGCTGGCCACGCCCTGCGCGAGGACGAGGCCACGCAGCGCGCCGCCGGTGTCGCGCGGCAGGCACCATGCCAGCCAGGCGACGCCGGCGAAGCTCAGCCAGAACCCGGCGCTCAGGAGCGCGAGCGGATCGACCAGCACGATCGCGATCGCCGCGAGCGCCAGCGCCTGCGACACGGACAGCGATCGACGCGACACCTGCGCCAGCGCCACAGCCGCGATCATCACCAGCGTGCGCACGGTCGGCGTGGAAAACCCCGCCGCCGCGGCATAGGCGCCGGCCGCGGCGAGGCCCGCCACCGCGCATGCGATGCGCGCGGGCACGCGCCGCCCCGCGGCGGGCAACAGCCACCACAGCAGGCGGACCAGCAGCGCCATCGCGCCCGCGACCATGCCGACATGGAAGCCGCTGATCGCGATCAGATGCGTGAGCCCGTTGGCGCGCAGCAGCAACCAGTCGCGCTCGCCGAGCCATCGCGTGTCGCCCAGCGCGAGCGCGCGGACGAAACGGGACGTCGCGGCCGGCACCGCCTCCGCGATCCGGGCCGACACCTGCTCGCGCCAGGCCTGCAGGCCGCGCGGGCCCGCGATCCGGCGCGCCTCGCCACGCACGTAGCCGGTCGCCGCCAGGCGGTCGGCGAAGGCATGGCGTTCCGCATCGGCCGCCCCGGGATTGCGCAGCCCGCGCGGCGCCTTCAACCGCAACGGCAGGCGCCAGCGTTCACCGGCGTGGACGACCGGCGGGGCATCCTCCGCCTTGTAATACCAGCTGACGCGTATGCGGCGGCCATTCCGCAGCGCCCGCGCCTGCTCCACGTCCACGTCGAACACCACGCGCGTTGGTTCGATGCGAGGCAGCGTCGCGATGCGCCCGATCACAACGTCGTCCTGCCGCAACGGCTCCGAGGGCAGGCGCGCCGCGAGCGCGAGGTGCGCGTGCAGGCTCGCCAGCGCGAAGCCGAACAGCAGGACGCCGGCGGGACGAAGCCGGTGCTCGCGCGTGCACAACGCGATCGCACACATGGCGATGGCCGCTGCGCCCCATGCGGGCACCACGGACGGCATCGAAAGAGCGAGCCCCGCGCCGGCGAGCAGCGCCAGCGCCGCGAGGCGTCCGGTGAGCGGCATCCGTGCCGCGATCATGAGTCCTAGACCTCGTCGGGCCGCAGCTCGCGCAGCCGGCCCTCGTGCAGTTCGAGCACGCGGTCGAGGCGTCGCGCCAGGCGGCGATCGTGCGTGACCAGCACCAGGCTCGTGCGCTGCTCGCGGTTGAGTTCGAGCATCAGCTCGAAGACGGTGGCCGCGGTCTTCTCGTCGAGATTGCCGGTGGGCTCGTCGCCGAGCACGCAGGCCGGTCGATTCACCAGCGCGCGTGCCACCGCCGCACGCTGGCGCTCGCCGCCGGACAGCTCGCCGGGCTTGTGCTCGATGCGATGCGAGAGGCCCACGGAATCCAGCAGTGCGCGCGCCTGCGCCGATGCCTGCGCGACCGGCACGCCGGCCAGGAGCACCGGCAGCATCACGTTCTCCAGCGCGGTGAACTCGGGCAGCAGGTGGTGGAACTGGTAGATGAACCCGAGCGCGCGATTGCGCAGTGCGCCGCGCTGCGCATCCGAGAGCGCGCTCATCTTCTGGCCGGTGACTAGGACCTCCCCCGCCGTCGGCGTATCGAGTCCGCCGAGCAGGTGCAACAGCGTGCTCTTGCCCGCACCCGAAGCCCCGAGGATCGCCACCGTCTCGCCGGTGCGTACCTGGAGATCGAGCCCGTCGAATACCGGCGTGCGCAGCTTGCCTTCCGCGTAGGTCTTGCCCAGCCCCTGCGCCTCGATCACCAGCGCGCCCGGTTCCCCGCCGCCGATCCGGGTATTCGCATCACTCATAGCGCAAGGCCTCCGCCGGCGGCGTGCGCGAGGCGCGCCATGCGGGATAGATCGTGGCCATGAACGCCATCGCCAGCGCGATGGCCGATATCCAGAGCACGTCGCTGGCCTGCAGATCGGTGGGCAGCCCGGTGATGTAGTACACGTCCGCCGGCAGCAACTGCACGCCGATCACCGCCTCGATCGCCTTGAGGATGTATTCGAGGTTGAGCGTCAGCAGGATGCCGAAGATCACGCCGAGCACGGTGCCGATCACGCCGATCAGCGTGCCCTGCACCATGAAGACCTGCATCACGCCGCGCGGGCTGAGGCCGAGCGTGCGCATGATGGCGATGTCGGCCTGCTTGTCGGTGACCAGCATCACCTGCGAGGAGACGAGGTTGAACGCACCCATGGCGATGATCAGCGAGAGCAGGATGGCCATGATGGTCTTCTCCATGCGCAGGGCACGGAACATGTTCGCGTTCTCGAGCGTCCAGTCGCTCACGCGATAGCCGCCTCCGAGGGCGAGCGCGAGATCGCGCGCGACCTCCCAGGCGCGGTCCATGTCATGCATCCTCAGGCGCACGCCGGTGACGGCATCGCCCAGGCGCTGTACGCGCTGCAGGTCGCCCATGTGCACGAAGGCCATGCCGCGGTCGAATTCGTTGTAGCCGGCCTCGAAGATGCCGCTGACGCGGAAGCGCTTCATCTGCGGCACGGCGCCGACCGGCGTCACGCGCGCCTTCGACGTCATCACCACCACGTCGTCGCCCACGCCCACGCCCAGCCATACGGCCAATTCCTTGCCGAGCACGATGTTGAAGCTGCCCGGCGTCAGGTCCTCGAGCCGGCCCTGCACCATTTTGTCGCCGAGCACGTTCACCCGGCGCTCCTCCGCAGGCAGCACGCCGCGCACGATCGCCGGCTGCTCGCGCGCCCCCGAGAGCAGCGTATGGGCTTCGACGTAGGGCGCGGCGCCGGCGACGCGCTTGTCGGCGGTGGCGAGGCGCACCGCGCGTTCCCAGTCCGACAGCGGATCGCCGTAGGCGCTCACCGTGGCGTGCGCGACCATCTGCAGCATGCGGTCGCGGATCTCGCGCTGGAAGCCGCTCATGACGGCCAGCGTGGTGATCAACGCGGCGACGCCCAGGCCGATGCCGAGGATCGAGGCCAGCGAGATGAAGGATATGAAGCCGTTGCGGCGCTTGGCGCGTAGGTAGCGCAGGCCGATGGCGACGGGGATAGGTGTGAACATGCAGGGCAGCGTTCGAAGGTCGCCTATGGTGCCACTGCCGCTGCGGGCGCGTCCTCACGCCGCGACAGCGCCCACAGCCGCAGCTCGCGCGCGGCCCCGGACTCGAGCGCGTCCGGGAATACGACGCGACGTGCGGTACGTCCCGCCTGCGTCCAGACCAGCGTGAACAGCGGGCCGCGCCAGGTGACGTCGAACGCGTCCACGGGATGTCCGTCGATCTCCACCACTCCGCTCGAATGCAGCACCAGATGCGTCGCGGCGGTACGCGCCTCGCGCCGCGCCAATCCTGCGGCCCATGCGACCCCGAGCGTCGCGCCGATCACCGCCAGCGCGCGCGGCGCATCGCTGAGCCACCAGGCCGGGATGCCCAGCAGACCCAATGCGGCGAGCGATGCGGCCAGCGCGCGCGATGCACGCAACTCAATGCGGAATGCGCGCGATGGCTTCGACCAGCTGCTGGGCTTCGACGTCGTCAAGGCGTTCGTGTCCGAGGAAGGCGCGCCAGAGCTTATCGTCCTCGCTGGCGAGCAGGCGTCGGAAAACGCCGCGTTCGGCCTCGGACGCCGACGCCCATCGCCTGTCGAGATAGCGCTCGAAGAGCTGGTCCAGCTCGCGCATTCCGCGACGGCAGCGCCAGCGCAGCGCCTTCAGTTCGACAGCGTCGTCGATCATCCCGTGAGCAGGCCGACCGCCAGGTAGCCCCAGAGCAGCCACAGCACCATGCCGCCCGCGACGTACACCGCGAACCGATGCATCACGCGGTTGTAGGTGATCTGGATCGCGCTGTGCGCCACCCGCAGCATCACGAAGGCCCAGGCGAGCGCGACGCTGACGCCGTCGACCATGTCGAGCCGATCAGCCACGACCAGTGCCAGGTAGAACAGCACCGGAAGCTCGAAGAGATTGCGGAAGTTGTCGGCAGCGCGGCTGTCTGTGAGCAGCGCCGACACCTGCCCCGAGGTCGCGACCTTCTGCGGATGGATGCGCTCGCGCTTCATCTGCCCGACGCGCATGAAGAACATGCGCCACCAGACCGCGAACGTCAGCGCGGCCATGGCCAGCGCGGGGAGGTAGATCGCTCGGACGTCCATCATGCCTCCCGTAGTGGCGCGTCAGACGCGCCGTGCCAGCATCAGCTTCTTGATCTCGCCGATCGCACGCGCCGGGTTCAGGCCCTTCGGGCACGTGCGCGCGCAATTCATGATCGTGTGGCAGCGGTAGAGCTTGAACGGATCCTCGAGGTCGTCCAGGCGTGCGCCGGTGTCCTCGTCGCGCGAATCGATGATCCAGCGGTAGGCCTGCAGCAGGATCGCCGGGCCGAGGTAGCGGTCGCCGTTCCACCAGTAGCTCGGGCAGCTGGTCGAGCAGCAGGCGCAGAGGATGCACTCGTAGAGGCCGTCGAGCTTCTTGCGGTCCTCGGGCGACTGCAGGCGCTCGCGGTCGCTCGGCGTCGGGCTCTGCGTGCGCAGCCACGGCTTGATCGACGCGTACTGCGCGTAGAAGTGCGTGAGGTCCGGAACGAGATCCTTGACCACCGGCATGTGCGGCAGCGGGTAGATCGCGACGTCGCCCGTGCGGCAGTCGTCGATGGCCTTGGTGCAGGCCAGCGTATTGGTGCCGTCGATGTTCATCGCGCAGGAGCCGCAGATGCCCTCGCGACAGGACCGGCGGAACGTGAGCGTCGGGTCGATCTCGTTCTTGATCTTGATCAGCGCGTCGAGAACCATCGGGCCGCACGCCGCCAGATCCACCTCGTAGGTGTCGACCTGCGGATTGCGCCCGTCGTCCGGGTTCCAGCGATAGACCTTGAAGACGCGGGGCTGCTTCGCGCCGGCGGCGGCGAAGTGGCGGCCCTTCTGGATCTTCGAGTTCTTGGGGAGGGTGAATTCGGCCATGGCTTGGTATCCGGGATTCGGGATTTGGGATTAGGGATTCGGCCAATCGGGATCGCAGCTTTTGCCTTGCGAATCCCGAACCCCGAACCCCGAATCCCGGCCGTCAGTACACGCGCTTCTTCGGCGGCACCGGCGCGATGTCGTTGGTGAGCGTGTACGAGTGCACCGGGCGGTAGTCGATGCGGGTGTTGCCCGCCTCGTCCACCCAGCACAGCGTGTGCTTCATCCAGTTGACATCGTCGCGCTCGGGGTAGTCCTCGCGGGCATGGGCGCCGCGCGATTCGGTGCGGTTCTCGGCCGAGACGATGGTGACCAGCGCCTGGTCGAGCAGGTTCGCCAGCTCGAAAGTCTCGATGAGGTCGGAGTTCCAGACCAGCGAGCGGTCCGTGACCTTGACGTCGGCGAACGACGCGTGGATGTCGCGCATCTTGCGCACGCCGTCGGCCAGCGTTTCGCCGGTGCGGAACACCGCGGCGTCGGCCTGCATCGTGCGCTGCATGGTGTCGCGGATGATGGACGTCGGCGTGCCGCCGTTGGCGTTGCGCAGCGCGTCGAGGCGGCCCAGCGCCTTGTCGCAGGCGTCCGCGGCGAGCGGCGCGTGCGGCGATTCGGAGCGGATCGTCTCGGCGCAGCGGTTCGCCACCGCGCGACCGAACACCACGAGGTCGAGCAGCGAATTCGAGCCCAGGCGGTTGGCGCCGTGCACCGAAACGCAGGCCGCCTCGCCGATCGCGTACAGGCCCGGCACCACGGCGTCGGGATTGCCGTGGCGCAGCTGCACCACCTCGCCGTGGTAGTTGGTCGGGATGCCGCCCATGTTGTAGTGCACGGTCGGGATCACGGGAATCGGCTGCTTCTCGACGTCCACGCCGGCGAAGATGCGGGCCGACTCGGCGATGCCCGGCAGCTTCTCGTGGATCACCTCGGGGCCGAGGTGGGTGAGGTCGAGCAGGATGTGGTCCTTGTGCTCGCCGACGCCGCGGCCCTCGCGGATCTCGATGGTCATCGAGCGGCTGACCATGTCCCGCGGCGCGAGGTCCTTGACGCTCGGCGCGTAGCGCTCCATGAAGCGCTCGCCCGCGCTGTTGCGCAGGATGCCGCCCTCGCCCCGCACGCCTTCCGTGATCAGGCAGCCCGCGCCGTAGATGCCGGTCGGGTGGAACTGCACGAACTCCATGTCCTGCATCGCGAGGCCCGCACGCAGCGCCATGCCGCCGCCGTCGCCGGTGCAGGTATGCGCGGAGGTCGCGCTGAAGTAGGCGCGGCCGTAGCCACCGGTCGCCAGCACCGTGCCGTGTGCGCGGAACAGGTGCAGCGTACCGTTGGCCATGTCGAGCGCGAGCACGCCGCGGCAGCTGCCATCGGCGTCCATGATCAGGTCGAGCGCGAAGTACTCGATGAAGAACTGCGCGTCGTGCGCGAGCGACTGCTGGTAGAGCGTGTGCAGGATCGCGTGGCCCGTGCGGTCGGCCGCGGCGCAGGTGCGCTGCGCGGGCGGGCCCTCGCCGAAGCGCGTGGTCATGCCACCGAACGGGCGCTGGTAGATGCGGCCATCCTCCGTGCGCGAGAACGGCACGCCATAGTGCTCGAGCTCGACGATCGCGGGGATCGCCTCGCGACACATGTATTCGATCGCGTCCTGGTCGCCCAGCCAGTCCGAGCCCTTCACCGTGTCGAAGAAGTGGTAACGCCAGTCGTCCTCGCCCATGTTCGCGAGCGCAGCGGCCACGCCGCCCTGCGCCGCGACCGTATGCGAGCGCGTCGGGAAGACCTTCGTGATGCAGGCGGTCTTCAGGCCTTTCTGGGCGAGGCCGAAGGTGGCGCGCAGGCCGGCGCCACCGGCGCCGACGACGACCATGTCGAACTTGTGTTCCTGGATCGGATATGCAGCAGGCATCAGACGTTCCCGATGGCCGTCACGCGCCGAGCATCACGCGCACCACCGCGAGCACGCTCGCGAGGCCGGCGAGCACGCAGGCGAAGACGATGAAGAGTTGCAGGGCGGCGAAGCGCCCGGCGGTGTGCACGTAGTCCTCGACGATCACCTGCAGGCCGAGCTTGGCGTGCCAGAAGTTCGCGACGAGGAAGGCGATCAGGAGCGTCGCGTTGAGCGGATGGCCGACGCGCTCGCGCACGGTCGCGTAGTCCGCACCGACGAGCGAGATGACCAGTCCCACCGCATAGAGCGCGAGGAACACGAGCGCGATCGCGGTGACGCGCTGGACGATGAAATGACCCGTGCCGTCCTTCGCCGAGCCGAGGCCGCGCGCGACCTTGAGCGGATGGCGCAGCGTCGGGCGCGGGCCGCCGTTCTGCGTGCTCATGCACCACCCCACTGCTGCATGGCCAGCAACCAGATGATCGCCGTCATCACCAGGCTGCCGACGATCGAGATCCATGCGCTCTTAACGAAGGCCGGCACCGCCACGGCGATGCCCATGTCCTGCAGCAGGTGGCGGATGCCGTTGAGCAGGTGGTAGGCCAGTGCCCAGGTCCAACCGAACATCACGAGAAAGCCGAGCGGCGAGCGCGCGTAACCGGTGAAGTCGCCCCAGGCTTCGGCGCCCGACGCCAGCGCGACCAGTCCCCAGGCGACCAGCAGGCTACCCAGCGAAAGGATGACGCCGGTGGCGCGGTGCAGGATCGAGTTCACCATCTGCACCTGCCAGCGATAGACCTGCAGGTGTGGTGACAACGGACGTTCGCGGTACGCCATGCGGTGGATCTCGTTGGATGCGGCGGCGCCGCGGGACGTGCGTGGGGCGCTAGAAATCGATGCAGCGGCCGTTCTTTTCCCAGTCGCCGTAGCGCGTCGGCTCGGGGCCGTCACGGCCGCCGAACTCGGGCGGAAGGGGCTGGGCGGGCGGTCGGGGCGCGGGCTCCGGCGACGGATTTTCCGCCGCGTCTTCAGGCGTCTCGGAGGGCGGCTGGCCTATCATCTGAGCCCGAAAGCTTAAGTCCCGGCCTCATGTCTGACAACCCGCGCCCCGGTTCCGTCGAGTCTGTCGCGCTTCCCGACTACGGCGTGGTGCGCCTGCAGGGACGCGACGCGGCGGCTTTCGCACAGTCGCAGTTCATGAACGACGTGGCGGCACTGGCACCGGGTCGTTTCCAGTGGAATGGCTGGCTGAATCCGAAAGGCCGGGTGCAGGCGCTGTTCGCGCTGCTCCAGCTGGATGCGGAAACCCTGTGGATGGTCGGCCCCGGCGAGCCGGCCGGGCTCGCCGCCGCGCTTTCGCGCTTCGTGTTCCGTAGCCGGCTGCGCGTCGAGGCGCTACCCGCCCTGCAGGTCCATGGCCGGCCCGGCGCGCCGGAGCGCGCCGCGGGTCCGGTGCTGGACGTCGCCGGCAGCGGAACGGTCGAACTGGACCTCTCGGGTGACGCCGGCGCGCGCACTCTGCTGATTGGTGGCCCTCCGCCGCCACCGGACACCAGCGATGCCCGCGACGCCTGGTTGGCGCTCGACCTGCTCCACGGCTGGCCGGGTATCCCGGGCGCGGCGCTCGGCGCGTGGACGCCGCAGCAGCTCTCGCTCGATCGCCTGTCGGCCTTCAGCATCCGCAAGGGCTGCTATCCCGGACAGGAGATCGTCGCGCGCACGCATTTCCTCGGCCGCGCCAAACGTGGCCTGGCGCTGTTCGATGTCGATGCCGCCTCGGTCGGCGATGCCGTCGTCCGCGCGGGGCAGCCCTGGGGGGAGGTCATCGCCGCGACGCGTTCCCATGCGCTGGCCGTGGTCGCGCTGGAGCACCCGGCCGGACCGTGCGAGATCGGCGGGCAGCCCGCGGTGGAACGTCCTCCGGCAGGCGGCATGGCGCGTTGAATCGCGTCACCCGAGTTCAGAAGCGCGGGAAGCCGCCGATAACCGCGCTGCAAACGGCGCCACCATGACACTCCCCTCCCCTCCCCCGGACCCCGCCGGCGACCCTGACCTGCGCGCGCTACTGGATGGCGCGCCGGGCTTTCTCGGCCTGCTCACGCGCGAGGGCATCGTGCTCGACGCCAACCGCGCGGCGCTCGCGCTCGTCGACGCCGACAGCGGCGCGCTTCGAGGCCGGCACCTCGCCGACACGCCCTGGTTCGCGCCCGGCGACGCGGACGCGATCCGCGCCTCGCTTTCGGAGGCCGCGCTCGGCATCCGCACGGTGCTCCAGGTGCGCTACCCGTCGCAGGAGGGGATGCGCGACGTCGAACTGACGCTAACGCCGGTTCGCGACGCGACAGGCAGCGTGCATCGCATCATCCCGTCCGGCCGGGACATCACCGCGCAGCGCAGGGCGGAGCGCGACGTACGCGAGGCGGAGGACATACTGACCGCGCTCATGGCGGTCACTGCCGATGCCATCGTCACCATCGACGAGGATCACCGCATCCGCCTGTTCAACCGCGGCGCCGAGGCGATCTTCGGCTACGCGGCGTCGGAGGTGATCGGCGAGCGCATCGAGATGCTGCTGCCGGAGGTCGCTCGTGCCGGCCACGCCGCCCACGTCCATCGCTTCGCGAGCGACGCCCGCGGCTCGCGCTTCATGAACCAGCGGCGGCCGGTGTCGGGCCGCCGCCGCGATGGCGAGCTGTTCCCGGCCGAAGTCAGCATCTCGCACCTGCAGGCCGGCGGCCGGCGGTACTTCGCGGCGGTCCTGCGCGATATCACCGAGCGCCTGCGCGTCGACCAGGAACTCGAGCGCAGCCGCCAGTACACGTCCGCGGTGGTCAATTGCGTGGCCGAAGGCATCCTCGGCGTGGACCGCAACGGGCGCGCGGTTCTGGCGAATCCCGCCGCGCTGTCCATGCTGGGCTATCGCGAGAGCGAACTGATCGGCCGCGACCTGCATGCGCTGGTGCATCACAGCCATCGCGACGGCAGCCGCTACCCGGCCACCGACTGCCCGATGTGGGCGGCGATCCGCGATGGGGTGGTCACCCGCTGCGAGGACGACGTCTACTGGCGCGCCGATGGCCGTCCGATCGACATCGAATTCACTGCCACGCCGCTGCTGCACGAGGGCCGCGCCGAGGGCGCGATCGTGGTGTTCCGCGACATCGCCGAGCGCCGCCGCGCCGAAGCACGTCTGCGCGACCTCGCCGAGATCGACGAGTTGACCGGGCTGCTCAACCGGCGCGGGTTCCAGACGCGCGCGAACGCCCTGCTCGAATCCGTACGGGCGCGTGGCGCCGGCGCGACGCTGGCGATGCTCGACCTCGACGGCTTCAAGCAGATCAACGACCGCCACGGGCACCTGGCCGGCGATGCCGCGCTGCGCGAAGTCGCGCAGCTGATCCACGCGCAGCTCGACACCGGCGATCTCGTCGCGCGCTTCGGCGGCGACGAGTTCGTGGTGCTGATCGCCGACGGCCGCGCGCCGGCGTCGGCCGCCGTGCTGCAGGCGCGGCTGCGCGATGCCTTGCAGGAACGCAATGCCGACCCGGCGAGCGCCTTCCCGCTGCACATCTCATTGGGCGCAGCGCGCTCGGTAGATGGCAGTAGCGAACTCGAGGCGCTGATCCTCGAAGCCGACGAGTCGCTCTACGAGGCCAAGCGCCGCCGCGCGCCGCGCTAGCGCGCGAGCCGCTCCGCGGCGGCGACGATGTCGTCGTCGCCCGGAATCACCAGGAACGCGGCACCCGCCAGCGGCGTGTAGGTGTCGGCGCCGACCACGCGCTGCATGGGCGTCGCGCCCAGCCCGCCTTCGGCCAGCGCGGTGATGACGCCCTCGCCCACGCCGGCGCTGCGGCGGCCCTC
>CAZNRZ010000005.1:0-34183 GCA_964575535.1 uncultured Lysobacter sp. | reverse complement strand
GGGCATGAGCGCGTGGCCGTGCTCGATGGGGGCTGGCAGCGCTGGCTCGAACTCGGTTTTCCGGTCGACGACGGGCGCGTCGACCCGGCTCCGACGTGCTACGAAGGCCGCTTCGACCGCTCGCGCCTGCTCGACAGCGGCGCCGTCGCGGACCACCTTTCACGCGGCGGCATGCTGATCGACGCGCGCGCCGCCGAGCGCTTCCGCGGCGAGGTCGAGCCGCTGGACCGCGTCGCCGGCCACGTACCCGGCGCGGTGAACCGGCCCTTCGCGTCGAACCTGCAGGACGGCCGGTTCAAGTCGGCAGAGGTGCTGGCCGCCGAGTTCCGCGCGCTGCTGGACGGCGCACCGGCGGACGCCGTGGTCACGATGTGCGGTTCCGGCGTGACCGCCTGCCACCACCTGCTCGCGATGGAACATGCGGGCCTGCCCGGTGCGGCCCTGTCGACGGGCTCCTGGAGCGGCTGGATCGAAGACCCTGCGCGTCCGGTCGCGCAGGGTTAGCGCTTTCGTACAGCGCGGGTCGGCTCAGGTGACGGCACACCGGCGCGCGCGATCGGTTCGCTGCACTGCTGGCGGCGGGATCGACGCTGCTACTTGCCCAACCGCGCCAGCACCGCGCGCAGCGCGGCCTGCGTATCGGGCCGATGCCAGCCCTCGACGAAGCGTTCCAGCTCGATGCGGCGCGGATGCAGCGCGTCGATAACGTCCGCACGCGCGATCGCGCGTGTCTCCTGCATCGGCTCGCGGGGCAGGGCGGCCAGCCCGCGCAGCCATTCGACCGCGCGCGACGTGGTCGCGTCGACATCCGCGAGTTCGTCGACCAGCCCGATCGTATGCGCTTCCTCCGAAGCCGGCATCAGGCCCGACACCAGCAGGCGCTCGGCGCGATGCGGGCCGACGACGCGTCGCAGCAGCGCCTGGATGCCTTCCGGCGCGACGAGTCCGACCTGCGTCTCGTTGAGCCCGATGCGGAAAGGCTTCGCCGGATCGGGCGAGCGCGCCATGACGCGGTAGTCGCAGCAGAGTGCGAGCACGCAGCCGCCCGCAGGCGCATGACCGGCGATCGCGGCCGCGACCGGCACGGGCGACGCGGCCAGTGCACGCGCGGCGCCGAAGAAGGCCTCCCACGCATGCGTCAGCGCCTGCCGGTCCGCACCGAGCGACATGAGGTAGGGCACGTCCAGCCCCGCCGAGAACACCGACGGCCCGCCCGCCAGCGCGATGCCGCGTGCGCCGGACGCGACGGCGGCCGCATGCGCCTCGCGCAGCGCGCCGCACAGCGCGGGATCGAGCGCGTTCACCGGCGCGCGCGCCAGGCGCAGTTCGGCGATGTCGCCATGCATGCGGGTTTCGACGAGGCTCATGCGGATCTCCCTGAGGTCGGCCAAGGGTAGCGCGCCAGTGGCGGAGTCGTGCCGCGACGCAGGGCTACACTACGCCGCATGCCACGCCTCTTCGCCCTCGCGCTGCTCGCTCTTTCGCCCGTCGCCCTCGCCGGAAAAGGCGCGGTTCCGTGCCAGCCCGCGATCAGCGCCGGCTGGGTGCGCATGGCGCCCGGCATGCCGATGGGCGCGGCGTTCGCGGTGATCCGTAACGCGTGCGCGCAGTCGGTGGATGTCGTGGGCGCAGCCAGCCCCGATTTCGCCGACGTGAGCCTGCACGAGACGCGCATCGAGAACGGCATGAGTCGCATGCGCGCCATCGCGCGCGTTCCGGTGAAGCCCGGTGCAAGCATCGAACTCAAGCCCGGCGGCCTGCACGTGATGCTGATGGAGCCGCGGCGGAGCATCGCCCCCGGCGGCAGCGTACGCATCGAATTCGTGCTCGCCGATGGCCGGCGCATCGGCGCCGACCTCCCGGTTCGCACCAGCGCGCCCTAACGGCGCGCGCAGGCCTCGCGCACGGCGGCAGGCAGCGGCGCGGCGCGGCCGCTGGTGCGGTCGATCCACACCATGACCACGTGGCCGTCGCAGTAGGTCACGCCGCTCTCGCTCGCGTCGACGATGCGGTGGCCGATCGTCACGCTGGTAGTGCCGAGGCGTTCGACGAACAGCTCGATGACCACCTCGCCGGGCCAGCCGATCGGGCGCTTGTAGTTGAGGTTCGATGCCGCGACGACCGGCGCCACGTCGTCGTCCAGGCCCATGCCCGGCACCGTCAGCATCCAGCGCAGGCGCGCTTCCTCGAGGTAGCTCAGGTACTTCGAGTTGTTGACGTGGTTGAACGCGTCGAGATCGCGCCAGCGCACCGAAAGCGGCACGCGGATGAGCTCGCCGGGGCGAAGCGAGGCCTGGCGCGGGATCGTCGCGGGCGGCGTTGCGTCGGGGGCGCTGGGTGCGGGTCGTTCCGGCGGCGAAGGCGCGTCGGCGGGCACCGACGGTGCGTTGCGGCGACTGTCGTTCCCCGCGCCGCGATCCGCCGAAGTCGTGCGGTCGCCGCGCTTCCGGCCGCCGGCCTGCGTCGCCGCATCAGGCGCGGGCGCAGCGTCGACATCCGTTTCAGCCGCAGGCACCGGCCCCGCGCTTTCAGTCGCGGACGGTGCCAGGATCGGCGCGTCCTGCGTCGTCGACGCGTCGTCAGCCTGCGCGCCGGCGACGTCGGCCATGTCGGCGAGCGGCGTGGGATCGAGGCGTTCGGCGTGATCCGCGGGCGGCGTCGTGTCGACACCCGCCTCGGCCGTGTCCGCACGCGGCTTCCCGGCTTTCGCCGCAGCCTTGGCCGGCGCACGCTTGCGCGGCGCGCTGCGGCGGCGGGGTTTCTTTTCGGAGCCCGGAGGCGGCGTCTCATTCATCGCGATGCGGTCTTGCGCTTGCGGCCGGGCTTCGGCGCGGGCGCGACAGCTTGATCGCGTTGCAGCAGCGGCGCAAGGAAACGGCCGGTATGCGACTGCGGCATCGCCGCGATTTCCTCCGGCGTACCGCAGCCCAGGATCATGCCGCCGCGATGCCCGCCCTCGGGTCCGAGGTCGACGACCCAGTCCGCCGTCTTGATCACGTCGAGGTTGTGCTCGATCACCACCACGGTATTGCCGTCGTCGCGCAGGCGATGCAGCACGCCGAGCAGCTGCTCGATGTCGGCGAAATGCAGGCCGGTGGTGGGCTCGTCGAGGATGTACAGGGTGCGGCCGGTGTCGCGGCGCGAGAGTTCCTTCGACAGCTTGACGCGCTGCGCCTCGCCGCCCGACAGCGTGGTGGCCGACTGGCCCAGCTTGATGTAGCTCAGGCCCACGTCGATCAGCGTTTCCAGCTTGCGCGAGATGGACGGGATCGCGTCGAACAGCGGCAGCGCATCCTCCACCGTCATTTCCAGCACGTCGCTGATGTTGTAGCCCTTGTAGAGCACCTCCAGCGTCTCGCGGTTGTAGCGCTTGCCGCCGCAGACGTCGCAGGGCACGTAGACGTCGGGCAGGAAGTGCATCTCGACCTTGATCAGGCCATCGCCCTGGCAGGCCTCGCAACGGCCGCCGCGCACGTTGAAGGAGAACCGGCCCGGCGCGTAGCCGCGTGCGCGCGACTCGGGCACCTGTGCGAACAGTTCGCGCAGCGGCGTGAACAGGCCCGTGTACGTGGCCGGATTGCTGCGCGGCGTGCGCCCGATGGGCGACTGGTCGATGTCGACGACCTTGTCCCAGAGCTCGATGTTCTCGTAGGAATCATGCGGCGCCGGCGACATGGACGCGCCGTTCAGTTCGTTCGCGGTGATCGCGTACAGGGTGTCGTTGATCAGCGTCGACTTGCCCGAGCCCGACACGCCGGTGATGCACGTCAGCAGGCCGGAGGGAATCTCCAGGTCGACATTGCGAAGATTGTTTCCCTTCGCGCCCTTGAGCCGGAACATCATCGAGCGATCGGGCGCGTGGCGCCTGGCAGGCACCTCGATGCGCCGCGCGCCGCTGAGGAACTGGCCGGTGACGGATGCGGGGTTGGACATCACGTCCGCCGGCGTGCCCTGCGCGACGATCGCGCCGCCGTGCACGCCCGCCGCGGGGCCGATGTCGACCACGTAGTCGGCGAGCCGGATCGCATCCTCGTCGTGCTCGACGACGATCACGGTGTTGCCCAGCTCGCGCAGGCGCGTCAGCGTGCCCAGCAGGCGCTCGTTGTCGCGCTGGTGCAGGCCGATCGACGGCTCGTCGAGCACGTACATCACGCCGACCAGGCCCGCGCCGATCTGCGACGCGAGGCGGATGCGCTGCGCCTCGCCGCCCGACAGCGTGTCGGCCTTGCGTTCGAGCGTGAGGTAGTCGAGGCCCACGTCCATCAGGAAGCGCAGGCGCTCGGTGATCTCCTTGACGATCTTGTCGGCCACTTCGCCGCGCCAGCCCGGCAGCGAGAGCTCGCCGAAGAAACGCAGGGCCGCGTCGATCGGCAGGATGGCGATGTGCGCCACGCTGTGCTCGCCCACGAACACGTTGCGCGCCGCGCGATTCAGGCGCGCGCCGCCGCATTCGGTGCAGGGGCGGTCGCTGATGTACTTCGACAGCTCCTCGCGCACCGCGTCCGATTCGGTCTCGCGGTAACGGCGCTCGAGGTTCGGGATGACGCCTTCGAAGCGGTGCCGGCGCTGGTAGCGGCCGCCCGAATCGTTGACGTAGCTGAAGGTGACCGCGTCCTTGCCGCTGCCGTAGAGCACCGCCTGGCGCGCGTTCTCGGCAAGTGCGTTCCAGGGCGTGTCGACGTTGAAGTCGTAATGCCGCGCCAGCGACTGCACGAGCTGGAAATAGTAGGTATTGCGGCGGTCCCAGCCGCGCACCGCGCCGGCGGAGAGCGACAGGTCCGGATGCACGACCACGCGCGCCGGGTCGAAGAACTGGCTCACGCCCAGGCCGTCGCAGGTCGGGCACGCGCCCATGGGTGCGTTGAACGAGAACAGGCGCGGCTCGAGCTCGGGCAGCGAGTAGTCGCAGACCGGGCAGCTGTACTTCGACGAGAGCAGCAGCGGCGTGGCCTTGTCGTCGTCGAGCGACTGCACCGTCGCCATGCCGTCGCCCAGCTTGATCGCGGTCTCGAAGGATTCGGCCAGGCGCTGCTTGAGATCCTCGCGCGGGCGGAAGCGGTCGATCACCGCTTCGATGGTGTGCTTGCTGCGCAGCGCGAGCTTCGGAACCTCGTCGATCTCGTGCAGCACGCCGTCCACGCGCACGCGCACGTAGCCCTGGGCACGCAGCTGGTCGAACACCTGTGCGTGCTCGCCCTTGCGGTCGCGGATCACCGGCGCCAGCAGCATGTAGCGCTGCTCGGGATCCAGCGCCAGCGCCTGGTCGACCATCTGGCTGACGGTCTGCGCCTCCAGCGGATAGGCGTGCTCGGGGCAGCGCGGAACGCCCACGCGCGCGAACAGCAGGCGCAGGTAGTCGTAGATCTCGGTGATGGTGCCGACCGTCGATCGCGGGTTGTGCGAGGTCGATTTCTGTTCGATCGAGATCGCCGGCGACAGGCCCTCGATGTGGTCGACGTCGGGCTTCTCCATCACCGACAGGAACTGGCGCGCGTAGGCCGACAGCGACTCGACGTAGCGCCGCTGGCCCTCTGCGTAGATCGTGTCGAAGGCGAGCGAGGACTTGCCCGAGCCGGACAGGCCGGTGATGACGATCAGCTTGTCGCGGGGCAGGTCGAGGTCGACGTTCTTCAGGTTGTGCGTCCGCGCGCCGCGGATGCGGATGAATTCCATCGCCATCGGGAAAATCCTGGGTGGGGGAGCCCGCCGCCGCGCGGCGAACAGGCAAGCCTATCGGGGACGCCGGGCGCGGACAATTTCGCGTGCGCGCCGGAAGCGGGGCGTGAGCGGCGGGCGCGGGCCTCGCGCGAACCGGCGAGCATGCGCTGCCGGCGTCGCAGCCCATGAGACGGCGCCCATGGGCGGGGCAGAGCGGTCGGTTGCGCCAAGTGGTTGAGCGGCCTACAATTCGCCGGCTGTCCCGCCTCGATGCGGGCGCGCGACCACAATAACTACAGAGGAAGTCTGGTCATGTACGCAGTACTGGTCACCGGTGGCAAGCAGTACCGGGTGATGGAAGGCGAGACGCTGCGCGTCGAGCTGCTCGAAGCCGATGCCGGCAGCGAGATCACCTTCGACAACGTTCTCATGCTCGGCGGCAGCGATGGCGTGACGCTCGGCGACGCGCTCAAGGGCGCCACCGTCAAGGCGACGGTCGTCGGCCACGGCCGCGCCGACAAGGTGAAGATCGTCAAGTTCCGCCGCCGCAAGCACCATCGCAAGCAGATGGGCCACCGGCAGCACTACACCGAAATCCAGATCACCGGCATCGCCGGTGGCAAGAAGTAAGGAGCATCAGTCATGGCACACAAAAAGGCTGGCGGCAGTACCCGTAACGGTCGCGACTCCAACCCGAAGTACCTCGGCGTGAAGATCTACGGCGGCCAGGCCATCGAGGCCGGCAACATCATCGTGCGCCAGCGCGGCACCCAGTTCCATCCGGGTCCGGGCGTGGGCCTGGGCCGCGACCACACGCTGTTCGCGCTGGTCGACGGCAAGGTCGAGTTCTCGGTGAAGGGCCCGGCCAAGCGCCGCACCGTGAGCATCGTCGAAGCCGCCTGAGCGGCCACCGACGCAGCGACGAGCCCCGCTTCGGCGGGGCTTTTCGTTTGAGAGGCCGGGATTCGGGACTGGGGATTGGCGATTCGTTACAGCGGATCCTTGTCTTCGTCTGCATCCCCGGCGCGGATAGAGTGGAGGCTTCGGGCCCCGCTCTGACGAATCCCGAATCCCGAATCCCAACCCCGGCGCCCCCAATGAAACTCGTCGACGAAGCCGAAATCCAGGTCATCGCAGGTAACGGCGGCAACGGCTGCGTCGGCTTCCGCCGCGAGAAGTTCATCCCGCTGGGCGGCCCCGACGGCGGCGACGGCGGCGACGGTGGCAGCGTCTGGCTCGTCGCCGACGAGAACCTCAACACGCTCGTCGATTTCCGCCACCAGCGCATGTTCAAGGCGCAGCGCGGCGAGAACGGCATGGGCAGCCAGCGCTACGGCAAGGGCGGCGAGGACCTGGTCGTCACCGTGCCCGTCGGCACCGTCATCACCAACGTCGAGACCGACGAGGTGATCGGCGACCTCACGCGCCACGGCGAGAAGCTGCTGGTCGCGCAGGGCGGCAAGGGCGGCCTTGGCAACATGCATTTCAAGAGCTCGGTGAACCGCGCGCCGCGCAAGGCGCTGCCGGGCCTGCCGGGCGAGCAGCGCGCGCTCAAGCTCGAGTTGAAGCTGCTGGCCGATGTCGGCCTGCTGGGCTTCCCGAACGCGGGCAAGAGCACCTTCATCCGCGCGGTGTCGGCGGCGACACCGAAGGTGGCCGACTACCCGTTCACCACGCTCTATCCGAACCTCGGCGTGGTGAGCGTGGAGCCGTATCGCAGCTTCGTCATCGCCGACATTCCCGGCCTGATCGAGGGCGCGGCCGACGGCGCCGGCCTGGGTGCGCAGTTCCTGCGGCACCTGCAGCGCACCAGCCTGCTGCTGCACCTTGTCGACATCGCGCCCATGGAAGGCGGGGTGGAAGGCGTGAGCGCGGCGGAGCAGGTGCGCGCGATCGAGCGCGAGCTCGAGAAGCACGATCCGGAACTCCTGGCGCGCCCGCGCTGGCTGGTGCTCAACAAGGCGGACCTGCTGCTCGAAGAGGAGCAGCAGGAGGCCGCGGATGCCGTGATCGCCGAACTCGGCTGGACGGGCCGCTGGTACCTCGTATCGGCGATCGGGCGCGAGGGCACGTGGCCGATCATGAAGGACGTGATGGCGTTCTTCGACCGCCAGCGCGAGGACGCACTCGAAGCCCGCGACGCGGCGGCGAGCCCGCCCGGCGAGCGCGACGACGGCTGACACGGGCTGCCGACGGTGGCGTGGACACATGCGAGGCGTGCGACCGCACACCGTGCGGCCTGCGCCCCAGGTTCCGTGGCTGTGGCTGCGGTCGTCGCCATTCGACGCCGCTGCGGCAGGCCCACCCATGCATGCCGTGCGCTCTGAACCCGTCATCCTGCGCGCAATGGCGGATCCCAAGCGCTGCCTGCCGCGTACGAGCGGATCGCTCACTTCGTTCGAGATGACATTCGGCGCGCGAACAGGGCGATCGGCGCCCGCGGCATGCGCGCCCTGGGACGTCGCTGGCGCGGCCTTCGTCACTGCTGTGTCCGACGCGAACGCGTCGCGCGCCGACGTCGCGCGAGCCGCGGTTATTCCGCACCCGGACGCAAAAAACCCGGCCGAAGCCGGGTTTTCCGGTGCTGCTGCCGTGCCCGGATCAGGCGGCGGTCTTGAGCGCCTTGATGCGGGCGTTCAGGCGGCTCTTGTGGCGGGCGGCCTTGTTCTTGTGGATCAGGCCTCGCGAGCTGAAGCGGTCCAGCAGCGGCTGCGCCTGGGCGAACGCGGCCTCGGCGCCGGCGGCATCGTTGGCGTGCAGGGCCTTGAGCACCTTCTTGACCGAGGTGCGGAGCATGGAGCGCTGGCTGGCGTTGCGCAGGTTGCGCACGACCGTCTGCTTGGCGCGCTTCTTGGCGGACTTGATGTTGGCCACGATTGTTTCCTGGAAGTCTATGTAAGCGGCTGTCCGGGAGACAGCGCGGAAAGGATGGGGATGGAACGCAGAAACAGACCCGAAAGTATGGCGGTTTCAATGGGTTGCGTCAACGGCGCGTGTACGGGGCCGGCCTGATGAGCGCCCGCACGCCCGCTCCGCCCGAATCGGCCGCGCCCGACGCCGATGCGCCCGTCGCCACGCCGCCACCCGCGCCCGGACGCGCAGGCGGCGGCATGCTTCGCTCGTCGGCGGTCTTCACCGCGATGACCTTCATTTCGCGGATCGCGGGCTACGTGCGCGACCGCCTGCAGGCCGCGTTCTTCGGCGCCGACGCGGGCGTGGACGCCTTCGTCGTCGCCTATCGCATTCCCAACTACCTGCGGCGCATCTTCGCCGAGGGCTCGTTCGCCTCGGCCTTCGTGCCCGTACTGTCGGAGCTCAAGCAGAAGGGAGATCAGAAGGCGCTGCAGGATTTCCTCGACCATGTCGCCGGCGCGCTGCTGGCGATCGTCCTGCTGGTCACCGCGCTGGGCATGCTGGGGGCACCGTGGATCGCGCGGCTGTTCCTTCTGTTCGACACCGGCGACAGCGGCAAGGTGGCGATGACCGCCGACCTGCTGCGCATCACGTTCCCCTACCTGGCGTTCATCTCGATGACCGCGCTCGCGGGCGCGGTGCTCAATACGTTCAGGCATTTCGGCCTGCCGGCGCTTACGCCCGTGCTCCACAACGTCGGCGTGATCGCCGCGATGCTCCTGCTCGGCCGCTGGTGGGGCATGGGCGCGGAAGCGCTGGCATGGGGCGTGGTGGGCGCGGGCCTGCTGCAGCTCGCTGTGCTGTGGCCGGCAATGGGGCGCTGGGGACTGCGGCCGCGGCTGCGCTTCAGCGCGCGGCACGAAGGCGTGCGACGCGTGGGACGGCTGATGTTGCCCACGATCTTCTCGTCCTCGGTGGCGCAGGTGAACCTGCTGGTAGGCACCATGTTCGCCTCCGGCCTGATCGCCGGCTCGCAGTCGTGGCTGTACTACTCGGACCGCCTCACCGAGCTGCCGCTCGGCCTTTTCGGCGTGGCGATCGGAACGGTGATCCTGCCGCAGCTCTCGAGGCACCATGCGGACGCCGATGCGGCCGGATACTCGAAGGCGCTGGACTGGGGGCTGCGCACCGTGCTGCTCATCGGACTTCCCGCCGCCGTCGGTATCGGCCTGCTTGCCGAGCAGCTGACGGCCGCGTTGTTCCTCACGGGCGAATTCACCGCGCGCGATACGCGGATGACGAGTTACGCACTCGTGGCCATGTGCGTCGGCATACCGGCGTTCATGCTGAGCAAGGTGCTGCTGCCCGCTTTCTACGCTCGGCAGGACACGAAAACACCGATGCGCGCGGCGGTGATCACGGTGATCGTCAACGTAGTGCTGACCGTCGCGATCGTGCTGCCGTGGCAACGCTCCGGGGCTGTCGCGCCGCATGCGGGCATCGCCCTGGCCACGGCGCTGGCGGGCACGGTCAACGCGCTGCTGCTCTGGATCTGGCTGCGCCGTGCCGGCATCTACGCGGCGCAGCCGGGCTGGACACGATGGCTGCTCAGGATCGCCGCCGCGCTGGTCGCGATGGCCGTGGCCGTGTGGGCGGTGACGCGATCCGCCGGCGAGTTCACCGCGATGGGCGACGCCGCGCGATGGGGCTGGCTGCTGGCTGCGGTCGCAGCCGGAGCCGTGGCGTATGGCGTGGTCCTCGTGGCGCTGGGCCTGAGGCCACGCCACCTCCGGCATTGAGCGGCAGGGCGGCCGGTATACTCGATGCGATGAGCAGGCTGTTTCGCGATGTCCACGGCGGAGTCCGCACTCCGCAGCGAAGCGTGGTCTGCATCGGCGCATTCGACGGCCTGCACCTGGGGCATCAGGCGCTGGTGCGCCACGCCGTTTCGCGTGCGCGCGATCTGGACGTCGCGGCCGTCGCCCTCACCTTCGAACCGCTGCCGCGCGAGTTTTTCGGCCGGGGTGCACCGCCGGCACGGCTGCAGTCGACACGCGCGCGTGTGGAGGGCCTCGCCGCGCTGGGTGTGCACAGCGTCGGTCTGCTGCGCTTCGACGCGCGCCTCAGTTCGATGCCGGCGGAGGATTTCGTGCAGTGCGTACTGCACGACGCCCTGCACGCGATGGAAGTCTGGGTGGGCCCGGAATTCCGCTTCGGGCGTGCCCGGGGCGGCGACCTCGAACTGCTGCGCGCGATGGGCCGGCGGCTCGGTTTCGATGCCGGCGCCATCGCGCCTGTTCACGTGGACGGCGAGCGTGTGTCCAGCACCCGCGTGCGTGCGGCGCTGGCCGCAGGGCGCTTCGATGAATCCGCGCGACTGCTCGGGCGGCCGTACGCGATCGGCGGGCGCGTCGTGCGCGGCCGGCAACTCGGCCGCACGCTCGGCTATCCCACCGCGAACCTGCGCCTGCCGCATGGCACGCCGCCGCTGTCGGGCATCTTCGCCACGCGCGTGCACGGGCTCGGGCCGGCGGCGTTGGCGGCGGTTTCCAGTCTCGGCACGCGTCCGACCGTCGGTGGCGTTGAACCCCTGCTGGAAACCCACATCTTCGATTTCGATGCCGACATCTACGGTCGGCGGATCGAGATCGAATTCGTCGCCAAGCTGCGCGACGAGCTGAAATTCGACGGGCTCGACGCTCTCGTCGCCCAGATGGATCGCGATGCCGGGCAGGCGCGCGACCTCCTCGACCACCCGCCTGCTCGCCAGACCGCCTGACGCCGTGACCGACACCAAAGACGCCAACCCGTACAAGGCGACGCTGCACCTGCCCGCCACCGACTTCCCCATGCGCGGCGATCTTCCCAAGCGCGAGCCGCAGACGCTTGCGCGCTGGGAGGACGAAGGCCTGTATGCGCGCGTGCGCGAGCAGGTCGCCGGCCGTGCGAAGTCCTTCGTGCTGCATGACGGCCCGCCCTATGCGAACGGCACGATCCACATCGGCCACGCGGTCAACAAGGTGCTGAAGGACGTCGTGGTGAAGTCGAAGCTGCTGTCGGGCTTCGATGCGCCCTACGTGCCGGGCTGGGACTGCCACGGTCTGCCGATCGAAGTCGCCGTCGAGAAGAAGCACGGCAAGGTCGGCGAGAAGCTCGACGCCGCCGCCTTCCGCCAGAAGTGCCGCGAATACGCCGCCGAGCAGATCGACCTGCAGCGCCGCGACTTCAAACGCCTCGGCATCCTCGGCGACTGGGACAACCCATACCGCACCATGGATTTCCGCTTCGAGGCGGACATGCTCCGCTCGCTCGCGAAGATCGTCGAGCGCGGGCACATCGTGCGCGGCGCCAAGCCGGTGCACTGGTGCTTCGACTGCGCCTCGGCGCTGGCCGAGGCCGAGATCGAATACGCCGACAAGAAGTCGCCGGCCATCGATGTCGCCTATCCCGCGCGCGATCCGCAGGCACTCGCTCGCGTGTTCGGTGTCGAGATCGATGCAGGCACCGAAGTCGCCGTGCCGATCTGGACGACCACGCCGTGGACGCTGCCTGCCAGCCTTGCGGTGTCGATCGGCCCGGAGCTCGAGTATTCGCTGGTCGAAGGCCCGGCGGGTCCGGGCGGCCGGCGCCTGCTGGTTCTCGCCAGCGCACTCGCCGAGCGGGCGCTGAAGCGCTACGGCGTCGACGAGCCGCGCGTTCTCGGCACGTCCACCGGCGCGGCGATGGAAGGCGTCGTCCTCGCGCATCCCTTCTACGACCGCGACATCCCGCTGCTGCTCGGCGACCACGTCTCGGCCGAGGAAGGCACCGGCGCCGTGCACACCGCACCTGGGCATGGCCAGGAAGACTTCGCCGTCGGCCAGAAGTACGGGCTGGTGGAGAAATACACAGCAGCCGAGATGAATCCGGTCGACGCGCGCGGCCGTTACCTGCCCGGCACGCCGGCGGCGAACGGCGTCGAGATCGCGGGCGTGCACCTGTGGAAGGCGAACGATCTTCTCGTCGAGGCCGTGCGCGCACGCGGGCTGCTGCTTGCCGCGCATCCGCTCGAACACAGCTATCCGCACTGCTGGCGCCACAAGACGCCGGTAGTGTTCCGCGCCACGCCCCAGTGGTTCATCTCGATGGAACAGGCCGGGCTGCGCCGCGACGCGCTGGCCGCGATCAGGGACGTGGGCTGGTTCCCCGAATGGGGCGAGGCGCGCATCGCCGGCATGATCGAAGGCCGGCCGGACTGGTGCATCAGCCGCCAGCGCACCTGGGGCGTGCCCATCGCGCTGTTTGTCCATCGCCACACCTTCGAGCCGCATCCGCGTTCCGCCGAGCTGATGCGCGAGGTCGCGACGCGCGTGGAGCAGGGCGGCGTCGACGCCTGGTACGCACTCGATGCGGCCGAACTGCTCGGCGACGAGGCCGGCGACTACGACAAGGTCACCGACATCCTCGACGTCTGGTTCGATTCCGGCGTCACCCACGAATGCGTGCTCGCGCAGCGCGGCGAGGACGGCCTGCACAAGCCGGCCGACCTCTACCTGGAAGGCTCCGACCAGCATCGCGGCTGGTTCCAGTCCTCGCTGCTCACCGGCGTGGCGATGGACGGCGTCGCGCCCTACCGGCAGGTGCTCACGCACGGCTTCACGGTCGATGCGCAGGGCAAGAAGATGTCGAAGTCCATCGGCAACGTGGTCGAGCCGCAGAAGGTCATCGACCAGATGGGCGCCGACGTGCTGCGTCTGTGGATCGCATCGACCGATTACCGCAACGAGATGTCGGTGTCGGACGAGATCCTCAAGCGCAGCGGCGACGTCTACCGCCGCCTGCGCAATACCGCGCGCTTCCTGCTCGCCAATCTCGACGGGTTCGATCCGTCGGTGCACCTGCAGCCGCTGGACTCGATGGTCGCGCTCGATCGCTGGATCGTGCACCGCGCCTGGGAACTGCAGCAGAGGATCGCGGCGGCCTACGAGCGTTACGACTTCGCCGAGATCGTGCAGGCGCTCGCAAACTTCTGCAGCGTGGACCTCGGTTCGCTTTACCTCGACGTCACCAAGGACCGGCTCTACACCATGCCGGAGGACTCGACCGGCCGGCGTTCCGCGCAGACCGCGATGTATCACCTGTCGGAGGCGTTCGTGCGCTGGATCGCGCCGATCCTGACCTTCACCGCCGACGAGATGTGGCGCTTCCTGCCGCGGACTGCCGACGGCCAGCGCCCCGACAACGTGCTGTTCGCGACCTGGTACGAAGGGCTGGCGCCACTCGCTGCCGACGCGCCGATCGACGCGGCGCGTTTCGATCGGTTGCTCGCGCTGCGTGAGCGCGTGAGCCGCGTGCTCGAGCCCATGCGCGCGGCGGGCGAACTCGGTGCGGCGCTCGAGGCGGAGATCGAACTCGCGGTCGCGCCGGACGAAGCGGCGTGGTTGCGCGAACTGCAGGACGAGCTGCGTTTCCTGTTCATCAGCAGCGACGTGGCGGTGGGCGAGGGCGACGACGTGCGCGCGCGGCGCACCGACAAGCCCAAGTGCGCACGCTGCTGGCATTACCAGGCCGATGTCGGCACGGTTGCCGCGCATCCCCTGATCTGCGGCCGCTGCGCCGGCAACGTCGATGGGCCCGGCGAAATCCGCCGCTGGTTCTGAGCGCGCCGCAGCGACCCGCCTAGTGAGCGAAACGATGACGACCGTGAAACCCAACGCACTTCCCTGGCTGCTGCTGTCGGCCGTCGTGATCGCGCTCGACCAGCTGACCAAGGCCTGGGTGCTGACGTCGCTTCCCGAGTACACGGCCGTGCCGGTGATCGACGGCTTCTGGAACTGGTACCGCACCTACAACACCGGCGCCGCGTTCAGCTTCCTCGCCGACGCTGGCGGCTGGCAGAAATATTTCTTCCTGCTGCTGGCGGTGGCGATCAGCGCCCTGCTGACGTGGTGGCTGCGCCAGACGCCGCGACGCGACTGGAAGACCGCCGCGCCTTACGCGCTGGTGATCGGCGGCGCGTTCGGCAACGTCATCGACCGGCTGCTGCACGGCCACGTGGTGGACTTCATCCAGTGGTATGCGGGCGACTACTACTGGCCGGCGTTCAACATCGCCGACATGGCGATCGTCGGCGGCACCGTCGCGATCGCGCTGGTCGGGCTGTTGGCCGGGCGTAAGCCTGCAACGCCTGCCCGCGGGTAGGATGCGCGGCATGGAAATCCTCCTCGCCAACCCCCGCGGCTTCTGCGCCGGCGTCGACCGCGCCATCGAGATCGTCAAACGCGCGATCGAGCTGCTGGGGGCGCCGATCTACGTGCGGCACGAGGTGGTGCACAACCGCTTCGTGGTCGACGACCTCAAGCAGCGTGGCGCGATCTTCGTCGAGGAACTCGACGAAGTCCCCGACGGCGCCACGGTGATCTTCAGCGCTCATGGCGTCTCGCAGGCGGTGCGTGCCGAGGCCGACCGCCGCGCCCTGCGCGTGTTCGACGCGACCTGTCCGCTGGTCACGAAGGTGCATCTCGAAGTGTCGCGCCACTGCCGCGCCGGCCGCGACGTGGTGCTGATCGGCCATGCCGGCCATCCCGAGGTCGAAGGCACCATGGGCCAGTGGCTGCGCGAGGGCGCGACCGGCCGCATCTACCTCGTCGAGGACGTGGACGACGTGGCCGCGCTCGCGGTCGCCCAGCCGGACAACCTCGCCTACACCACGCAGACCACGCTGTCGGTTGACGACACGCGCGTGGTGATCGACGCGCTGCGCGCGAAGTTCCCCGCGCTGCAGGGCCCGCGCAACGACGACATCTGCTACGCCACGCAGAACCGGCAGGACGCCGTGCGCGAACTCGCGACGCGCTGCGACCTGCTGCTGGTCGTCGGCTCCGTCAACAGTTCGAACTCCAACCGCCTTCGCGAACTGGCCGAGCGCGAGGGCGTGGAGTCGTACCTGATCGATGGCGCCGCGGAGATCGACCCCGCATGGGTGGCCGGCCGCCGCGCGGTCGGCGTCACCGCGGGCGCGTCGGCACCCGACATCCTCGTCCGTGGCGTGATCGACCGGCTGCGTGAACTCGGCGGCCGGGCGGTCACGGAGCTCGATGGAGAGCCCGAAAACATGGTCTTCGCGCTGCCCAAGGAGCTGCGCCTGCAGCTGGTGGATTGACCGGAGCGGGCCAGCTGCTAGAATTCCCCGCCTTGCCGCCCGTCGGCAACGACACCGCCGGAATAGCTCAGTTGGTAGAGCGGCGCATTCGTAATGCGTAGGTCGTAGGTTCGATTCCTATTTCCGGCACCACATACGCCTCGGCGATTCGATCGCACAGGCCGGGACGATGGACGCTTCGCGTCACGATCCCCCGCAAAGCCCGCAGCCTGCTGCGGGCTTTGTCGTTTCGCGTTGCTGCCTGGCTATGCATGTGATCTGCACCCGATCGCGCTAAAGAGGCCATCGCTTCGTCGCGCATCGAAGCGCAGACGCCGGACGGCCGCCGGTTCGCATAGTGGCCGACAGGCTCGCGAGCGCCCGAACGATCCTGCCGCCGCGCGGCGGCTCCGGCGATCAATGCAGCCGTGCCTGCGCCACGTAACGCCCCAGCGCGTCCGCCAAGGTAGGCATCGGAAACGCGCGCCCGCTGGACAGCGCGCTGTAGCGCGGCCGCAGGGCGGGGAGGCGTGCGCGATGGTCGCTGCAGGCCTCGAGGCGGCTTGCGTCCACGCGCGCGAGTTCGGCGGCGCGCAGCGCGAGGTCGGCCCAGGTGACTTCGCCGGCGTTCGTCAGGTGCCAGATGCCGCGCTCGCGGTCGATCAGCAGGTCAAGGCAGGCGTTGACGAGATCGGGGACGTAGGTGGGGGAGACCGTCATGTCGCCCGCGGCCTGGAATGCCTCGCCGCGATGCAGCGCGCGCAGGGCGAGGGTGATGAAGTTGTGCTCGTCCCAGGGGCCGAAGAACGAACTCGTGCGCACGACCAGCGCGCCGGGATGACGGTCGAGCACCATCCGCTCCGCGCGCGCCTTGCTCTCGCCGTAGACGTTGAGCGGGCGGATCGCGTCGGTTTCGACGTAGGGCGAATCGCGCTCGCCGTCGAAGACGAGGTCGGAGGAGAACGTGACCAGCGGCAGGCCGTGGCGCGCGCAGGCGGCCGCGAGATGGGCGGGGCCGGTGGTGTTCTCGAGGAAGCAGCGCTCGGCGTCCTTCTCGGCCTCGTCGACGCGCACGTAGCCGGCGGCGTTGATGACCGCCCACGGGCGATGCGTTTCGAGCGCGCGTTCGATCGACGCGGCGTCGGTGATGTCCATTTCCTGCCGCGTGACCATGCGGCAGGCCAGCTCGCGCCCCGCGCAGATCCGCGCGAAGGCGCGGCCCAGCGTGCCGGTGGCGCCGGTGACGAGGATGGGCGCAGCGTTGTCGCCCGTGCGCGGACGCGGCGGGAATTCCAGGCCCGGCACGCTGACCGGCTGGCTGAAGTGGCGGTCCCCACGCTTCCACCAGCCCGCGCCGGACAGCACCGGATCATCGGGCAGACCACCCTTCGCGAGCTCCTTCATCAGGTGCGCGACGGCGGTTGGTCGGGGCACGCCGCCGCGGATGTCGAAGGCGCCGGATTCGTAGTAGTCGCGTACTTCGGTGAGCAGGCAGTTCCAGTCGTAGAGGCCGAGCATTCCCCAGACCGTCACCGCGCGGATGTCGGCGCCTGCTTCGCGCGCCTGCTCCGCGCCACGCCAGATCTCCGCCAGCCAGCGCAGCTGGTCCTCGCGGCGCGCGTCGATGTGGGCTTCGGTGACCGCGATGGGACGGCGGTAGCGCTCCCACGCCTCCATCAGCAGCGGCCGGATGCCGCCGGTGGGCTCCGACAGCACGCGCGCCGCCTCGACGTCGGCATAGCGGTGGCGCCCGTTGCCGCCGCGATGGTGTTCGGGATAGCGCTCGCAGTCCTCGTCGAGGAAGCGCTCGCTGGTGATGTAGTGGTTCACGCCGATGATGTCCGGCGGGCAGGGGTTGTCGGCGAACCACAGGATCTCGGCGGGCGTCGCGCGGCAGTGGCGGATGAGCCAGTCCCAGAGGAAATGGGCCTCGTCGACCGTGCCCGCGAGCAGGTCCCAGGCGAGCCAGCGCAGCTCGTTGTTGAACTCGGCCTGATAGGCGAGCGTGGGCGTGCTGTACGTCCTGCCGAGGTCGTCCGTCTGCAGCAGCTTCGCCGTCGGATTGACGGCGCGGATCGCGCGCATGGCCATCACCACGCCGCGGCATTCGTTGAACAGGCAGTCCTTGAACGTCGCCGGATCGCGGCCGTGCGGATACCACAGCCCGTACAGCCCGCTGAAGCGCGCGGTGGTGAGCGGCTCGTTGATCGGCGTGTAGTGCTCCACCCACGGATAGCGCCCCGCCACTGCGGCGGCATAGGCCGCGAGCCGGTCGCCGAAGGCGGGGTCGACGAGGCTGGTGTCGATCGGCCCGCTGCCGTGATGCACAAGGCCGACGATGGGCGTTACGCCGAGTTCGCGCAGGCGCGCCAGGCGCTCGTCCGGCCAGGACCAGTCGGCCGATTCGAGCCCGTGCGGCGCGATCTGCTCCCACAGCACCGGATAGCGCATGGCCTTCAGGCCCAGCGCCGCGAAGCGGTCGATGTCGTCGACCGGCGCGGCATGTCCGTTGCGCCCCAACTGCCGGATGTACGCGTCGCCCACCCGGTTCACCGTGCACTCGATGCCGCCCCAGAGCTCGAGCGCGCCCGTCGCTTGCGTCGTCACGCCACTGGCCCGGCCCGCTACTGGCGCACGATCAGCGGTGCGCCCGCCTGCGCCGGCATGCGCAGCGCGGCAAGCTCCGCCGGCGCGTCGCGGTCCACGCCCATCTTTTCCAGGATGTACTCCACCGACTTGAGCGCCGCGCCCACGCACTGGTCCATGTTGTAGTAGCGGTACTGCGCGAGGCGTCCGACGAAAGTGACGTTCTGCTCCTGCTCGGCGAGGCGCTCGTACTTCTTGAACAGCGCCTCGTTCTCGGGGCGCGGCACCGGGTAGTAGGGATCGCCTTCGGCCGTGGGGAACTCCCGTACCAGCGAGGTGCCGCGGTGCTGCTGGCCGGTGAGGTGCTTGAACTCGGTGGTACGGGTGTAGTCGTGGTCGTTCGGGAAGTTCACCGTGCCGACCGACTGGTACTGCCCGGTTTCGGGCAGGTGCTCGTGCTCGAAGCGCAGCGAGCGGTAGGGCAGGTGGCCGAAACAGTAGGCGTAGAACGCGTCGACCGGCCCGGTGTAGACGATGTGGCGCGCATCGATGCTGTCGCGCATGTCGAAGAAATCGACCCCGAGGTCCACGCTGATGTTCGGATGGTCGAGCATGCGCTCGAACATGCGCGTGTAACCGTCCAGCGGCATCTTCTGGAACGTGTCGGTGAAGTAGCGGTCGTCGCGGTTGGTGCGCGTGGGCACGCGCGCGGCGACGGACGCGTTGAGCTCCGACGGATCCAGCCCCCACTGCTTGCGCGTGTAGCCGCGGAAGAACTTCTCGTAGAGATCCTGCCCGACGGCGTTCACCACCACGTCCTCGGACGTGCGGATCTTCTCGCGTGGCTCGCGCACCGAATCGTAGAAGGCCTGGATGCTGTCCTCGTCGAGGTCCAGGCCGTAGAGCCGGTTCACGGTGTCGATGTTGATCGGGATCGGCACGAGTTGGCCGTCCACCTGCGCGAGCACGCGGTGCTCGTAGGGGCGCCATTCGGTGAACCGCGACAGGTAGCCGGCGATGCGCTCGCTGTTGGTATGGAAGATGTGCGGGCCATAGGGATGGATCAGCACGCCGTGCGCATCCATGCGGTCATGGGCGTTGCCGCCGATGTGCTCGCGCTTGTCGATCACCAGCACGCGGTGGCCGAGCTCGGCCAGCTCACGCGCGACGACGGAGCCGGAAAAGCCGGCCCCCACGATCAGGACGTCGGTTTTCATTGGGGTTCCTTCAGGCGTTGGCAGCGGCGCGTGCGGGCGCATCGGCCCAGATCGCCTGCTGGATGTCGCGGCGCATCGAGGCGACGGCGGCGTCCCACGACGAGTCTTCGGCGCGGCGGATGCCCTCCGCGATCAACGCGGCATCCGGCGTGCGCCAGGCGCGTTCGACGGCATCGACGAATTCCGCCGGCGAATGCGCCACCTGCACGATGGGCGTGAAGTTGCGCACCACGTCGGCGATCGCCGTCGACACCACCGGCTTGCCGCCCGCCATGTACTCGAGCGTCTTGGTCGGGTTGATGTACTTCGTCGCCTCGTTGAGCGCGAAGGGCATCAGGCAGACGTCGAAACCCTTCACCAGCGCCGGCAGGTCCTCGTACTTCTGCTGGCCCAGCCAGTGGATGTTCGCGTGCTTGGGCAGGTCGTCCGGATCGATCTTGGCGAACGGTCCGGCCATCACGATGGAGGCCTGCGGGAACCGCTCGGCCAGCGCAGCGACGAGGTCGTAGTCCAGCCGCTCGTCGATGACGCCGAAGTAGCCGAACACCGGGCCCGGCAGCGATGCGACGGCATCCGGCACGCGCGTCTGCGCGGCGCGGGCCGAGCCGTAGTGCTCCACGTCCACGCCGCAGCCGTAGAAGTGCACGTTGCCGTGGTGCTTCGACTTGGATTCGAACAGCTGGTAGCCGCCGGTGAACACCACGTCCGCCTTCGACATGACGAAGCGCTCGCGCTCGGCGATGTCGGGCGGCGCGAAGCGGAAGTTGGCGAGCTCGTCCATGCAGTCGTAGACCACGCCGGGGCCGCCGAACCGGCCCATGTAGCCCGGCCCGGTCATGGGCGAATAGAACCACTGCACCGGGTTGTCGAAACGGCCGGCCAGCAGCGGATGCTCCTGCAATGCGGCGCGGATGTGGGGAAGGAAGATCTCGGCGTCCCTGTCCGAATCGACGGCGAGGTGCTGCGGAATCTGCGGAACGATGCGGACGATATTCGGATACGGCTCGCTCACGTCCAGGCGCGGCTCGCCGTCGGCGATCACCGGGTCCTCGATGAAGAGCACGCGGTGCTGGCGGGCGAGCCGCGAGAAGATCTGCTGCGGGCGCTGCCAGACGAAGTCCCAGCGCAGGTGGCAGTGGACGATGATCGGAAAGCTCTCGCGCTCGCCGGTGGCGGTGCCGATGCGCGCCGGCGCACCGCTGCCGGTATCCACGGTCGATTCGAAGGCCGCTTCCTGTACGGAGGCGGGCTCCTGTTCGGGCGCGCGGAGGGTGTCGGTGTCCTTTGACATGGCGCTCTCAGTCGATTGGTTAGAAATGAGTTTCCGCTGAATCACATCGGCGCGAAGTGAAGTCCGGACCGGTCGATGGCGGAAAAAAACATGCAGTCGTTGCAGCCCTTCTTTGCGGACACGGTGCATCCGCGGCCGCAGTTGCAGCGTGCGGAATGGATATCGCTCGACGGCCCCTGGCAGTTCGCCTTCGACGACGACAAGCGCTGTTCGCATCCGCGCGACGTCGGCGACTGGCCACTGCGTATCGAGGTGCCGTATCCCGTCGAGTCGCAGGCCAGCGGCATCGGCGATCGCGGGTTCCACAAAGCCTGCTGGTACCAGCGTGAGTTCGACGTGGATGCGGGCGAGGGCCGCGTCATCCTGCACTTCGGCGCCGTGGACTACCGGGCGAAGGTTTGGGTCGACGGGCAGTTCGTCATGGCCCACGAAGGCGGCCACACGCCGTTTTCAGCGGACATCACCGACGCGCTGAATCCTTCAGGTCCGCATGTGGTCAGCGTCCAGGTCGAGGACGATCCGCACGAGCTGACCAAGCCGCGCGGCAAGCAGGACTGGCAGCTCGAGCCGCATTCGATCTGGTACCCGCGCACCACCGGCATCTGGCAGACCGTCTGGCTCGAGCGCGTACCGCGCACCTACGTGCACAAGATCCGCTGGACGCCGCACGTCGAGGGCTTCGGCTTCACCTTCGAGGCGCGCGTGGTCGGCGACATCGAACCCGGCCTGTCGATGGAAGTGGAGATGCGGCGCGGCGACAAGCTGCTCGCGAACGACCGTTATCTCGTCATCGACGGCGAAGTCGACCGCCGCATCATCCTCTCCGACCCGGGCATCGACGACTTCCGCAACGAACTGCTCTGGAGCCCGGAGCGGCCGACGCTGCTGGACGTGCGCATCCGCCTGATGCGCGGCGGCGAGGTCATCGACGAGCTGCGTTCCTACACCGCGCTGCGCTCGGTCGGCGTGCTGCGCGACCGCTTCATGCTCAACGGCCGCCCGTACTTCCTCAAGCTGGTGCTCGACCAGGGCTACTGGCCCGACACGCTGCTCGCCGCGCCCGACGACGACGCGCTGCGGCGCGATGTGGAGCTCGCCAAGGCCATGGGTTTCAACGGCGTGCGCAAGCACCAGAAGATCGAATGCCCGCGCTATCTCTACTGGGCCGATCGGCTCGGCCTGCTGGTCTGGGAAGAGATGCCGTCGGCCTACCGCTTCACGCGCACGGCCATCAAGCGCACGATCCGCGAGTGGAGCGAGGCGCTGGAACGCGACTACAGCCACCCCTGCATCATCACCTGGGTGCCGTTCAACGAATCCTGGGGCGTTCCGGAGCTCACGTCGGTGGGCGCGCACCAGCATGCGGTCGCGGCGCTCTACAACCTCACCAAGACGCTGGACCCCACGCGCCCCGTCATCGGCAACGACGGCTGGGAAAGCGGCGACACCGACATCATCGGCATCCACGACTACGACGCGAACCTGGACCACATGCGCCAGCGCTACGGGCCCGAGGTCAGCACCGAGCAGCTGTTCGACCGGCGCCGGCCCGGCGGCAAGGTGCTCACGCTCGACGGCTTCCCGCACCGCGGCCAGCCCATCGTGCTCACCGAGTTCGGCGGCATCGCGTTCGACGTGCGTCCGCGCCATGCGAGCGACGTCGACGGCGACACCGCGGAGATCTGGGGCTATTCGGTCGCCGAAGCCGGCGACGAATTCGCGCGGCGCTTCCACGATCTCGTCGAGGTGGTGACGTTCACCGCGTTGTTCTCGGGCTACTGCTACACGCAGTTCGCCGACACCTTCCAGGAAGCCAACGGCCTGCTCACCGCGGATCGCGAACCGAAGATCCCGATCGAGCAGATCCGCCGCGCGGTGGGCATGTCGCGCACGCACATCCAGGGCGCCGCCTGATGCACCGCGTGGAGCTGACCAAGCCGGACGGCCGTTCGCTCACGCTCTATGCGCGCGCCCCGATCGGCCAGGTCGGGCCTGCGCCCAGCCCGTTCGCCGAACCGCTCGGCCGCTTCCCGCACCTGCGCCGTCACCCGCTGCGCGGCGAGTGGATCACCTATGCCGCGCACCGGCAGGACCGCACCTTCCTGCCGCCGCCCGAGTACAACCCGCTGGCGGTGACGCGCGACCCCGCCGCGCCTACCGAGTTGCCGCCCGGCGCCTGGGACATCGCGGTTTTCGACAACCGCTTCCCCTCGCTCAGCCTGGGCGCGACCGAAGCCCCCGAAGCGATCGTCGACACCGCGCCGGGGCTCGGCGCGTGCGAGGTGGTCGTATTCACGCAGGACCCGCAGTCGGCGCTGGCGCGGCTGCCGCTCCCGCATGTCGAACTCCTGCTGCAGGTCTGGGCCGACCGCACCGCGCGCCTGGCGGCCGATCCGCGCATCGCCTACGTACTGCCGTTCGAGAACCGCGGCGCCGAAGTGGGCGTCACGCTGCACCATCCGCACGGGCAGATCTATGCCTATCCCGAAGTGCCGCCGGTGCCGGCGCGCATGCAGGCCGTTGCGCGGGAACACCACGCGCGCACCGGCAGGGGCGTGCTGGAAGAACACATCCAGCGCGAGCTCGCGTCCGGCGAGCGCGTGATCTATCGCGGCGATCGCGCCGTCGCCTTCGTCCCGGCGTGTGCGCGCTATCCCTACGAGGTCTGGGTCGCGCCGATCGACCCGGTCGCCACCTTCTGCGATCTCGACGACGCCACCCGCAGCGACCTCGCCCGCGCGTTGAAGACGGTGCTGATGAAGTACGAGGCGCTGTGGGATCGCCCGTTCCCCTATCTCATGGCCTGGTACCAGGCGCCGGTGGACGGCGAGCCACATCCGGAGTCGCACCTGCATGCCGAGTTCTATCCGCCGTATCGCACGCGCGATCGCCTGAAGTACCTGGCCGGCACGGAGCTGGCCGCGGGCTGGTTCGCGATGGACGCGCTGCCCGAGGACAAGGCGCGCGAACTGCAGGCCATCCACGTGGACATCGACGCGCCATGAGCTTCCGCGACCTGTTCGGCCACGAGCCCGCCGTCACCGCCCGCGCGCCCGGCCGGGTGAACCTGCTCGGCGAGCACACCGACTACAACGACGGCTACGTGCTGCCCACCGCGATCCCGCAGCAGACGACGGTGGCCATGCGCCCCAACGGCGGGGGCGAGTTCGTCGTGTTCGCGGCGGACCTGGCCACCGAAAGCCGCTTCCATCGCGCCGAGCCGCCCGGCGATCACTTCGCGCGCTACGTCTACGGCTGCATCCGCGGCGTCGAGGCGTTGGGCGTGCAGGTGCCCGTGCTCGACATCCACGTGACGTCGGCCGTGCCCATGGGCGTGGGCCTCTCGTCCAGCGCGGCGCTCGAAGTCGCCACGCTGCGCGCGCTGCGCGAACTGCTCGCCATCGACATCGACGACGTGCGCATCGCGCAGCTCGCCCAGCGCGCGGAGATCGAACACGCGGGCGTCAACTGCGGGGTCATGGATCAGATGGCCTCGAGCCTCGCCGACACGCGCAGCATGCTGTTCCTCGATACGCGCACGCTCGAGCGGCGGCTGGTGCCGATGCCGCCCGGCACGGAGCTGCTGGTACTCGACTCCGGCCTGAGCCGTTCGCTCGCCGCCAGCGGCTACAACGAGCGCCGCGCGCAGTGCGAGCAGGCCGCCGCCGCGCTGGGCGTACAGGCGCTGCGCGATGTCGCCCATGCGGCGGCCGTCGAGGCGCTGCCCGAGCCCTTGCGACGCCGCGCGCGCCACGTGGTCACCGAGAACGCGCGCGTGCTGCAGGCGGCGCAGGGCGTCGATGCCGCCACGTTCGGCGAACTGATGAACGCCTCGCACGCCAGCCTGCGCGACGACTACGAAGTCTCCGTGCCGCCGCTCGATCGCCTCGTCGATCTCCTGCAGCGCAGCGCGCACGTGCATGGCGCGCGCCTCACCGGCGCGGGCTTCGGCGGCGCCTGTGTCGCGTTGTGCCACGAAGGCACCGCGTCCACCGTGGCCGAACGCGTGCTGGCCGACTATGCCGCCGAAGGCCATGCAGGCCGGCAGCTGGTGCCGGAGGCCGAGGAGGAAGCATGACGTCGACCGCCCGCAGGTTCGACCCGGGAAAGCAGGCCCGCGCACACGAGCTGCGCGCCGGCGAGCTCACCGCCACCTTCCTGCCCGAGCACGGCATGCTCGGCACCTCGCTCACCCATCGCGGCGAGGAACTGCTCCGCTTCCCCGAGACCATCGAGAGCGCCGCGCGCAGCGGCACGTCGGTCGGCATCCCGCTCAACTACCCGTATGCCAACCGCCTGCGCGGCGAGGGCTATACGGCGCTGGGGCGCACGGTCGCGCTCGATCCCGCCTCGCCCTGGCTGATCACCGACTGGAACGGCGTGATCCTGCACGGCGTGCGCTGGGCGCTGCTCGACTGGACGCAGCAGGACGCGAGCGAAACGCATGTCACCTCGCGCCTGCGCTGGGACAGGCCCGAGCTGCTCGCGGTCTTCCCGTTCCCTCACGAAGTGGAGATGCGCGCCACGCTCGACGAAGGCGGCCTCACCGTCGAGACCACCGTGCACGCGAACACCGGCGAGGACGTGCCGGTCAGTTTCGGCTTCCATCCCTACATCGCACTCCCCGGCGTGCCGCGCGATCGCTGGCGCCTGGTGCTGCCCGACATGCAGGCGCTGGTGCTCGACGAGCTGCTGATTCCCGTCGGCGAGCGCGAGGATTTCCCCGCCTACGACAATCGCCTGGCCGATCTCGATTTCGACCACGGCTTCGCCTTCGTCACGCCGCGCCCGCGCATGTCCATCGCCGGCGGCGGCCGGCGCATCGACGTCGAGTTCCTGGAAGGTTTCCGCTACGCGCAGATCTACGCGCCGCCCGCGCACGACTACATCTCGCTCGAGCCGATGACTGCGCCCGCGAACGCACTGGTCACGGGCAAGAACCTGCCGGTCGCCCGCGCCGGCAGCAGCTACCGCGCGGTCTTCCGCATCGCGGTCGGCGACGAGGCCGGCCGCCGCGTGCACTGACGCGGCGGCCGTGGCCGCTTACGGCGAGCCGGATTCCGGCGAGCTGGACGGATCGTCGTTGCCCTGGCGCACCTCGCCCTTGGCGTCGGACGAGCGCACGTTCTGCTGGTCCTGCGTGCGCTGGTCGCTGCCGCGGTTGAGCAGGTCGCGGCGCTGGTTGTCGTTCACGCCGGCCAGCCCCTGGCCCATGTTCCTGCCCTTGTCGTTGTGGTCGCGGTCAGTCATGGCTGCATCTCCTGTGGAGGAGATCCGACGCTAGCGGAGCAGGCGTTAGGCACGGGTGGGTGGGGCGTGTGCGCGGAATGGAAAGCCGCAGGCGGGGAGGGCACGACGCCCTCGGCCGCGGCACGGGCGCGCCGGGCACGCGAGGCGCCGCATGTCTTACCCGCTGCGATCTTCGGCCGCTACCCTGTGGCGATTCCGGAGGATTCGATGATCGCCAAGTCGGGCAAGTCCAGCACGCGCCGCAATACCGCCTACGTCTGCGGCGAATGCGGTTCCGAGCACAGCAAGTGGCAGGGGCAGTGCGTCGACTGCGGCCAGTGGAACACGCTGAGCGAAATCGCCCTGGAAGCCGCGGCGCCGCAGCGCGTGGTCGCCAGCGCGGGCGCGAGCCGGCGCAGCGGCTGGGCGGGCAAGGTCGACGTGCCCACGATCACCGCGCTCAAGGACGTCACCCACTCCGAGGAATCGCGCGAGACCACCAGCATCAGCGAGTTCGACCGCGTGCTCGGCGGCGGCCTCGTGCCCGGCTCGGTGGTGCTGGTGGGCGGCGATCCCGGCATCGGCAAGTCCACGCTGCTGCTGCAGGCCGTCGCGCTGATGGGCTCGCGCCTGCCTTCGCTGTACGTCACCGGCGAGGAATCGCTGTCGCAGGTGGCCGGCCGCGCCTCGCGCCTCGGGCTGCCGCTGGAGGGCATCCACGCGCTGGCGGAAACCTGCATCGAGCGCATCCTCGAGCAGGCCGCGCCGATGGGTCCGCGCGTGATCGTCGCCGACTCCATCCAGACGATCTGGACCGAAACCCTCACCGCCGCGCCCGGCTCGGTGAGCCAGGTGCGCGAGAGCGCCGCGCGGCTGGTGCGCTACGCCAAGGAGACCGGCACCGCCGTGTTCCTGGTCGGCCACGTCACCAAGGAAGGCGGCATCGCCGGCCCGCGCGTGCTCGAGCACATGGTCGATGCGGTGCTGTATTTCGAGGGCGAGTCCGGCAGCCGCTTCCGCGTGCTGCGCGCCTTCAAGAACCGCTTCGGCGCGGTCAACGAGCTGGGCGTGTTCGCCATGGGCGACAAGGGCCTGCGCGAGGTGCCGAACCCGTCGGCGATCTTCCTCTCCGGCAGCCGCGAGCCGCAGCCCGGCAGCTGCGTGATGGTCACCCGCGAGGGCACGCGCCCGCTGATGGTGGAAGTGCAGGCGCTGGTCGACCACTCCCCGCTGTCCAACCCGCGCCGCGTCGCCGTCGGCATGGAAGGCAACCGCCTCGCCATGCTGCTGGCCGTGCTGCACCGCCACGGCGGCGTCGCCGTCGGCGACCAGGACGTCTTCGTCAACGTCGTCGGCGGCATCCGCGTGCAGGAGACCGCCGTCGACCTCCCGCTGCTGCTCGCCGTCCTCTCATCCCTGCGCGATCGCCCACTGGCCGACCAGACCGTCGCCTTCGGCGAAGTCGGCCTATCAGGCGAGATCCGCCCCGTGCCGAACGGCGAGGAACGCCTCAAGGAAGCCGCCCACCACGGCTTCAAGCGCGCGATCGTTCCCAAGGCGAATGCGCCGAAGTCGGGGAAAGTCGCCGGGATGGACGTCATCGCGGTGGAGCGGTTGGGGGAGGCGTTGGAGCACGCCTAGGTAGGGGGACGCGGCTTGGCGACTACTGCGCCCGGACCCTCGTAGCAGCGTGTTTGTGCTGCATCATTGCTGCATGAACAGTGTTGGACCCTAGTGGATAGCCCATGGCGACCGAGTCTGCACAAGGTCTCCTGAGTGTTCCCACCGTCGTCTGGTCCGGTGTCATTGCGGCCGTAGTCTCGCTAACGGGCGCCGTAGCAGGCGTTGTGCTGTCGAACAGGAGCAGTGAGAAGCGCCTCGCCGATCAGCTACGCCACGACGCCGCCGAGAAGCAGCGGGATCGTCTGGCTGCGCTACGTAGGGAGGTCTACTTGAAACTATTCGAGGAGCTCTCGGCGGTCGGTGGACATCTAGGAGCACTAGCCGGGAAGGACCCAGTTGCGGAGAACCTAGGGGGTCCGCTTCAAACGGCAATTGCCCAACTCGGCAAGGTACAGCTCGTCGGTAAACCGCAAACCGCACTACTTGCAGGCGAACTGTCTAGCCTCTACGGCGAAGCGCTAATCCGGCTTATGTTGGCGGCGAAGCCGCTGCACGATCTCAAGATCGACATCAACGTCGCGGAGGCCGCATTTCAGGGGGGGATCGCCGAGGCAAGGCGCGCGAACCTAGCGAGGCAGAGCATCCGCGAGTCCGGCAAGCCTGACGTAACGCGAATGCGAGAGCTGCAGTTGTCGTTCAACCATGCGCACGGGGCCTACCAGACAGCGCTTGATGAGAAGTCGGTGAAGTGGGGCGAATTCAATGCATTGCAGCCCCATTTCATGCAGGCCGTATTCGCGGAGTTAGAGGCAATTGCACCAGCGCAGGCTAAGTTGATGGATGCTATGCGCCAAGAGATCGGCCTACCCTCCGATCTGGACTTTATGCTCGAGCGTACTCGCGCTGCTCAGCTCCGCATGAAGGCCGCAACAGATGAACTCATAACCGGGCTAAGCGCGCGCTAGGGCCCAAAAAATTCAGCCGACGCCGCGTCGCGGCCAGCGCGGCTTAACTCAGGTGTTAGGCGGCATGGGTGACTCTGTAGCTCGGGCAGTGTCGATCGCGGGGCATCCTGCAGTACTCATGCCGGTGGCAACGGCGATTGCCTCTCCCGCGCACATTCGCCGAGCTGCTCTCGCCGTATCGCTCGTCTGTGCCGGTGCGGTACTGGGCTACAGCCTCTACAAGGCCCGTCGAGGTGAGTGGGTTCACATTGATGCTTCGATGCCGGCCGAAAGGGCCCAGCTCAATGCCCTCGTTAGCGTCAGCCTTTTAGCGACCGCGGGCGCGCTCTGGCTCGCCGGGCTGCATATGGGCTTCCCAATTGTGGTCGGTCTCTCAGGGCTGATCGTTGCGGTCGGCTATTTGTTTCGGGGTGTGGCCAAACTCTCGCTCCATGTGGCGTTTGCGGTGTTTGCTGCGTTCCTGGTCTGGCCCCACCACACTGCGGCCGCCGCGCTCGCACTGGCGGCTGCCGGCGTAGCCTGGTCTCGCCTTGCGTTGCAGCGCCACCTAGCAGCAGACATCATTCTTGGGGCCCTTGTTGGTGCTGCAGCCGGGCTTGCGTTCCACTTCGCGGTGGCCCGGCTTGCCGCCTAACAGTTCGTCCAGGCCGGCGCCGCTTCGCGGCGCGGCTTAACGCCGGTGGTTCGGCCGCCAGTGGAGTTCACGCGAGCTCGATGATTTCGAAACTTCCATCATGGATTTTGGCGGTGGCCTGGGCGTTCGCCTTTATCGCCGGGACGGTCAACGTCATCGGTCTTCTGGGCTTCGAGCACCAGGCAGTCACCCACCTGACCGGCAACACCACGTTGCTTGCGGCGGCAATCGCTTCTCCCGATCTTGGGCTTGTCTCCCACTTCGGGGCGCTCATTGGCTCCTTTGTCGTCGGGGCTGCCATCAGTGGCTTCGTCGTACGCGATAACCCGCTGCAGCTGGGGCGTCGCCACGGAGCCGCCTTGGCCATCGTGTCCCTACTGCTGTTTGCGTCCTTTCCCTTGTTGCAGGGCCGAAGTGCTTACGGCATGTATGCCGCTGCCTGTGCGATCGGCCTTCAGAACGCGATGATCAGCACGTACACCGGTAGCATCGTCCGCACCTCCCATGTCTCAGGCATGTTCACGGACCTGGGAATGTTCGTAGGGCACGCGGTGCGTGGTTTGCCGGTGGACCGCCGTCGGGTACGCGTGTCCCTCACCGTCATTTGTGGATTCCTCGTCGGCGGGCTCGTGGGCGCAGGCGCGTTCCGCGCATTGTCCTACTCGGCGGTATTGCTCCCCGCTGGCCTGGCAGGGGCTGCGTCGTTGGTTTCCTTGGCCTTGGTAACGGGCGTCGCGGAGCCCGGGTCGTGAAAGGCGCGGCCTAACAGTTCCTCCGAGCCGAGGCCGCGTCGCGGCCCGGCCTAGCCAAGATGTCGGGCGCGCTCGGTGATTCCGCTGATTGGAGGATTGAGCAGATGAAAGGCAAACATCCAACCACCATCGCCGAGTACATCCAGTCGGCTCCCGAGAACGGTCAGGCGCTTTTGCAGGAGCTTTACAGCCTGCTCAAAGGCGTGGCGCCGACTGCGCAGGAGGCGATCAAGTGGGGTGGTCCATTCTTCGTCGAGCTCCGATTCCTGTTCGCATTCTCGGCGCACAAGGCTCATCTGAGCTTTGCACCGGGCCCGGACGCGATGGAGGCGTTTCGGGAGGAGCTGGCGGCGCACTCGACCACCAAGCACTTCCTCAAGGTTCCCTACACCGCGCCTCTTCCTGCATCGCTGATCCGCAGGATGGCGAAGTTCCGCGTCGAGGCCGTCAAGGCGCGGCAGGACGACAGCTTCTGGTAGCCGCAAGGCACGCCGAAATCCGTCCACGCCGACGCCGCGTTCGCGGCTCGCGCAGGCCCCAGTCAGCGGAGAACACGGGCGGCGCAGGGCTCGCGGTCGGCCCGCTGGGTTGGTGGAGGTGCGTCGCCGTCGCGATGCGGCGTTTGGGCAAGCCGGCGGCGTGGACCGCTCCGGTCAATCCGGGTTCGCCCACCAGCGCCGATATCGACGGAGGCCGGCGCGGGCCGTACATGCAGCGGGACGCGGCGGGACGGGTGGAATCGGCGCGATCCACGCCCTGCGGAGCGCGCCGTGTCGCGTCAGCGCCCCTGCACCATCTCGATGACGAACTTGCTGCCGAAGTAGGCCAGCAGCAGGAGCGCCATCGCCACCAGCGTCCAGCGGATCGCGCGCGCGCCACGCCAGCCGTAGCGCCGCCGGCCCAGCAGCAGGCCGCCGAAGACCAGCCACGAGAGGATGCTCAGCACGGTCTTGTGGACCAGGTGCTGGGCGAGCAGGTCCTCGATGAACAGCACGCCGGTGAGGATCGCGGCGGTCAGCAGGGCGAAGCCGGCGGTGATCGTGCGGAACAGCAGCGATTCCAGCTGCACCAGCGGCGGGAATGCGCGCAGCCAGCCGCGGAAGTGGCGCCGCCGCAGGGCGCGTTCCTGCAGCGCCAGCGTCACCGCGAGCACGGCGGCCACCGCCAGCGTGGCGTAGGCGAGCAGGGCGAGCGCGGCGTGCAGCTGCATGCGCCAGTCGAGCGGCGTCGCGGGGCCCGGCCCGTAGCCGCGGTAGGCCACGAGCAGGCCGCCGGCCAGCGGCAGGGCGAAGATTCCGAGGGCCGACAGGCGCTCGCGCCGCGCGACCAGCGTGGTAAGCGCGGCCATGCCGAGGCCGGCCAGCGAGAGCGCGGAGAAGAAGTGCAGGTCGGGCCCGTTGCGCTCGTGCCAGGCGATGACGTGCACCGTCGCATGCGCCGCCATGGCCAGCGTGGCGGGAATGCGCCAGCCGTCGCCGGGGTCGGCCGGCGCCACCCGCAGGGCACCCGCGAGCAGGCCGGTCGCCACTACGTAGAGGGCCAGCGAGATGAGAACGACTGTCATCCGGCGAGTGTCGCACACGCTCCGCGGCAGCCGCACGGGCCCTCGCCGCTATACTTCGCGGCCCTGTTTTCCGTGGCCTTCGCGTCCATGTTCGAGTCCCTGTCCCAGCGCCTCTCCGGCACCATCGAGCGCCTGCGCGGCCGCGGCCGCCTGACCGAGGAGAACATCCGCGAGTCGCTGCGCGAGGTGCGCATCGCACTGCTCGAGGCCGACGTGGCGCTGCCCGTGGTGCAGGCGCTGATCGAGCGCATCAAGACGCGCGCGGTCGGGCAGGAAGTGCTGAAGTCGCTGACGCCGGGCCAGGCGCTGATCAAGGTGGTGCGCGACGAGCTCACCGCCGTGATGGGCGCGCAGGCCGCCGACCTGAACCTCAACGTGCCGGCGCCGGCGGTCATCCTGATGGCCGGCCTGCAGGGCGCGGGCAAGACGACCACGGTCGGCAAGCTCGCCAAGCACCTGAAGGAGCGCCGCAAGAAGAAGGTGATGGTGGTGTCGGCCGACGTCTACCGGCCCGCCGCCATCGAGCAGCTGCGCCAGCTCGCCGAGCAGATCGACGTGCCTTTCTTCGCCTCCGACGCCTCGCAGAAGCCCGAGGCCATCGTGCGCGCGGCCATCGACGACGCGCGCCGGTCGTACGTGGACGTGCTGATCGTCGACACCGCCGGCCGCACCAGCATCGACGAAGCGATGATGGCGGAGATCAAGACACTGCACGGGGCGGTCAATCCGGTCGAGACGCTGTTCGTCGTCGACTCGATGACCGGCCAGGACGCCGCGGTCACCGCCAAGCACTTCAGCGAGGCGCTGCCGCTCACCGGCGTGGTGCTGACCAAGACCGACGGCGACGCCCGCGGCGGCGCGGCGCTCTCGGTGCGCTATATCACCGGCCGCCCGATCAAGTTCATCGGCACCGGCGAGAAGCCCGACGGCCTGGACGTGTTCCACCCCGACCGCATCGCCAGCCGCATCCTCGACATGGGCGACGTGCTGTCGCTGGTCGAGCAGGTCGAGCAGCAGGTCGACAAGGACAAGGCGCAGAAGCTCGCCGAGAAGGTCGTCAAGGGAAAGAAGTTCGACCTCAACGACATGAAGGACCAGCTCGAGCAGATGCAGAACATGGGCGGCCTGAGCGGGCTCATGGACAAGCTGCCGGGTATCGGCAAGCTGCCGGACGAGGTCAAGAACCAAGTCACCGGCAGGGAAGTGCCGCGGATGATCGCGATCATCAACTCGATGACGAAGAAGGAGCGCCGCAACCCCGCGCTGCTCAACGGCTCGCGCCGCGCGCGCATCGCCAAGGGCGCGGGACTGGCGCCGTCGGACGTCAACAAGCTGATGAAGCAGCATCAGCAGATGGAAAAGATGATGTCCAAGCTGGCCGGCGGCGGCATGAAGGGGCTCATGCGCGGGATGAAGGGGATGATGGGCGGGCGGGGTGGCGGGATGCCGTTCCGCTGAGGCGTCGCAGCCCGGTTTCGCGCGCCTGGGGCCGCTGTCGCCGGGCCGTTCCTGTCCGGTAGCGGTTTCCCGGGTTCCCCGCGGGTCGATTTCCCGCTAAAATCACCGGCTTACCCTGCCATTCCGGCAGCTGGGCAACACGGGAATACCAATGGTCAAGATCCGCCTGACGCGTGGCGGCGCCAAGAAGCGCCCCTTCTACCACATCATCGTCACCGACAGCCGTAGCGCCCGCGACGGCCGCAACATCGAGCGCGTCGGCTTCTACAACCCGGTCGCCGCTGGCGCCGAGAAGCGTGTCGAGCTCAACGTCGAGCGCGTGCAGCACTGGATCGGCAACGGCGCGCAGATGACCGACAAGGTCGCCGACCTGTACAAGCAGGCGCAGAAGGCGCAGGCCGCGGCCTGATGACCGAGCCCGTGCCTGGCGCGGGCGGTAGCGAGACGAAACCGGGGCGCCGCATCCTTGTTGGAAGGGTGGTCGGCGCCTTCGGCGTTCGTGGGGAAGTGAAACTCGAGAGCTGGACCGAGCCGCGCTCGGCCATCTTCGGCTACCGGCCCTGGATCCTCCGCGATGCGCGCGGCAACGAGCGCGAGCTCACGACCGTGCGCGGCCGCCAGGTCGGCAAGGGGCTGTCCGCCGAGATTCCCGGCGTGGAAGACCGTGACGCGGCCGACGCGATGCGCGGCACCGAGGTCTGGGTTTCGCGCTCGGTGCTGCCGAAGGCGGCGGAAGGCGAGTTCTACTGGGCGGATCTCGAGGGGCTCGACGTGGTGAACGTCGAGGGCGTGGCGATGGGCCGCGTCTCCCACCTGTTCGCCACCGGCGCCAACGACGTGCTCGTCGCACGCGACGGCGAGCGCGAGCGGATGATTCCGTTCGTGCGGCCGCAGTTCGTAACGGACATCGATCTCGCCGCGGGCCGGGTCACGGTGGATTGGGATCCGGAGTTCTGAAGTCGCCGCGGGTTTTGGTAGCGATGGGGAGCCGGGCGTGTCCGGTGGTCGACGTGCGAATGCGGGCATCGAACGTCTCCACTCACCGGTCGCGATGTCGCGTAGCCGTCGACCGTTGTTGTCATTCCGGGCCAAGCGAGGGATGCGCGACGCCGCACGTGTCGCGTGGGGTCCCTCGCTGCGCTCGGGTTGACGATTGAACGCGCACCGCCGTTAGGCTCATCCCGAATCCCGAATCCCGAATCCCGAATCCCGAATCCCCATGCGCATCGACGT
>CAZNRZ010000004.1:29954-35209 GCA_964575535.1 uncultured Lysobacter sp. | reverse complement strand
GCATAGACCAGCGAGCCCTCGATGCCCGCGGCGCTGACCACGCACTCGCCCTGCAGCGCATCGCGGCGGCCATCGCCGCGCGTCCAGTGTGCGACCACCGGTTTCAGCGGCGTGCCGGCGAAGCGCGAGGCGAAGTGCTCCGACCAGCCCACATCGAAGCCGCAGTTCGACGGGCGCAACGGCGCGGCTTCGATGCCGGCGTCGACGAAATTCGGCAGCCAGGCGCCATCCGAGCCCAGTTCCGGCCAGCTCGCGCCGCCGAGCGCGAAGACGCTGGCGCGCGGCGTGACGCGGCGCTCGCCGTCCGGCGTGGCGAAGACGAGCGCGTCGCCGTCCCAGCCCGTCCAGTGGTGCTGCACGTGGAAGCGCACGCCCGATTCGCGCAGGCGACGCACCCACCCGCGCAGCAGCGGCGCGGCCTTGAGGTCGGCGGGGAAGACGCGGCCGGAGCTGCCGATGAAGGTTTCCACGCCGAGCCCGCGCGCCCAGTCGCGCAGCGCGTCGGCGTCGAAGGCGTCCAGCCAGCGGCCGACCTCGCCCGCGCGCTCGCGGTAGCGCGCGTCGAAGGCCGGCCGCGCCTCCGAATGCGTGAGGTTGAGGCCGCCCTTGCCGGCGATCAGGAATTTCCGGCCCACCGAGCCCTTCGCGTCGAACAGGTCGACGTCCACGCCCGCCGCGCGCGCGACCTCCGCGGCCATCAGGCCGGCGGGGCCGCCGCCGACGATGGCGAGGCCGGGGAGCGTTGCGGGCAGCGTCGACATCGGGCGCTCGGTCTGCGGGGGCGCACAGGATGCCTGCGGGAGCGGGCGTCGGGTATCGTCGGGCGCAGTCCACGCCCGGTCATCGCATGACGCTTCGTTTCCTCGCCGCTGGCGCGCTCGCGCTGGCGCTCGTCGTTCCGTCCCCGGCCGCGCACGCGCAGCCCGCCACGCCACCCTCCGCCACGCCCGATTCCGCGCGGCTGGACGCCGCCATCGAATCTGCACGCAAGCGCTTCGACGTGCCCGGCGTCGCCGTCGCCATCGTCAAGGACGGCGAGGTGGTCTACGAGCGCGGCTTCGGCCTGCGCGAGCTCGGCAAGGCCGGCGCGGTCACACCCGACACCCGGTTCGCCATCGCCTCGATCACCAAGGCCTTCACCGCGACGTCGCTGTCGATCCTGGCCGACGAGGGCAAATTGAGCCTGGACGACCGCGTGGTCGAGCACCTGCCCTGGTTCCAGATGTCCGACCCGTACGTCACGCGCGAGATGCGCCTGCGCGACCTGCTCGCGCACCGCAGCGGCCTCGCGCTCGGCGCCGGCGACCTGCTGTACTGGCCGGGCACGGACTACACGGCCGAGGAAGTCGCGCGCCGCCTGCGCCACGTGCCGCTGGCGGGCGGTTTCCGCGAGCGCTACGCCTACGACAACATCCTCTACGGCGTGGCGCAGCTGGTCGTCGAGAAGGTGAGCGGGCAGAGCTTCGAACGCTTCCTGCAGACGCGCATCTTCGACCCGGTCGGCATGCGCGACACCCGCTACAACGCGGACTTCCTGCGCCGCGGGGACGAGGTCGCCACCGGCCACGCCAAGGCCGACTTCAAGGACCTCGAACCCGCGCCGCGCATGACGTGGTCGAACGTGGCCGGCGCGGGCGGCATCTACTCGAACGTGCGCGACATGGCGAAGTGGATGCGCGTGCAGCTGGCCGGCGGCGTGATCGAAGGCGAGGGCGATTCGGCGAAGCGCCTGGTCAGCGACGCGCGGCATCGCGCGATGTGGCAGGTGGTCACGCCGATGAACGTGCCGGCGAAGGCGGCCGTGCCCGAGCTCGCCGACGCGAAGCCGAATTTCCTCGGCTACGGCGAAGGCTGGACGATCTCCGACTACCGCGGCCGTCGGCTGGTCTGGCATACCGGCGGCTGGCCGGGCATGGTCTCCCGCATGACGCTGGTGCCCGACGCCGGCCTGGGCGTGATCGTGCTGACGAACGCCGAAGTCGGCCATGCGTTCAACGCGATCACGATGACTGCGCTGGACGCGTATCTCGATGCGCCGCGCACCGACTGGGTGGCCGCCTACGGCGCCGCCTTCGACAAGGCGCGCGGCGATGCGGACGCCGACTGGCAGGCGCACCTGGCCAGCCGCGACCCGTCGTCGAAGCCCTCGCTGCCGCTGGCGCGCTACGCCGGCACCTATCGCGATCCGTGGTACGGCGATGTCGTCGTCGAGCCGCGCGGCGATGCGCTGCTGCTGCGCTTCGCGCGCACGAAGGATCTCGTCGGCCGCCTCGAGCACTGGCAGCACGACAGCTTCATCGTCCGCTGGGACCAGCGCTGGCTCAATGCCGACGCCTTCGTCGACTTCGATCTCGACCACGACGCGAAGATCCGCGGCATCCGCATGGAGGCGGTCTCGCCGCTCACCGACTTCAGCTTCGATTTTCACGACCTGCGTCTCGTGCCGGTGGCGGACGATCGTGGATAGTCGCGGACCGCATGGGGATACGCAGGCATGAGCTGGATCGCGATCGGCATCGTCGCGCTCGCCGCGTGGCTGGCGCTCAAGGCGGTGGGGCTGGTGGTACGCGTGCTGCTCTGGGCGCTCGTGCTCGGCGCCGCGTACTGGTTCCTCGCACCGCACGTCGGCCTGCCGATGCCATGGTGACCCGCAACCCGTCGTCCGGAGCTTTCGCATGAACTGGCGTGTCTACGAAGTGGGGCCGATCGACTACGGCTGGCATCACCTGGCCACGGTCCGCGAGACGCTGAACACGCTGTCCGTGCCCTGCGAGGGCAGCGATCCGCGCGAGGGCCTCGACAGCTCGGCCGCGCTGGCCTTCGTGCGTGGCTGGGAAGCGGCGAAGGACGCCGCGGTCGCCGCGGGCTGGGAAGGCCATTTCCGCCTCGAACCGCGCGTGTTCTGGCTGCCCGATGCGCTGGAAATGGCGCACGGATTCGTGTTCAAGCAGGACCACAACGGCCGCACCTTCGTGGTCTCGCCGCGGCCGCTCGCCTATCTCGAGGCGTCGCGCGCGTAGCCGGCGAGCGCATGGCGGCGCGTAAAATCGCCGGATGCTGCTCAACATCGCCGCCTACCAGTTCGCGCCCGTCGACGATCCCGAAGCCCTCGCCGCGCGCCTGCGCGAGCGCGCCGAAGCCGGCGACGTGCGCGGCACCGTGCTGGTCGCGCCCGAGGGCGTGAACCTGTTCCTCGCGGGCCAGCAGTGCGCGGTTGAATCCGTGCTCGACGTGCTGCGCGCCGAGCCCGCGTTCGCCGGCATCGGCGTCAAGCGCAGCTGGAGCCGCACGCAGCCCTTCGGCCGGCTCAAGGTGAAGACCAAGCCCGAAATCATCACCTTCCGCCGCGACGGCACCGCGCCGCTGGATATGCGCGCGCCGGCGGTCGATCCGCCCACGCTGGCGCGCTGGATCGCGCAGGGCCAGGACGACGCCGGCCGCCGCCTGGTGCTGCTGGATACGCGCAACCGCGAGGAATACGGGCACGGCACCTTCGAGGGCGCGCTCACCCTGCCGATCGACAACTTCACCGACCTGCCTGCCGCGCTCGCGCCGCATCGCGAGGCGCTCGCGGACGCGACGGTGGTGAGCTTCTGCACCGGCGGTATCCGCTGCGAGAAGGCGGCGCTGTTCCTGCAGGCCGACGGCATGCACAACGTGCTGCAACTCGACGGCGGAATCCTCGGCTACTTCGAGCAGGTGGGCGGGCTCGGCTACCACGGCCGCTGCTTCGTCTTCGACGGCCGCGTCGCGCTGGATTCTTCGCTGGCGCCGCTGGTGGACGATGCGACGGACCTGCCCGCACGCTGACGTTTCACCCTGCGTTACCCGCTGGTCGGCTTGCATGTGCTGCCCCGCACGCGGAACACGACATGGACCGACAGGACACTTCCCGCCACGCACCCGACCGCGACGCCGGCCTCGAGAAGCTGCGCGAGCTGATCAAGGGCATGCACGTGGCGATGCTCACCACGCAGGGCGAGGATGGCCGCCTCTTCAGCCGCCCGCTCGGCACGCAGGGCGTGGAACGCGACGGCGACCTCTGGTTCGTCACCGGTTTCGACAGCGAGAAGGTGCGCGAGATCGAAGCCAGTCCGCAGGTCAACGTGGCTTACGCGTCCAAGGATGCGAACACCTACGTCTCGATCTCGGGCACGGCCAGCGTGATCCGCGACCGCGCCACGATCGACGAGCACTGGAGCCCCGCGATGTCGATCTTCTTCCCGCAGGGTAAGGACGATCCCAACCTTTGCATGCTGCGCATCGAGGCGCAGAGCGCGGAGTACTGGGACGGACCCGGAAGCGCAGCCGGCAAGGCGCTCTATTTCCTGATGACGGCGGTGAACAGGAAGCCCGACAACCTCAGCGAGAACGCGCGGCTCAACCTGCAGTGAGTTGCGCGCGCGGCTGCGAAGCCGCGACTCGACCGTCGATCACATCGGCGGACGCGGATCGCAGACGGGTCTTTCGCCGCGCCGGGGTCCGCGCGTCGTATCTGTCGCGGATGGGCGCGATCACGTAGCCCGGGTAAGCGAAGCGCACCCGGGTTCAACACTGCCGGAGCGTTCGCGACCCGGCCGCGGCGGCGGCCTTACCCGCGCGACGTCCGGGCGCCTCGGACGCGGGTCGCGAAACGCGGAACGGCCGGCCTGCTTTCATCCGTGCCGGCCGCTGCCTGGACCGGCTCTCAGCGATCCCGGCGTGGCGGCCGCCCTGCATGCCCACCACCCGGGCCGCCACGACGCGGGCCGGCGCCATCGCCCGGTCCACCACGACGCGCCGGCGCACCGGCGTCGCGGCTGATCTTCAGCTGCTGCCCGGCCACGCGCACGCGGCGCAGGTGATCCATCAGCTCGCCCGGCATGCCTTCGGGCAGGTCGATGAGCGTGAACGAATCGCGGATGTCGATGCGGCCGATGTAGCGGCTTTCGAGATCCGCCTCGTTGGCGATCGCGCCGACGATGTTGCCGGGCTTCACGCCGTGCTGGTGACCCACTTCGATGCGGAAGGTTTCCATGCCGACGTCGGGCGCGGCGCGCGGCGTGCGCTCGCGCGGGCGCTCGTCGAAGGTGCGCTCGGCTTCGTTGTGCGGGCGCGGCGTGTGCTCGCGGCTGCGCGGGGCGTCATGCGGCGCACGCTCGCGCTCGAAGCGCGGACCCTGGCGATCGAAATCGCCGCGGGGCGGGCGCGCACTGTCGTCGTGCGACGGCCGCGGGCGCGCGGCGTCCCGGTCGAACGCCGGCGCACGGTCGGCA
>CAZNRZ010000004.1:11701-29854 GCA_964575535.1 uncultured Lysobacter sp. | reverse complement strand
GCGGCGATACCGCGCGCCAGCAGCTTGCCGGCCAGCTCCTCGGTCGCGATCTTGGTGCGCGCGAAGACGATCATCGCGTCGTAGGTCTCGGCCTCCAGCACGCGCGTGATCGCGTCGAGCTTGTGGTGGCCGCTGACCGACACGAAGCGCTGGCGGATGTTCGCCGCGGTCGTCGTCGTCGACTTGATCGCGATCTCGACCGGATCCTTCAGGTGCGTCTGCGCGATGCGGCGGATCGGCGGCGGCATGGTCGCCGAGAACAGCGCGACCTGGCGCGTCGGCGGCGTGGCGTCGAGCACGGCCTGCACGTCGTCGATGAAGCCCATGCGCAGCATTTCGTCGGCTTCGTCGAGCACCAGGCAGCGCAGCTCGGACAGGTCGAGCGTGCCGCGCTTCATGTGGTCGATCACGCGGCCGGGCGTGCCGACGATGACGTGGACGCCGCGCTTGAGCGCGCTGAGCTGTGGCGCATAGCCCTGGCCGCCGTAGATCGGCAGCACCTGGAAGCGGGGCAGGTAGGTGGCGTACTTCTGGAAGGCCTCGGCGACCTGGATCGCGAGCTCCCGCGTGGGCGCCAGCACCAGCGCCTGCGGCTTGGACTTGAGCGGGTCGATCTGCGCCAGCACCGGCAGCGCGAAGGCGGCCGTCTTGCCGGTGCCGGTCTGGGCCTGGCCGATCACGTCGCGGCCTTCGAGCAGGGGCGGGATCGTCGCGGCCTGGATGGGCGAGGGCGTCTCGTAGCCGACGTCGGCGAGGGCGCGCAGCAGCGGCGCGGGCAGCGCGAGGTCGGTGAAAGCCAGCGATTTCGGTTCGGATTCGGCGCTCATGGGAGCTCTGTCAGCGCGCCGGGCAGGCCGGTCGGGGGCGGCAGTCTACCCGCAGGCGGCGTCACGCCCCGTGCAAATCGTGTACGCAGGCGCGGGATTCATGGACGCGGCGATAGGCTGGAGCGCCCCGCCGGATCCGCTTCGCATGCGCCGTCGCCACCCGTTCCGCCGCCCCTGCAGGTGCGCCCGATGAGCCTCGACGCACTGCGCTTCGACAATGCCTTCGTACGCGAGCTGCCGGGCGATCCGGACACGCGGAACGCACGGCGCCAGGTGCACGGCGCGCTGTGGTCGGCGGTGGAACCCACGCCCGTAGCCGCGCCCGGCGTGCTGGCGGTCTCGCGGGAGATGCTCGAGGCGCTGGGTCTGGACGAGGCCGATGCCGCCAGTCCGGAATTCGCGCAGGTCTTCGGCGGCAATGCGCTGCTGAACGGCATGCGGCCGTACGCCGGCAACTACGGCGGGCACCAGTTCGGCCACTGGGCCGGGCAGCTGGGCGATGGCCGCGCGATCACGCTGGGGGAAGTGGTCACCGGCGCGGGCGAGCGCTGGGAACTGCAGCTCAAGGGCGCCGGGCCGACACCGTATTCGCGCACCGCCGACGGGCGCGCTGTGCTGCGCTCGTCGTTGCGCGAGTTCCTGTGCAGCGAGGCCATGCACCATCTTGGCGTGCCCACCACACGCGCACTCAGCCTGGTCGGTACGGGCGAGCAGGTGGTGCGCGACATGTTCTACGACGGCCGGGCCGCGCCCGAGCCCGGCGCGGTGGTCTGCCGCGTCGCGCCCTCGTTCATCCGATTCGGGCACTTCGAGCTGCCGGCCTCGCGCGGGGACGTCGAGCTGCTGCGAAAGTTCGTGGACTTCTGCATCCGCCGCGATTACCCGCATCTCGACGCCGCCGCGCCCGATGTGATCGGCACGTGGTTCGCGGAAGTCTGCGAGCGCACCGCGGTGATGGTCGGCCACTGGATGCGCGTGGGCTTCGTGCATGGCGTGATGAACACCGACAACATGTCGATCCTCGGGCTCACGATCGACTACGGCCCCTACGGCTGGATCGACGACTACGACCCCGACTGGACGCCCAACACCACCGACGCGCAGCGCCGCCGCTACCGCTTCGGCCAGCAGGCGGCCGTGGCGTACTGGAACCTCGGCCGCCTCGCCGGCGCCATCGCCACGCTCACCGACGACGTGGCGCCGCTGCAGGACGGCCTCGCGCGCTTCGTCGCCGCCTTCGAACAGTGCGAGCGCGACAACGCGGTGGCGAAACTGGGCCTGGGCGCCTTCCGCGAGGGCGACCTGCAGTTGATGGCGGACCTGCAGGCGTGGATGCGCGAGGCCGAGGTCGACATGACGCTGCTGTTCCGCGGCCTGGTCGACGTCGACCCCTCGCAGCCGGACCTGCAGGCGCTGGCGCCCGCGTTCTACGACGAGGAGAAGCGCGTGGCGCACATGCCGGCGCTGGATGCATGGCTTGCGCGCCATGCCGCGCGCCTCGCCGCCGACGGGGTCGAGCCCGCCGTGCGACGCGAGCGAATGCGCCGCGCCAACCCGCTGTACGTGCCGCGCAACTGGCTCGCGCAGCAGGCCATCGACGCCGCCACCGCGGGCGATCTCTCCGAGCTGCACGAGCTGATGGACGTGCTGCGCACTCCCTACGACGACCAGCGCGGCCGCGAGCGCTTCGCCGCCCGGCGGCCCGACTGGGCGCGCGACAGGGCCGGCTGCTCGATGCTGTCCTGCAGCTCCTGACCACCGCCGCTTCACCACGCGCGGCGCAGGCTGGCGCCGACCCCACGTGGAGCGCGCCATGTCCGCCATCCTCTCGACGTTCGCTCGCGGCGCATCGGCGCTCGCTTTGGCGATGGCGCTCGCCTCCTGCGCGAGCTTTCCGGCCGGCGGCGGCTATGGCGATCCGGGCGGCTACGGCGGCTATCCCGGACGCGATGGTCGCGTGCAGGTCGTCAGCGGCGCGGTCGACCAGTTCGATGCGCGCAGCGGCCGTCTGCTGCTGTCCAGCGACGGCTATCCCGACTACGGCGCGCGCGGCGTCGAAGTCTGGCTCGACCGCGATTCACGCCTGTTCTACCAGGGCCGCGAACTCGATCCTGCCGGCCTGGAGCGCGGCGACCGCGTGCGCATCGAGGTCGTCGACGACGGCCGCCGCCTGTGGGCGCGCGCCATAGAAGTCACCCACAACGTGCGCGACGGGAGCTATCCGGGTGGCTCCGCGAGCGGCTTCGAAGGCGCCGTGCGCTACGTGGACCTCGGTCGCCGCGTCATCGAGATCACCCGCGGCGGCTATGCCGGCCGCGTCGAGCAGGTGCGCTTCGACGAGCGCACGCGCTTCGACTACCGCGGCCAGCGCGTCGACCCGCGCCAGCTCGAACCCGGCGACATCGTGCGCATCGATGCGCGCCAGACCACCGGCGGCTGGCTCGCCGACGCGGTATGGGTGACCGTGAACGCGCGCTCGCGCTGAGCGCGGCGCGCGGCCCGTAGAATGGCGGCATGCCCCTGATCACCCTCCAGGCGGTCGACTTCAGCGTCGGCGGCCCGCTCCTGCTCGAACGCGTTCAGCTGTCCATCGAGTCCGGCGAGCGCATCGCCATCATCGGCCGCAACGGCGCCGGCAAGTCCACCCTGCTCAAGCTGCTGGCCGGCGAGCTGCAGCCCGACGACGGCGAGATCCGCCGCGAGGACGGCCTGCGCGTGGCGCGGCTGGAGCAGGAAGTGCCGGTGAATACGGCCGGGCAGGTGTTCGACGTGGTCGCCGGCGGCCTGGGCGAGCAGGGCGCGCTGCTGGCGCGGTTCCATCACCTGAGCGCGGCGACCGACATCGATGCCGACGCGCTCGCCGACGTGCAAGCGCGGATCGAGGAAGCCGGCGCCTGGTCGCTGGACCAGCGCGTGACCGAGGTGCTTACGCGCCTGTCGCTCGATGGCGAGGCGCCGTTCGCGAAACTCTCGGGCGGCATGCGCCGGCGCGTGATGCTCGCACGCGCGCTTGTTTCGCAGCCGGACGTGCTGCTGCTCGACGAGCCCACCAACCATCTCGACATCGAATCGATCGACTGGCTCGAAGCCTTCCTCAAGGGCTGGCGCGGCACGTTGGTCTTCATCACCCACGACCGCCGCTTCATGCGTGCGCTGGCTACCCGTATCGTCGAGATCGACCGCGGCGGCCTCACCAGCTGGCCCGGCGACTGGGACAACTACCTGCGCCGTCGCGAGGAACGCCTCAACGCCGAGGCGCAGGAGAATGCGCGCTTCGACAAGCTGCTGGCGCAGGAAGAGGTGTGGATCCGGCAGGGCATCAAGGCCCGCCGCACGCGCGACGAAGGTCGCGTGCGGCGGCTCAAGGCCATGCGCGATGAACGTGCGCAGCGCCGCGACCTCACCGGCAAGGTGCGCATGGAGGCGGCGCAGGCCGACGCCTCCGGCCGCAAGGTGATCGAGGCCAAGGACGTCTCCGTGGCACTCGGCGGCCGCACGCTGCTGCGCGATTTCTCGACCACCCTGTTCCGTGGCGATCGCATCGGCCTGATCGGTCCGAACGGCTCGGGCAAGACCACACTGCTGAGGACGCTGCTGGGCGAGCTGAAGCCCGATACCGGCGAGGTGCGCCTGGGCAGCGGCCTGCAGATCGCCTATTTCGACCAGTACCGCGCCACCCTGCGCGAGGACTGGAACGCGATCGAGAACGTCGCGGAGGGCCGCGAGTTCGTCGAGTTCAACGGCAAGCGCAAGCACATCATCGGCTACCTGCAGGACTTCCTGTTCACCCCCGAACGCGCGCGCGCGCCGATCACGCGGCTCTCGGGCGGCGAGCGCAACCGCCTGCTGCTGGCGCGCCTGTTCGCGCAGCCTTCGAACCTGCTGGTGATGGACGAACCCACCAACGACCTCGACGTCGAAACGCTGGAGCTGCTCGAAGATCTGCTCGGCGACTACGCCGGCACGCTGCTGCTGGTCAGTCACGACCGCGATTTCCTCGACGGCGTGGTCACGTCCACGCTGGTGATGGAGGGCGAGGGCCGGGTCGGCGAGTACGTGGGCGGCTATTCCGACTGGATCCGGCAGCGAGCTGCGTCGACCGATGACGCCCGTGGATCGCGCGCGGCGGCGAAGGCGATGCCGGTCGCGGCCGCGGTGGCGGCGGCCGCCCCGATGCGCCGCAAGCTCAGCTACAAGGAAACGCGCGAGCTCGAGGAGTTGCCGGCGCGCATCGAGGCGCTCGAGACGCAGGTAGCCGGGTTGACCGAAGCGCTGGGTGACCCCGCCTTCTATTCGCGCGATGCGGCGTCGATCGCTGCGCACAACGCCGACTTGGCCGCCGCGCAGGCGGCGCTGGACGCGGCTTACGCGCGCTGGGCGGAACTCGACGTGTAAATCAAGGCCTGCCGGCCGGTCACCACAGGCAGTCCTTGCAGCGGGTTTCCATCACCGACACCAGCCGCTCCAGGCCGTCCGGCGCGCGCAGTACGTCGACCGGGCGCGCGGCCAGTGCCGGGTCGCTGTTGCCCAGCCAGGTCCGCACCTGCTCGATCGAGCCGTAGACGTCGCCCAGCGCCCGGTGGAGGCGCACGAACAGCACGGCGCGGGCGCCGACCTCGCTCTCCGGCGAGATCATCCGTTCGCCCGACATCAGCTCGTCGGCCAGGATCGCCTCGCTGCCGAGCAGCGCTGCCACATCGCGCGCGACCAGTCCGAACCCCCGCGCGGCCTGCACCGTCGCGAGCGTCAGCGCGGCCGACGAGAGCCGTGGCACGCCGTTCGGTACGTCCAGTGCGTGTGCCATCCCCATGTCGCCTCCTTTGCAAGGGCTCCATGCTCGCCCGGTCCGCATGAGGGGCGGGTGCACGCCGGATGATGGCCGGGTGCCATGCGCGCCCCGTTCATCGCGGCGTCGGTTTCAGCCGATGAAGCCGCCGCCGTTGACGTGGATGAACTGGCCGGTGACGTAGCTGGCGTCGTCGCTGGCGAGGAAGACGTAGGCGGGCCCGAGCTCACTGGGCTGGCCGGGGCGGCCCATCGGCGTGTTCCTGCCGAACTCCTTCTGTTCCTTGCGGCCATAGGTCGAGGTGATGAGTGGCGTCCAGATCGGCCCCGGTGCCACGCCATTCACGCGGATGCCGCGCTTGACCAGGTTCTTGGCCAGCGAATAGGTGAACGTCTCGATCGCACCCTTGGTGCTGGCGTAGTCGAGCAGGTGCTCGCTGCCGCGGAAGGAGGTAACGGAGCCGGTGTTGATGATCGAATCGCCGCGTTGCAGGTGCTCCAGCGCGAAACGGGTCACGAAGAAGTAGGGGTAGACGTTGTTCTCGAACGTGGTCTTCAACTGCTTGGCGCCGATGTCCTCCAGCGCGTCCTTGGACACGTGGTCCGCGAGGTTGTTGACCAGCACGTTGAGCCCGCCGAGTTTGGCCACGGTCTTCTCGACCGCGCGCCGGCAGTGCGCCTCGCTGCGCGCGTCGCCGCGGATCAGCAGGCAGCGGCGGCCCTCGTCGAGGACCATGCGCTCGGTGTCGCGCGCGTCGCCGTCCTCGTCGAGGTACATGATCGCCACGTCCGCGCCTTCGCGGGCGAAGTGCACGGCCACCGAACGGCCGATGCCGCTGTCGCCGCCACTGATGAGCGCGATTTTTCCCTCCAGTCGGCCGCTGCCGCGGTAGCCGGCGCGGATGGTTTCGGGCTGCGGGTCCATCGGGCGCTGGCGGCCGGCCTCGGTGAGCTTCTTCGTCGCGGACTTGCGCGTGGCCATGGCGGGCTCCTGTGTCGATGGCGGCATCGTCGAAGCCGCGCCGTAGCCGCCGCATGAAGCCGCGTCACGCCCCTCCGCCTAGACTCGGCCCATGCCGTCCATCGACACCGCGCGCAGGGGCGATGCGCACCGCCTGTTCCTGGCGCTCTGGCCCGACGACGACGTGCGCGAGGCCATGCACGCCGCCGTCGACGCCGTGCCCGCATTTGCGCGTACAGGCCGTCGCGTGGACGCGGCGAAGCTGCACCTCACCCTGCATTTCCTCGGCGGCTGGCCCGCGTTCCCCGACGCCGCGGTCGGCGCCTGCCGCGCGGCCGCAGCGTCGGTGCAGGCATCGGCATTCCACCTGGTCATCGACCACGCCGGCCACTTCGCGCGCAGCCGCGTGGGCTGGCTCGCGCCCAGCGGCAACTCGGGGCTGGACGCGCTGTGGTCGGCGCTGGGCCATGCGCTGCAGGAACAGGGCGTGGACCACCGCACCACGGAGACGTTCTCGCCGCACGTGACGGTGCTGCGCGGGCTGTCGGCGCGCGTGGACGACACACCCATCGAGCCGCTGTCGTGGCCCGTCGATTCGTTCGTGCTGGTGCACAGCCACGGCGGGCGCTACGACATCCTCGAACGCTGGGCATTGCCCGCCTGACTTCACGGCGCCGATGCCGCGCGCATTCCAGCCTCGCGCGATGACGAGCGAGGACATCTACGTGGGCTGCGCGGGCTGGGGCATTCCGTCCGCCCGGGCCGATGCATTTCCCGGCGAGGGCACGCACCTGGCGCGCTATGCGCGGCGCCTGCGCTGCGTGGAGGTCAACTCGTCGTTCTATCGCCCGCACCAGCGCAAGACCTACGCGCGCTGGGCGGAGTCGGTGCCGACGGAGTTCCGTTTCGCGGTGAAGTTCCCGCGGCAGGTCACGCATCTCGCACGGCTGCGCGAGCCCGATGGGGCCATCGATGATTTCGTGCAGCAGGTCGACGGCCTGGGCGACCGGCTCGGCGCCGTGCTGGTGCAGCTGCCGCCCAGCCTCGCGTTCGACGGATCGGTGGCCGATGCCTTCTTCGCCGCACTGCGCATGCGTATCGACGCGCCCATCGTCTGCGAGCCGCGGCACGCCACGTGGTTCGACGCGGGCGTCGACGCGTTGTGGTCGCGGCATGGCGTCGGACGCGTTGCGGCGGATCCCGCGCGGGTGCCGGAGGGAGCGGAGGTGGGCGGTGCGGGCGGCGTCGCCTACTGGCGCCTGCACGGCTCGCCGCGCATCTATTACGACGCCTACGGCGAGGCGCAGCTGGCGCCGTGGGTCGAGGCGATGCAGGCGGCGCGGACGCGCGGGCAGGAGGTCTGGGCGATCCTCGACAACACCGCGCTCGGCCACGCCATTGACGATGCGACGACGCTGGAGCGCCTTCTCGCCGATCAGTCGCCGAGAAACGCGCCACAGCCCTCGTAGCGACGCTCGCCGACGCGCAGCGTCGCGGTGGCCTCGAAGCGCTGGCCGCTCATGCCGTCGGCACAGGGGCGGCGGCGGATGTCGAGCACCACGGGATCGCCGCCGGAGCTGCCGGTGAATCCGCCCTCGCGCGCCGTGACCCGGGGGATGGCGAGCTGCCGCTCGCCGTAGTCCAGCGTGGCGCGCAGTGCGGGCGCCGCGGCGCGATCGACCTCGACGTACCAGCCGGGCTCGTTGCCCACCGCGCGGAAGGCGATGCCGGCCAGCAGGGCCGCGTTCCAGGGCGACGGCTGGCGCGCCTGCACGCAGTCGAGGGGCGGCTCGCCGTCGAGAACGAGGGTGCCGGCATCCCCCTTCGTCCAGAACTCGTTGCCCGCGGCGTCGGCATAGCGCGCACCCGAGGCCGAGCGAGCGCGGGGCAGGTTCCATGCGCGGCCGTTGGCGTCGAGGCGCACGTTGTCGCCGTCGGCGGAATAGCGCGACATCAGGCCCAACTCGGCGCACTGCCAGTGGAAGGCCTCATCGGTCGGCGCGGCCGGGGGCGGGGTAGCCGGGCCGCTGGCGCGGTGCAGCAGCACGTCGACGGAGGTGCGATCGCCGGGCACCACGGGCACCGGTACGGGCGTGGCGAACCAGCGCTCGCCGTCGGGCCCGACGAGTTCGGCGCGCAATCCATACCGCAGGCCGGCTTCGATGCGCGCGGTTTCGAACCGGAGCGAGAACGGGAATGGCGGCCCGGCGGCATTCGGCTTTCGGGTACGGGCGATCGTCGCGGGCGATGCATCATCCAGCGTCACCAGTTCCACGGTCAGCGCCGATCCCGGCGGCATCCGGATGCGCTCGCGGTAGGTGGCCTCGCCGACGATCAGCGCGCCGGCGGCCTGCTGGCGCGGTGCGGGACGGGCCGGAGGCGTCGCGGGCGCGGCGGAGGTGCGGGGATCCGCAGCGGCGTCCGGATCGACGCCCCGATCCGTACGCCCAGCCGGCTGGCAGCCGGCGCAGCCGACGGCGGCCAGCAGGACGGATGCGATACAACGGGCGGTCGGCGTCATGGCGTCCTCCGGGAACCGCGTGAGCCTGACGCCGCGCCCGTGCAGCGCAGGTCAGCGCGGATCGCGGTCGACGCGCAGCACGGGATACAGGCCGTAGCGCTCATCCCAGGCCGAGTGGCGGCGATGGAAGAATTCCAGACGCGCGCCCGGGCTCTTCGCGAATCCGGCGTCCTCGCGCAGGCGGCGCTCGAACTCGGCGCGCAGCGACGGATCGGCGGCGAGCATCTTCTCGGCCTCCTCCTCGGCCACGTAATCCTCCATGTATTCCTTGCGCTCGAAGGCGGTGTTGAACAGGCCCCAGGCGGCCAGCGCGTCGGGCGCGTTCGGCTCCAGCAGGCCGACGGCGATGCGCGCGCGCTCCTGCGCGATGGGCACGAACAGCGCGCCGGCCGGAACCGCATGGCGCTCCCGCTTCCATCCGCCGTCGATCACGAGGCGCTGATGCCCTTCGACCGAGTCGGCGGCGAAGCGGATGCTCCCGGCGCGCCAGGCTTCGGCGTCGGCGCCGTCGAGCGCGGCGGCGAGACGCTCGTAGCGCACACCGTGCACGTCGAGCTTCTCCGCAACGCGCGCGGCCCAGGCGGGTGGTACGACGTAGCCCGCGCGAGGCGCGGTAGCGGTCGTGCGCGGCTCGATGACGTCGCGCAGCGGCACCTTCCAGACCTGCGGGCGCGTCTCGTCGTAGCGCGTCATCAGCGCGCCGGACACCGACGAGGGCGTGCGCGTGTATTCGTAGCCGCGGAAGTCGATCGTGCGGGTGGCGTCGGTGGCCTTGTAGTCGAGAACTACCAGGTTGCCGCCGAGCGCTTTCGCGCGTGCGTCGGCCGCGTGCGCGATCGCCTGCCAGCGGCGTCCGTCGCGCGCCACCTGCTCCAGCACGGCGACGATCGTATTGCGCGTGGTGCGCACGCGCTCGGGATAGGTGCGCCAGGAATGCGTCTCCACCAGCATGCCCATGCGGTTTCGAAGCGGCATGTAGCCGTGCGAGAAGCGCGGCGTGGCCACGCCGTCCTCGAAGCCGGAGGCGGGGTCGTCGTTGACCACGAACGAGGGGTAGAAGGGCAGCGGCAGCGAGCCCTGCTTCGCGAGGCGGTCGATGGTGCCCTGCCGCAGCGCGCGGCCCGCGGCGCGCAGCGCGTCGTCGCCCGAGTTCACCGGCTCCACCTGGATCGACACGTCGTGCTCGAACTTCGCGCCGTCGGTCACGTGCAGGTCGACGTAGACCAGCGGATCCCAGGTGTCGATCAGGCGCAGCATCGCCTGCATCTCGGGCGCGTCGGCCTTCATGTAGTCGCGGTTGAGGTTGAGGTTCTGCGCGGTGGTGCGAAAGCCCATCTCCTCGGGGCCGCGCTGGTTGGGGCGGTTCCAGGCGCGGAAACGCTCGTGGCCGTCGACGTTGAACACCGGCACGAACAGGAAGACCTGTTTCTCGAGCGTGCCGTTCGCCGCGCGCCCTTCGAGCAGCTCGCGCAGGGCGAGGAAGCCCGCGTCCTTGCCGTCGATCTCGCCCGAATGGATGCCGCCCTGCATCAGCGTGACGGGGATGCCGCGTTCGCGCGCGGCCTGCGGGGTGAAGGCGCCGGTCGCGGTGGCGACCAGCAGCTTCATCGGCCGGCCCTCCGGCGTCGTGCCGAAGCTCTCGCAGCGCACGCGGTCGGCGTGGGCCTTCGCGAACGCCTCGCAGAGCGCGATCACTTCCTCGTAGCGGCCCGTGCGCAGGAATCCACTGCGTTCGGCGACGGTGGCCAGCGGCGTCTGCGCGTGGGCCAGCGGTGCAAGGGCGAGGAGTGCGGCGAGGAGCGGGCTGCGCATGGTCGGCCTGGGGAGCGGGAGTCGGCGGATGGTAGCCGCGGGCGCTCGCGCGACGCCATGCGATCATCGCGTCCCGTGTCATCGCCGCGAGTCCGCCATGCCGACGCTCTACTACTCGCCCGGCGCCGCCAGCCTGCTGGTGCACTGGCTGCTGATCGAGCTCGACCTGCCGCATACGCTGCGAAAGATCGACACGCAGGCAGGCGAGCAGAAGAGCGCGGAGTACCTCGCCATCAATCCCAACGGCGTGGTGCCCACCTACGTCGAAGACGATGGAACGGTGCGCATCGAGGCGGCGGCGATCGCGATGACGCTGGCGGAGGGCTCGGCGCTCGCGCCGCGCCACGACGCGCCGGCCCGTGCGGCCTATCACCAGTGGATGCTCCACCTCGCCAACGCGGTGCAGCCGCTCTTCCGCATCTGGTGGTATCCGCATGAGGTCGCCGGCCCCGCGAACGCGGAGCTGGCGCGCGACTGTGTGCGGCCGCGCATCGAGGCGGCGTGGCAGCGGCTCGACGATCACCTCGCCGTGAACGGCCCGTACCTGCTGGGCGAAGAACCCACGGCCGCGGACTTCTATCTGGTCATGCTCCTGCGCTGGTCGCGGGGCATGCCGCGGCCGGGCGATGCGTGGCCGCATCTGGGCGCGCTGGCATCGCGCATGAAAGCGCGCCCGTCGTTCGCCGAACTCAATGCGCGCGAAGGCCTGACCGAGTGGTTGTGAGCACGCTGTCCGCCTGAACAGGGGATCCGTCGCGCCGGTGCGCGGACCCAAGCGGCCGCGCCTGCGCTAGGCTTGCCGCTTCGTTTCCGCAGGACCCGTCCATGGCGAAGAGCATCGAGGCCCAGGCCGCGCAGGGGCGCATGCCCCGGCAGATCCCGTACATCATCGGCAACGAGGCGTGCGAGCGCTTCAGCTTCTACGGGATGCGCAACATCCTGGTCCCGTTCCTGGTCACCAGCATGATGCTGGCCTACGCGCCACTGGCCGAGCGCGAGGGCCTGGCGAAGGAGATCTTCCACACCTTCGTCATCGGCGTGTACTTCTTCCCGCTGATCGGCGGCTGGATCTCCGACCGCTTCTTCGGCAAGTACAACACCATCTTCTGGCTGTCGGTGGTCTATGTGATCGGCCACGGCTTCCTCGCCGTGTTCGAGGACAACCGCACCGGTTTCTATGCGGGCCTGTTGCTCATCGCGATCGGGTCCGGTGGCATCAAACCGCTCGTATCGGCCTTCGTCGGCGACCAGTTCGACCAGACCAACAAGGCGAAGGCCAAGATCGTCTACGACGCCTTCTACTGGACGATCAACTTCGGCAGCTTCTTCGCCTCGCTGCTGATGCCGTGGTTCCTGAAGAGCTACGGGCCGTCGATCGCCTTCGGCATTCCCGGGCTGCTGATGCTGATCGCGCTGATCATCTTCTGGGCCGGGCGCAACAAGTACGTGCGTATGCAGCCGACGCCGCCCGATCCGAATGGCTTCATGAACGTGGTGCGCACTGCCCTGGCGGCGCCGGGCGGTAGCGCGGGCATGGTGCTCGCGTTGGCGGGTGTCGTGCTCTCCATCGTCGCCTTCGCGTTCATGGGCACGTTGGGCTTCGTCTCCTCGTTCTGCCTCGCGCTGGTGTTCCTGATCGCGTTCGGCGGCTGGGGCGCGGCACGCAACCTCCACCTGGCGCGCGGGCGTCATCCCGATGCGGCGGTGGACGGCGTGCGTGCGGTGCTGCGCATCCTGATCGTGTTCGCGCTGGTCACGCCGTTCTGGTCGCTGTTCGACCAGAAGGCCTCCACGTGGGTGCTGCAGGGCCAGGAGATGACCAAGCCCGAATGGTTCCAGGCCGCGCAGATGCAGGCGCTGAATCCGCTGCTGGTGATGCTCATCATCCCGTTCAACAACCTCGTCCTGTATCCGGCGCTGCGCCGCATGGGCTTCCAGGTCACCGCGCTGCGCCGCATGGGCTGGGGTATCGCGTTCTCGGGGCTGGCGTGGATCGTCGCCGGCGCCCTGCAGCTCGCGCTCGATGGCGGTGACCCGGTGTCGATCACCTGGCAGGTGCTGCCGTATGCGCTGCTGACCTTCGGCGAGGTGCTGGTCTCGGCCACCGGCCTGGAGTTCGCCTACAGCCAGGCGCCGCAGCCGATGAAGGGCACGATCATGTCGTTCTGGCTGCTGTCGGTCACCGTCGGCAACCTCTGGGTGCTGCTGACCAACACCGCGCTGCGCAATGACGCGGTGTCCGCGCAGGTGGCGTCGATGGGCCTGAGCGAGAACGCCTTCCTGATGTTCTTCTTCGCCGGCTTCGCGCTGGTGGTGGCGGGGATATTCGCGTTGTACGCCCGCCATTACCCGATGCAGGACCACTACCGCGCGGCCGCCTGACCGATGCTCACCCTCGTCCTGATCGCCGTCACGGTCGGCATCTCCTGGCTGGCGTTCGAGCGGCCGCGCCTGCTCGAACGCCTGATCCTCTGGCCGCCCGCGGTCTCGCGCGGGCAGGTCGACCGCCTGCTGACGCACGGCTTCATCCATGCGGACTGGCAGCACCTGCTGTTCAACATGATCACGCTGTTCTTCTTCGGCCGCGTGGCCGAGCGCGTGATCTCGTCGATCATCGGCCCGGTCGGATTCCTGGCGTTCTACCTGTCGGCGATCGCGATCGCGATCCTGCCGACGTTCCTGCGCCATCGCCGCGACGCGCGCTACCGCAGCCTGGGCGCCTCGGGCGCGGTGTCGGCGGTGCTGTTCGCCACGATCCTGCTCGATCCGTGGATGCTGATCTTCATCCCGATCCCGGTGCCGGCGATCCTCTATGGCATCGGCTACGTCGGTTACTCGTGGTGGATGGACCGCAAGGGCACGGACAACACCAACCACAACGCGCACCTGTCCGGCGCGATCTATGGGCTGCTGTTCATGCTGTTGATGGACGCGCGCGTGCCGCAGCACTTCCTCTCGCAGCTGATGTCGCCGCTGGGCTGAGCGCTCACCCGGCGTGGATCGCGCCGGGTGTCTGCTTGCGCATTCGCCAGTGCATTCGCCAAGGACCACGCCATGGACATCCGCCACGACGCCGACCAGCAACGCTTCCACACGATGGTGGACGACCACGAAGCCGAGGTGGGCTACGAGCTCGACGGCGGGGTCATGGCCATCACCCACACCGGCGTGCCCGAGGCGATCGGCGGGCGCGGCATCGCCGGCGAGCTCAATCGCGCGGCCTTCGAGCATGCGCGCCGCGAGGGCCTGCGCGTGCAACCGCTCTGCGCCTATGCCGCGGCCTGGGTGAAGCGCCACCCGGACTATGCGGATGTGCTGGCCTGAACGATCGCGGCGCCCGTCGGCTGCGCCCCGAAGCGCCACCCATGACATCCCCGGACATCCCACCACTGCGCCCGCGGCGTGCATGTGACAGCATGCGCGCCCCCGAATACCCGCTCCCGCCATGCGCCTGAACAAACACATCAGCGATACCGGCTTCTGCTCGCGCCGCGAGGCCGACGGCCTGATCGCCGAAGGCCGCGTCACGGTCAACGGGCTGCGCGCGCGCGTGGGCGCGGAGGTGGGCGAGGGCGACGAGGTGCTGGTCGACGGGCAGAAGCTCGCAGTGCGCAAGTCCGCGCCCGGCAAGCGCCGCCATGTCTACATCGCGCTGTACAAGCCGGTGGGCGTGACCTCGACGACCGAGGCCGACGTCAAGGGCAACATCGTCGACTTCGTCGGCCACCAGCAGCGCATCTTTCCGATCGGCCGCCTCGACAAGGATTCCGAGGGGCTGATCCTGCTCACCAGCAACGGCGACATCGTCAACGAGATCCTGCGCGCCGAGAACAAGCTGGAGAAGGAATACCTGGTCGCGGTGAACAAGCCGGTCACCGAGGAATTCGTGCGCGGCATGGCGCGCGGCGTGCCGGTGCACGGGCAGACCACGCTGCCCTGCAAGGCGCGCAAGCTCGGGCCGTTCGGTTTCCGCATCGTGCTGGTGCAGGGCCTGAACCGGCAGATCCGGCTGATGGCCGCGCACTTCGGCTACCGGGTCAAGACCCTGGTGCGCGTGCGCATCGGCGGCGTGCCGCTGGGCCATCTCAAACCCGGCCGCTGGCGCAACCTCACCGACGCCGAGCTGCGCGCACTTCTGCCGGGTCGCAGCGACTGGTAGCGATCGTCGCGAAAAGTCCGGCCGCGTCCATGCCGGCATCACGCGCAGGACCGTACGGTGTGCCCGAAGCGTGTTCTCCCGGGCTCTTTCGATGTCGCACTCCTTTCCCTACCGGTCGCCCGCGTGGTCGCGCGCGGCGCTCGCCGCTGTATGCCTGATGCTGCTCGCCGCCTGCGGGCGGGATACCGGCGAGGCTGCCGCGCCTGCCCGCCCGTCCGCGGTCGCAGAGCAGAGCCGGGCCGATGCGCCCGTGCCGCTGAAGGACGTGCTCGAGACGACGCCGACCCACATCATCGGCATCAGCTACCCGACGGGGCTGTCGCAGTACCCGGGGCTGGCGGCGCAGGCGCAGCGCTATGCCGAACAGGCCCGGCAGCAGGTGGCGGATGCCGTGCGCCAGCGGCCCGCGGCGGACGCGGCGGCGGGGCCGTTCGAGCTCTCGCTGGAGTTCAAGCTGAAGCATGAATCGCCGCAGCTGGTGGTGCTGGCCGTCGACGGCAGCAGCTACACGGGCGGCGCGCACGGCATGCCGATGATCCAGCGCTGGGTCTGGCTGCCCGCGGAGAAGCGCCTTCTCACCGCCGCCGAGCTGTTCCCGCAGGACGGCAGCTGGCGTGCGATCTCCACCAGCGTGCGCGAGCAGCTGCGCAACTCGGTGACGCAGCGCCTCGATGCGGACCACGTGTCCGCCGCCGAGCGCGCCGAAGTGGTGCGCAGCGCCGGCGCGATGATCGATGGCGGCACCGAGGCCCGCGCCGACGACTTCGCCGTGTTCGAACCGGTGATGACCGCCGACGGCAAGATCGGCGCGCTGCGCTTCGTGTTCCCGCCCTACCAGGTCGGCACGTATTCGGACGGCATGCACACCGTCGAGCTGCCGGCCGCGCAGCTGGTGGGCATGGTCAATCCGGCCTACCGGCGGCTGTTCGAGTCCGCTTGAATGCCGCGCGTGGAGCCTCGCGGCGCGCGTGATCGTGCACCGCTACGCGCGCGCGGCTCTCCCACACGGCTCGATCGCGTACCGGAAGGCACCGCGCCGGAGCCCGCCGGTACCGGCCTGAAGGCGCTGCGCGAGGCGGCGGCGCTGTGCAAGCGCTGCGACCTCTGGCGCCCCGCCACACAGACCGTGTTCGGCGAGGGGCCCGCCAAGGCGCGCGTGCTCGTCGTCGGCGAGCAGCCGGGCGACAAGGAGGACATCGCTGGCAGGCCCTTCGTCGGCCCGGCCGGCCAGTTGCTCGACCGCGCGCTGGAAGAACTCGGCATCGACCGCAGCCGCCTCTACCTCACCAACGCGGTCAAGCATTTCAAGTTCGAGCCGCGCGGCAAGGCGCGCATCCACAAGTCGCCTACTGCCGGCGAGCAGAAGGCCTGCCACCTGTGGCTCGATCGGGAGTTCGCCACCGTGAAGCCTGAAGTCGTGGTCGCGCTGGGCGCGATCGGCGCCAAGGCGGTGTTCGGCGCGAATTTCGGGCTTATGAAACAGCGCGGGCAGTGGCTGGACCTCGACGACGGCCGCCGCGGCTTCGCCACCGTGCATCCGAGCTGGGTGCTGCGCCAGCGCGACGATCGCGACGAGGCCTATCGCGCCTTCCGCGACGATCTGGCGTTGCTCGCGGAGCTGGACTGAACAGACCGTCGAAGGGCTCTCATCCCGGGTGAAAGCGAGGGATCCGTCGCGAACATGCACATCGCGCAGATCGCCGCTGCCCCGGGAGGCCTCGCTTGGATGCCCGTCAACGAGCGTGACAACGATAGGCCCATCCGCAGTCGCACTGCATGAGACGCGGCACCAATAGCCTTACCGATCAAGCATTTACGCGAGGCCGGCATGCGCATCATCGACAAGCTCGCCATCCTCGCCGACGCCGCGAAATACGACGCATCCTGCGCGTCAAGCGGCGCCACCAAGCGCAATTCCCTGGGCACCGGCGGCATCGGCAGCACGGAGGGCATGGGCATCTGCCATTCGTACACGCCGGATGGCCGCTGCGTCTCGCTGCTCAAGATCCTGCTGACGAACTTCTGCGTCTACGACTGCGCCTACTGCATCAACCGCCGTTCCAGCGACGTGCGCCGCGCGAAGTTCACCCCGGCCGAAGTCGTGCAGCTCACGCTCGACTTCTACCGCCGCAACTACATCGAGGGCCTGTTCCTCTCCAGCGGCATCATCAGGAACGGCGACCACACGATGGAACAGCTGGTGGAAGTCGCGCGCAGCCTGCGCGAGGACCACGGCTTCCGCGGTTACATCCACCTCAAGACGATTCCCGAGGCCTCGCCGGAACTGCTCGCGCAGGCGGGCCGGTACGCCGATCGCCTGTCGATCAACGTCGAGCTGCCGACGGAAGTGGCGTTGACCACGCTGGCGCCGGAGAAATCGGTGGGTTCGATCCGCGGCGCGATGGGGCAGCTGCGCTGGCGCATCGACGAGTCGAAGGAGGAACGAGCGAAGGCGCCGCAGCGCGCGCCCGCGTTCGCCCCGGCGGGGCAGAGCACGCAGATGATCGTCGGCGCCGACAGCGCGGACGACCGCAGCATCCTCGACACCAGCGCGAACCTCTACGGCAACTACCGCCTGCGCCGTGTCTACTACTCGGCCTTCAGCCCGATCCCGGATTCGTCGGTGGCGCTGCCGTCGAAATCACCGCCGCTGGTGCGCGAGCACCGCCTCTACCAGGCCGACTGGCTGATGCGCTTCTACGGTTTCGAGGTCGGCGAGATCGCGCCGCGCGAGGCCGGCGGCATGCTCGATCTTGACATCGATCCCAAGACCGCCTGGGCGCTGCGCAATCCGCAGGCGTTTCCGGTCGACATCAACACCGCCACGAAAGAGCGCCTGCTGCGCGTGCCGGGGCTGGGCACGAAGACGGTCAAGCGCGTGGTGACGTCGCGACGCTTCGCACGCCTGCGACTCGACGACCTCGCGCGGCTGGGCGCGAGCCTGCGTCGCGTGATGCCCTGGGTGCAGACGCTCGACCACCATCCGCGTGGCCTGCTCGATCGCCCCGACCAGCTGCGCGCGCGGCTGGCGCCGCAGCCGGTGCAGGCCGCGCTGTTCTGACATGTGGCGGGCGACGGTCGACCCGCC
>CAZNRZ010000004.1:1793-11601 GCA_964575535.1 uncultured Lysobacter sp. | reverse complement strand
CTCGAGAAGGCGGTGACGCGCGACGCGCACAAGGCCAAGGCCTTCGTGCGCTTCCGCGAGGTGCCGGGCGAGGACAACGCCTTCGTGGCCTGGTACGAGCCGGACCATCACATCCTCGATCTCGTCGCGCCGTTCTTCATGCGCCGCTTCGCCGGCATGCGTTGGGCGATCGTGACGCCCGAGCGCAGTGCGCGCTGGGACGGCGCTGCGCTGGTGATGGGCGAGGGCGGTTCGCGCGCGGACGTACCGCACGAGGATGCCGGCGAGGCGCTGTGGCGCCGCTACTACGCCAGCGTGTTCAACCCCGCGCGCCTCAACCCCAAGGCCATGCGCGCGGAGATGCCCGAGCGCTTCTGGAAACATCTTCCGGAGGCGCAGGAACTGCCGCGCCTGCTGCGCGAGGCCGGTGGGCGCGTGCAGGCGATGGTCGAGCGCCCGCCGGAGGCCTCGCGCAGCCGCATTCCCGCGCCGGTGTTCGCGCCGCCGCCTGTCGAAGGTCTCGAGGGACTCGCCGCCGCCGTGCGCGCCTGCCGGGCCTGTCCACTCTGGCAGCCGGCCACGCAGGCGGTGCCGGGCGAGGGTCGGATCGATGCGCGCATCGTCGTCGTCGGCGAGCAGCCCGGCGACGAGGAGGACCTCACCGGCCGCCCGTTCACCGGCCCTGCCGGCCGCCTGTTCGATCGTGCGCTGGCCGAGGCCGGCATCGACCGCGGCGAGTGCTACGTCACCAACGCCGTCAAGCATTTCAGGTTCGAGCAGCGCGGCAAGCGGCGCATCCACTCCCGCGCCAGCGCTGCCGAGCAGCGCGCCTGCGGGCCGTGGCTGGAGCAGGAATTGGCGATGCTGCGGCCGCAGGCGATCGTCGCCCTGGGCGCCACCGCCGCGAGCGCGCTGATGGGCAGCGGCTTCGCCGTGATGCGCGAGCGCGGGCAATGGCATGACGGGCCGCGCGGCGTGCCGCTGCTGGCGACGGTGCATCCATCGTGGGTGCTGCGGCAGCCGACGGAAGCGGGACGTGCGCCGTATGCGGGCTTCCTGGCCGATCTCGTGCGGGTGCGTGAAAGGCTGGCGGGCTAGCGGTTTGAATGACGTTACGCCGCCACGCCGCTCGACCGCGTCCTCGGTAGGGCGATAGCTCCGCGCGGCTACGGGACACCATCCCTTCTCCCTCCGGGAGAAGGTGGCGCGAAGCGCCGGATGAGGGGCCGGAGCACGGTGGGGCGACGCGCGTGCGTTGCTCCTTCCCTCATCAAGCGGGAAGCGCGCGGTCGCCGACGAATGACCGTCCCAACCTCGCCAGGCGCTCTACCATCCTCTCTCCCCATGCGAGGCACCGCCATGAAACCCAACCCCGTCGGCTGGTTCGAGATCTACGTCGATGACATGCCGCGCGCCCGTGCGTTCTACGAGGAGGTCTTCCAGACGCAGTTGCAGGAGCTCACTGCCGACGGCCTCGACATGTACGCCTTCGCGATGTCGCAGGACACGTGGGGCGCGTCGGGCGCGCTGGTGAAGTTCGACGGCATGAAGGCCGGCGTCGGCGGCACGCTGGTCTACTTCAGCTGCGACGACTGCGCCGTCGAGGGTGCGCGCGTGGAAGCGGCCGGGGGCAGGGTGGAGCGGCCGAAGATGTCGATCGGCGAGTACGGCCACATCGTCCTGGCCAAGGACACCGAGGGAAACCTCATCGGCCTGCACTCGATGCAGTGAACCGACGAACGGCGTCGCGCACGGGTTGCCATGACGCACCGGCGCGGCGCAGGATCGGCCCATGACCCCGCTTCGCGCCAACCGCCTGCAGCCTGCCCGTACCGGGCAGCCGGCCGTGTGCGCGAACAACAATCGCAATAACGCCAGCCTGCCGCGGGCCGGCGATTAGCGCGCAATACAGACGCCGATCGACCTCGAAGCCCGCGCCGAAAAGCGCGGGCTTCTTCGTTTCCGAACCCCCACGAAGAAGGAACCGCCCCGATGTGCTCGATCCTCACCGCCTTCGACCTGCGCCCCGGCGCCGACCTGCGCGCGCTGCGTCCGCTCGCGCTCGCCATGTCCGCCCGCCAGCGCCATCGAGGGCCCGACTGGAGCGGCGTGCACGCGGAAGCCCCCGCGCTGCTGGTGCACGAACGGCTGGCGATCGTCGATCCCGTCGGCGGGGCGCAGCCACTCAAGTCCGACGACGGCGTGCTGGTGCTGGCCGTCAACGGCGAGATCTACAACCACCGCGAGCTGCGCGCCGAGCTGCGCGCGCCCTATGCGTTCCAGTCGGAGTCCGATTGCGAGGTCATCAACGCGCTCTACCGCGAGGAGCCCGACGTGGGCGCGTGGCTCGATCGCCTCAACGGCATCTTCGCCTTCGCGCTGTGGGACGCCGAGCGCGCGCGCTTCCTGATCGCGCGCGATCCGATAGGCGTCTGCCCGCTGTACTGGGGCCACGACGCGGACGGCCGCACGTGGGTGGCCTCGGAAATGAAGGCCATCGCCACCGTCTGCGCCGACGTCGCCCCGTTCCCGCCCGGCCACTATTTCGACAGCGCGCGGGGCGCGCCGGTGCGCTACCACCACCGCGCGTGGCGCGAATACGAGGCCACCGAGAACGTGCGCGTCTCGCCGGAGGAACTGCGCGACGCCTTCGAGCGCGCCGTGCACCGCCAGCTCATGAGCGACGTGCCCTACGGCGTGCTGCTCTCGGGCGGGCTGGATTCGTCGCTGGTCGCCGCGGTCGCCGCGCGCTATGCGCGCCATCGCATCGAGGACGACGGCCGCAGCGAGGCCTGGTGGCCGCGCCTGCATTCCTTCGCGATCGGCCTGGAGGGCTCGCCGGATCTCGCCGCCGCCGAGATCGCCGCCGAGGCGCTGGGCACCGTGCATCACGGCTTCCGCTACACGATCGAGGAAGGGCTCGACGCGCTGCCCGAGGTGGTCCGCCACATCGAGACCTATGACGTCACCACGATCCGCGCGTCCACGCCCATGTTCCTGCTGGCGCGGCGCATCCGCGCGATGGGCGTGAAGATGGTGCTGTCGGGCGAAGGCTCCGACGAGGTATTCGGTGGCTACCTCTACTTCCACAAGGCGCCGAACGCGCGCGAGTTCCACGCCGAGACGGTGCGCAAGCTCGACGCGCTGCACCAGTTCGACTGCCTGCGCGCGAACAAGTCGATGATGGCCTGGGGCGTGGAGGCGCGCGTGCCCTTCCTCGACACCGAGTTCCTCGACGTGGCCATGCGCATGGACGCGCAGGCCAAGATGGCGGGGCAGGGCCGCATCGAGAAGGCCGTGCTGCGCGAGGCCTTCGAGGGCTGGCTGCCCGATTCGATCCTGTGGCGCCAGAAGGAGCAGTTCAGCGATGGCGTCGGCTATGGCTGGATCGATGCGCTGAAGGCGCATGCCGATGCGCAGGTGTCGGACGCCGACTTCGCGCAGGCCGCCACGCGCTTCCCGCTCAACCCGCCGCAGACGAAGGAGGCGTTCCTCTATCGCAGCCTGTTCGAGCGCGCGTTCCCCGGCGAGGCCTGTGCGCGTACGGTGCCGGGTGGCAAGTCGATCGCCTGCTCGTCGCCGGCGGCCATCGCCTGGGATGCGTCGTTCGCGGCGTCGGCCGATCCGTCGGGCCGTGCGGTGAGAGGTGTGCACGTGGCCGCGGTGCCGCGCGAGCCTGCGACGGCGGCCGTTCCGGTCGGCTGATCCGCGGTGTGTGCCTGGCGCCACCGGGCGGCCTTCAGTCCGGCCGGTGGCGACCGTTAAGGATCGCGACCGGAACCGTTGCTGGCAGCCCTCGTGGCAAGCTCGGGCCGCGCCTCTGACTGGAGCCGACCCCTGCATGTTCCCGACGCGACACGCTGACCCGGCCACCGTGGCGCCACCGCCGGCGCGCGGGCTGCCGCGTCGCTGGCTGCTGGCGCTCGGCTGGTCGCTGGTGGCGCTTCTGCCGCTGGTCGCGCTGGGGCTGGTGGCGGTGGAGTACGGGCGCTTCACCGAGCAGCGCGAGATCCGCCAGCGCATGGTCATCGACTCGGTCCAGCGCCAGCTGGAGGACCGTCTCTACCTGCTCGACCTCCAGCTCGCCACGGTCGCCCGCGGGCGCTCGCGCCAGACCGGCTGGGTCATCCCGATGTACGACATCGTCGTCGAGCCGGACGCGGCGGCGACGGCAGCGGGGTCCGCGCGCCTGCGCATCGGCGCGCCCGTGCGCCGCGACGGCGCCTGGGTGGTGCCAGTCACCACCCGCGACGGCGCGCGGCTGGCGCGCGCGCATGTCGACGCCGACGTGTTCGGCAGCGTGGTCCGCCGCTTTCCGCTGGGCCCCAAGGACTTCGTGAGCATCGTGCAGGAGGACGGCGCCCTGCTCGCGCGTTCAGTGGATCCGGAACACCACGTCGGCCGCCGCATCCCGGGCTCCGGCATGTTCGCGCCGGAGAACCGCGGCCTGCGCGAAGGCAGCTACACCGGCGACAGCGTGGTCGACGGTGTCAGCCGCACCTACATGTTCCGACGCCTGCCCAGCCCCGGCGTGGCGGTGCTCGTGGGCATGGAGCGGCGTCCGATCTGGCAGGCCTGGGCGCGACCGACGCTGCTCATCCTCGGCATCGGGCTGGCGCTCGCCGCGGCGTGGGGCTGGCTGGTCCATGGCTTCGACCGCGCCCAGCGCGCGCAGGGCAGGCTCATCCGGAAACTCCGGGTCGCGCTCGATGCGCTGCATGATTCCGAGGAACGCCTGCGCCAGGCGCATGCGCTCGCGCGGCTGGGCGAGTACCAGTGGGTGCCGGGTGCGGACACCGTGCGCCTGTCCGCGCAGGCGCTGGCCGTCTACGGCTTCGAGCCGGACACGCCGACCATTCCGCTGGCGCGCATCTTCGAGCGCATCCATCCCGACGACCGCGCAGCCGCCGAGGCCGCGCTGGGCGAGGCGACGCGCACCGCGGCGCCGCGCGACGTGCAGTTCCGCGTCGTCCACGACGACGGGCGCGTCGTCCACGTGTTCGCGCGCGGCGCGCAGCAGGTGGAGGCGGGAAGCACGGTGGTGGTCGGCGTGGTGCAGGACATCACCGAGCTGGCGCAGGCGCGCGAGCGTGCCAACCAGGCCGAGGACGAATACCGGTTCCTGTTCGAGCACAACCCGCTGCCGATGTGGGTCTACGACCGCGAGACGCTGGAGATGCTCGCCGTCAACGACGCCATGCTCGCGCGCTACGGCTATGCGCGCGAGGAGCTGGAAGGCAGCAGCATCCTCTCGATCCGCCCGCCGGAGGACATCGAAGCGGTGCGCAGCGCGGCGATGGTGCCCTCGCGCGAGGGGCCGCAGGGCCGCATCTGGACGCACCTGCATCGGGACGGCCGGGCCATGCGCATGCAGATCTTCAGCCACGACATCGACTTCGAGGGCCGCAACGCGCGCCTCGTCGCCGCGCAGGACGTCACCGAGCGCGAGCAGGCCGAGCAGCGCTTCCAGCTGGTGGCGCGCGCCACCAGCGATGCCATCTACGACTACGACATCCCGCGCGGCGAGCTGTGGTGGAGCGAGAGCTACTTCACCCGCTTCGGCTATGCACCCGTGCCGGTCGAGCCCATCGACACATGGGTGTCACGCATCCATCCCGACGATCGCGACCGCGTCCACGCGTCCTTCGACAGGTCCATCGAGAGCGGCCAGAGCGAATGGCAGGAGCAGTACCGCTACGCGCGCGGCGATGGCGGCTACGTCACCGTGCTGGACCGCGGCTTCATCCTGCGCGATAGAACCGGCCGCGCGATCCGGATGGTCGGCGGCATGCTCGACATCAGCGAGCGCCAGAGCTACGAGGACCAGCTCGCCTGGCGTGCCACCCACGACGAGCTCACCGGCCTGCCCAACCGCCAGCTGCTGCAGGACCGCCTGCAGCAGGCGCTGCGCAACGCGCAACGCCATGGGCGCGAGGGCGCGCTGGTGTTCATCGACCTCGACGACTTCAAGCTGGTCAACGATTCGCTGGGGCACAGCGCGGGCGACCGCGTGCTGCGCGAGGTGGGTGGACGCCTGCTGAAGATCGCCCGCGACACCGATACCGTGGCGCGTTTCGGCGGCGACGAGTTCGTCATCGTGCTCACCGAGATCGCCGGCGAGAGCGGCGTGCGCGACGTGATCGCGCGGCTGGCCACCGAGCTTGCGCAGCCGCTGAGCGTCGGCGACTCGCTGCACACGCTCACCGCCAGCATCGGCTGGTGCGTCTTCCCCGAAGCCGGTGTCGACGTCGAAACCCTGCTCATGCACGGCGATCTGGCCATGTACCAGGCCAAGCGCCGGGGCCGGAACCGCGCAGTCGCCTTCCACAGCGATTTCGTCGACGGCATCTCCCGGCGGCTGCAGCTCGTCGGGCAACTGCGCCAGGCCATCGAGCGCGACGAGTTCGTGCCGGTCTTCCAGCCGCTGTTCGATCGCGACGGCCGGCCGGTCGCGCTGGAGACGCTGCTGCGCTGGCAGCATCCCGAGCGCGGCCTGCTGCTGCCGGGCGAGTTCATCGCGGTCTGCGAGGAGAGCGGCCTGATCGTGGACGTGGGCCGCAACGTGCTGCACCAGGCCGCGCGCCACCACCGCCTGCTCGCCGACGCCGGGCTCGGCCACCTGCGCATCGCCGTGAACGTCTCGCCGGCGCAGTTCACGGATGAGCTGGTGCGGCACGTGCGCGAGGTGCTGGACGCGCATGCGGTGCCCGCCGAGGTGCTCGAGCTGGAGATCACCGAAAGCCTGCTGATGACCGATCCGGAGCGCGCGATCGAGCTGATGCGGCAGATCAGCTCGCTGGGCGTGACCTTCTCGATCGACGATTTCGGCACGGGTTATTCGTCGCTCGCCTACCTCAAGCGCTTCCCCATCGACCGCCTGAAGATCGACCGCTCGTTCGTGCGCGACCTGGGCATCGACGAGGACGACGCGGCCATCTGCAACTCGATCATCGGTCTCGCGCAGGCGCTCGGCATCCGCACGGTGGCCGAGGGCGTGGAGACCCCGTTGCAGCTCGACTGGCTGCGCATGCGCCACATCGACGAAGTGCAGGGCTACCTGCTGGGCCGTCCGCTGCCGTTCGGGGAACTGCTGCCGGTGCTGGTCGGGCAGGCGGCGCAGGTGGCGGCGAAAGATCGCTTGGTGCAGGGCTGATCGGTGTTCGATCGGGGTGTGGACGCACGCCGGCCGGCCCCTTCAAGCTCCTCTCTGCGAGAGGGGTTGGCGTGTGCGTTCGATATAGGAAGAAATAGACCTGCGACGAAATCAACATCCATGGATGTTGATTTCGCGGACATGCCGGTACGAGCTGATTGTCGATTCGACCTCGCGCGGGCGTTCGCTTCCGATGCAGTGACGCGGTGCGTTGCTTTCGTGCGTCGAGGCTCGCGCGAGTGACAATCGACCACTGGTTGTTCACAGCTTCCCGGAGCGCATCGCGGCAGAACCCGCACGCACGCACATCGGCCTATTTACCGGCCCGGCTCTCCTCCGCCGCGCGCAACACCAGCCGATGCTTCTCCGGGCCCGGGAGGAACGGCGTCGCACGGCCATGGACCCAGTCGTCGTGTCCCGCGCCCCAGAACGGCGACATCGGATGCCCGCTCTGTCCGCCCGGCATGTGCGCGAGGCCGCGCTGCTCGTGTCCGGGCGCAACGACCATGCGCTGCGACGCGCCCATGTCCGGCGCCTGCGCGCGTGGCGTGAGCGTGTCGCCCGCCAGCGGCTCGGCGGGCATGCACAGACGGTCGCGCGCGAAGGGCACGGCGCCGGCCAGCGGATGGCAGATGGCCGCGGTATTGCGCTCGCCCCAGCTGCGCTCGCGCAGCTCGCCCTGCGCCGCGAGTTCGTCGCGCACTTCGCGCGCGGCGTCGTCGAACAGGGCGTCCCAGCTGGCGAAGCGCGCGGGCAGCAGGTGCGCGGGGCGCGTGGACACGATGGGCCAGGCCACGCCCTCGGGCTGGCGAAGCGCGGGCAGCGGCGCGTCGTCGCCGAGCGCGCGGCGCGCGGGGGCGAGCAGGCCGTCGGCGACGCGGTCGTGCACGGCCTGCCGCCATGCGCGTACCAGTCGATAGGCGACCGCATCCGGCGTCGCGCGTGGCTCCAGTCGCGGCGCCGCGCCGGCGAGCGTCTTCAGCGCGGCGCCCGCCGACGGGCGCGACGCCTCGCGCTGCATCAGCGCATGCCAGCGCTGCAGGAAGACGCTGCGATCGTCGAGCTGGATCGCCAGCAGGGCGCGCTCGTCGAAGCGGCTGCGTGCGAACAACGCGTCGCGGATCATGCGCGCACGCACCGCCGTGACGTAGCCGCCGTCGCCGATGCGGCGCAGGAATTCGCCATCGACCGCGCGCGCGTTGGCGGTCCACAGGCGGCCGGTCGGCGGGTCGACGATGGCCGGCGCGCCGGCCGACGCGATGGGCCATGGCGGGCAGCTGCGCGCGTCCGAAATGCCGGCGGGCGTGCAGCCCGCAGCGCGTTGCGGCACGGGACCGATGAGGCGCCAGGCGATGCGCCCGCTGCGGTCGCCGACGACGAGGTTCTGCGCCGGCAGGCCTGCGCGATCGGCCACCGCGAGCGCGTCGTCGACGGAGGCCGCACGCGCCATGCCGAGCAGGCCGAGGTTGGCCGAGCCGGGCAGGTGGGCGACCCAGCGCCGCGCCAGCGCCGTTCCGTCGGCCGCGTACGTCTCGATCGGGCCCCAGGGCGACTGGTCGATGCGCAGCACCTGCGGCTCGCCGCCGGCCACGTCGATCCGCTCCTCGACGGTGACCCGGCCCGCGCAGCGCGCCTTCGTGCAGTCGGGCAGGCGGAACCAGTCCACCCAGTCGCCATAGCTGTTGGTAAAACCCCAGGCGACATGCCCGTTGCTGCCGACGACGATGCCGGGCACGCCCGGCAGGCTGAAACCCGAGACGTCCACGCGGCCGCCCGGCGCATCGCCGTCCGCATAGTGCAGGCGTGCCCGGTACCAGATGTTGGGCACGCGCAGGCCCAGGTGCATGTCGTCGGCGACGATCGCGCGGCCGTCGGCGGTGAGCGCGCCCGACACCGCGAAGTTGTTGCTGCCCACCTCGGGCGGCGGCGCCTGCGAAGGGATGGCGCCGCTGGTGCGCGCCAGGCGACGCAGGTCGACCTGGTCCGCGCCCGGCAGCGGCGCGTCGCCGCGTGGCAGGCCCTGCAGCGGCGCGTCCCAACTGCTGCCGTCGTGCTCGAGCAGCGCGCGCAACGCGGGCGGTAGCAATGGGCCGACCTCGGCGCGCAGGCGTTCCTGTTTCGCCGACGCGTCCTGAAGGTCGTAGTACATCGCATAGACGACGAGCAGCGAGTCCTCCTCGCGCCACGCGGCGGGCGCGGTGCGCAACAGCAGGTAAGGCCACGGTCGCGTACGCAGCGCGCGCAGCCCGGAGCCGACACCAGCCGCATACGCGCGCACGAGCGCGCGCTCGGCTTCGGGCATCGCATCCCACTGCATGCGCGCGCGATGTCGCAGGCGGTCGCTGCGGTTCCTGCGGTCGACCACGAGCGCGCGTTCGCCGAACAGCGCCGACAGCTCGCCCGCGGCCATCCGCCGCATCAGGTCCATTTCGAAGAAGCGTTCCTGCCCGTGCACGAAGCCGAGCCCGCGCATCGCGTCCTGCGCCGAAGCGGCGTCGACGGTGGCGATGCCGAGCGCGTCGCGCTGCACCGTTGCCGCCGCGCCGAGGCCCGCGAGCGCGCCTTCGCCGTCGAGCCGCGGCAGGCTGCCGCGCATCGCCCACCATCCCGCGCCCAGTGCGAGCACGCACACCGCTGCCAGCCCCAGCGCCAGTCGTTTCAGCAACGTCTTCATGC
>CAZNRZ010000004.1:0-1693 GCA_964575535.1 uncultured Lysobacter sp. | reverse complement strand
GGGCCCGGTTACCGACGTGCATGTGCATCGCCACGCGCGACGCTGTCGGGATGCCATGTCACCCGGGCGGCCCGTCCAGCTTCATCGGTGGGAGACCGCGCCCGCGCGCCGTGGCGCATCCGCGCTGCCGCGCGCCGCGCAACCGCTGCGCAGCGTCATTCCACCAGCAGTCCGTCCACCTTCTGCCATCCTCGCGGCAACAGCCCGCCGCGCGCCGCGCGCTGGCCCATGTAGGTCTCGAGGTCCTTGTACGACAGCGTCATCGAGCGCGCGCCCGACAGCACGACGAGCGATTGCTCCGGCGTCACAACGACCACGTCCACCACGCGCTCGGTGCCGAGCTTGGCCTTGGGGATCTCGATCATCTTGTTGCCCTTGCCGCGGTCCATCTCGGGCAGCTGCGCGATCGGGAAGGCGAGCACGTGGCCGGCGCTGGTGGCGACCACCACGCGCGAGCCCTTGGCGACCGGCGCGATGGCCGGCTGCAGCACTTCGGCATTGGGCGTGAGCGACAGCATCGCCTTGCCCGCCTTGTTGCGGCCGACGAGGTTCTCGAACTTCGTCACGAACCCATAGCCGTGACTGGTCCCGAGCAGGAACGTCTGCTCCGGCTCGCCGCTGGCGAGTGCCTGGAACGAGGCGCCGGGCGGCGGCGAGAAACGCCCCGTCAGGGGCTCGCCGTTGCCGCGCGCGCTGGGCAGCGAATGCACGACGGCCGAATAGCTGCGACCCGTCGAATCCAGGAACGCGACCTGCGCCGTGCTGCGCGTGCGCACCGCCGCCATCAGCTCGTCGCCTTCGCGATAGGACAGGCCGGCCGCGTCGATCTCGTGGCCCTTCGCCGCGCGCACCCAGCCCTTGGCGCTCACCACCACCGTCACCGGTTCGCTGGGGACCAGCTCGCTCTCGCTGATCGCCTGCGCCGCGCCGCGCGCGACCAGCGGCGAACGCCGGTCGTCGCCGAACTTCTTCATGTCCGCGAGCAGTTCGTCCTTGATGAGCTTCCTGAGCTTGGAGCGGCTGCCGAGGATGGCCTGGATGCGGTCGCGCTCGGTGGCCAGCTCGCTCTGCTCGCCGCGGATCTTCATCTCCTCCAGCCGCGCGAGCTGGCGCAGGCGCGTCTCGAGGATGTAGTCGGTCTGGTCGACGCTGAGGCCGAAGCGCGCCATCAGCACCGGCTTGGGCTCGTCCTCGCTGCGGATGATGCGGATCACTTCATCCAGGTTGAGGAACGCCACCAGCAGGCCTTCGAGCAGGTGCAGGCGTCGCTCGACGCGCTCCAGGCGATGGGTGAGGCGGCGCGTCACCGTGTCGCTGCGGAACTGCAGCCACTCGGTCAGGAACGCGCGCAGGTTCTTCACCCGCGGCTTGCCGTCCAGCCCGATGACGTTGAAGTTGACGCGGTAGCTGCGCTCGAGGTCGGTCGTTGCGAACAGGTGGCCCATCAGCGGCTCGACGTCGACGCGGTTGCTGCGCAGCACGAGCACGATCCGCGTCGGGTTCGTGTGGTCGGACTCGTCGCGGATGTCCTCCAGCCAGGGCAGCTTCTTGGCGCGCATCTGCGTGGCGATCTGCTCGATCACCTTGCCCGGCGAGACCTGGTAGGGCAGCGCGGTGATGACGATGTTCTGCCCGTCCTTTCGCCACGTCGCGCGCGCGCGGATCGAGCCGCAGCCGGTCTCGTACATCTGCA
>CAZNRZ010000003.1:10500-37969 GCA_964575535.1 uncultured Lysobacter sp. | reverse complement strand
CGCGCAGGTTCATGCGTCGATGGTAGGCGGCGCTGGAGACGGGCGCCATCGCGTGTGGTGTGTTCGATGCTGCGGCAGGCCGGCGCCGCGGCGGTCGCATGGATCGACACGCGTCCGGCTTCGTGTGCGCTCCACACCCCGGATGCGGACACCTCGATCGGTGTCGATTCCGCGTCGCCGGTGAAAACTGCGCAACTGCGGATTGGCAGCACAAAGCGTCCATCGACGCGTCCACGAACTCCGTGCCCGACGGCCCCGAGCGCAGAAGCGAAAGGCCCGGACGCGACGCGCACGGGCCTTCCCGGGACAGCGACCGCTTCGGTCGGTCGCGTCACCCGCCGGGCCGGCGGACCGGCCCGGCACCAGCGGTCATGCCGCCGCGCGCTGGCCTTCCGCAGGTGCCGACGTGCGGATCAGGTGGTCGAACGCGCTCAGCGCCGCGGTGCTGCCCGCGCCCATCGCGATCACGATCTGCTTGTAGGGCACGGTGGTGGCGTCGCCTGCGGCGAACACGCCGGGCAGGTCCGTCGCGCCGCGCTCGTCGATCACGATCTCCCCGCGCGGGCTGAGTTCGATCGTGCCCTTCAGCCATTCGGTATTGGGCAGCAGGCCGATCTGCACGAACACGCCCTCGAGTCCGATCGTGCGCGACGCGCCGGAGGTACGGTCCTTGACGACGAGGCCGTTGACCTTCGCGCCATCGCCGAGCACCTCGGTGGACTGCCCGCTGACGATGATCTCGACGTTCGGCAGGCTGCGCAGCTTGCGCTGCAGAACCTCGTCGGCGCGCAGCTTGGAATCGAACTCGACCAGGGTGACGTGCGCGACGATGCCGGCGAGGTCGATCGCCGCCTCGACGCCCGAATTGCCGCCGCCGATCACCGCCACGCGCTTGCCCTTGAACAGCGGGCCGTCGCAGTGCGGGCAGTAGGCCACGCCCTTGTTGCGGTACTGCTCCTCGCCGGGCACGCCCATCTGCCGCCAGCGCGCGCCGGTCGAAAGGATCACGCTCTTCGCGCGCAGCGTCGCGCCATTCTCGAGCTCGATGCCGACGAGCCCGTCAGTACCTGCGGGGTGCAGTTTCGACGCGCGCTGCAGGTTCATGATGTCGACCTCGTACTCGCGCACGTGCTGCTCGAGCGCGACCGCGAGCTTCGGGCCTTCCGTGTACGACATCGAGATGAAGTTCTCGATCGCCATGGTGTCTAGCACCTGGCCGCCGAAGCGCTCGGCGACGACGCCGGTGCGGATGCCCTTGCGCGCGGCGTAGACCGCCGCGGCCGCGCCCGCCGGGCCACCGCCGACGACGAGCACGTCGAAGGCCTCCTTGGTGGCGAGCTGTTTCGCGGCGCGCGCCGCGGCGCCGGTATCAAGTTTCGCCAGCACCTGATCGACGGTCATCCGGCCCTGGTCGAAAGGCTGGCCGTTGAGGAAGATCGTCGGCACCGACATGATGCCGCGCGCCTCCACTTCTTCCTGGAACAGCGCGCCGTCGATGGCCACGTGCTTGATGTTCGGATTGAGCACGCTCATCAGGTTCAGCGCCTGCACCGTGTCCGGGCAGCTCTGGCAGGAGAGCGACATGAAGGTCTCGAAGCGGAACTCGCCTTCGAGGTCGCGCACCTGGTTCTGCACGTCCTCCTCGAGCTTGGGCGGGTGGCCGCCGACCTGCAGCAGCGCGAGCACCAGCGAGGTGAACTCGTGGCCCATGGGAATGCCGGCGAAGCGCACGTCGATGTCGGTGCCGGTGCGCACGATGGCGAAGGACGGCTTGCGCGCGTCGTTATCGGCGCGCAGGTATTCGACCTTGTCCGAAAGCGAGGCGATGTCCCGCAGCAGCGCTTCGAGCTCGCGCGAGGCGTCGGTGTCGTCCAGCGACGCCACCAGCTGGATCGGCTGCTGGAGCTTTTCGAGGTAGGCGGAAAGCTGGGTCTTCAGGCTGTCGTCGAGCATGGCAGGGCCTCCGTAAAGGGGTCGGACCGTGGGCTTGCGCAAGCCTTCGCGTTCGATGGCTTGCACAAGCCGGCGGGCGTTCGTGCGGGTGCGGCGGGGATGGCGCGGGAAATGCGGCCGGGCTTCGCTGCGAGCGAAGCCCGGACCGCGTGACGCGTCAGATAAGGCGAATCGCGGAGTGCCGCGTCAGATCTTGCCGACCAGGTCCAGCGACGGCTTGATCGTGTTCGCGCCCTGCTGCCACTTGGCCGGGCAGACCTCGCCCGGATGCTCGGCCACGTACCTGGCGGCCTTGAGCTTGCGCAGCGCTTCCTTCATATCGCGGGCGATGGCGTTGTCGTGGATCTCGTAGGCCTTGATCTGGCCTTCCGGGTTCACGATGAAGGTGCCGCGCAGGGCCAGGCCTTCCTCGTCGATATGCACGCCGAACGCCTTGGTGAGCGCGTGGGTCGGGTCGCCGACCAGCGGGAACTGCGCCTTGCCGACCGCCGGCGAGGTCTCGTGCCAGACCTTGTGCGAGAAGTGCGTGTCGGTGGTGACGATGTAGACCTCGGCGCCGTTCTGCTGGAACTCGGCATAGTTCTCGGCGGCGTCCTCGACCTCGGTCGGGCAGTTGAAGGTGAAGGCGGCCGGCATGAAGACGATGACGGACCATTTGCCCTGCAGGCTCTTCTCGGTCACTTCGACGAACTTGCCGTTGTGGAAGGCCTGCGTCTTGAACGGCTGGACCTGGGTGTTGATCAGGGACATGCGGAGCTCCTGGTGGGGTGGCGGTGAATCGGGACGGGGAATGGTAGTAATCGCAGATCGATACATCAAATTGATTGAAACGATCGCGTCGATAGGCGCAAGGTATGGAAAGCGCGACGGCGCCGGGCCCGGCCGCTCGGTGCCGGGCCCGACGCATCGCCTTTCCCTGATGGGGCCGCCGATCGCCCGCCGCAAGCCGGGCACGGACCTTGCAAGCGGCCGTGGCAAAGGGAGCAGCGCATGGATCTTTTGAGCCGACTCGATACCCCGACGCTCGCCTTCGTCACCGGCATGGCGGGTTTCCTGCTGGCCGCAGCCATGGGCGGGATCCGGCTCGCCGGCCTGCGCAATCCGGCACTGCCCTACTGGGGCGCGGCCGGGCTGGCGTTCGGTCTGGGCCACCAGCTGGGGCATCTGTTCCTGATGTCCGGCGTCGGGGTCCCGCGTGCGGTCGCGCTCGGCATCGCGAACGGCCTGATCACGCTGACCCACGTGCTGCTGCTGGCAGGCGTGGGCGCTTACCTCGGCCGGCGCACGCACCTCGTCCCGTTGCTGGTGCTGGCCGCGGCGCTGGTCGCGGTGGGTGTGCTCTGGGACGACATGCAGCAATCGCTGCGCACCCGCGTGCTGGTGCTGTCCGGCTTCTACCTGGCCATGGACATCATGGCGGGCGTGCTGCTCTGGCGCGCCCGCAGCGACGGCCTGACCGCCTTCCGCCGCTTCGCGGGCGGCGTCTTCCTGCTCAACGGCCTCTTCCTCGCCATCCGCTTCGGCTACGCCGCCGGTACCGAGTCGCTGACCAGCTCGTTCGTGCAGGATCCCTTCCAGGTCCTGTTCTTCGTGGTCAGCCTGGTGGTGATCTACGTGCTGACGCTGGCCCTGTCGCTGCTGATGTTCCGCGGCGCGGAAGTCGAGCTGCAGCGCCTGGTGCACCGTGATCCGATGACCGGCCTGTTCAACCGCCGCTCGCTGTTCGAGCACGCCGCCCGTGAGCAGGCACGCTGCGAGCGGTACGGCACGCCGCTGGCGCTGGTCATGCTCGACATCGACCGCTTCAAGGCGGTGAACGATGGCTTCGGCCATGCGGCGGGCGACGAAGTGATCTGCCAGGCCGCCGCGCGCATCGCCTGCGGCCTGCGCGACGTCGACACCGCCTTCCGCCTCGGCGGCGAGGAATTCCTGATCCTGCTGCCTGCGACCGGCCTCGACGACGCCATCGCCGTGGCCGAGCGTCTGCGCATGGCCATTGCGCGCGAACGCATGGACGCCATCGGCGGGCGCGTCACGGTGAGCCTGGGCGTCACCGAACTGGCGCGCGGGCGCGAGGACTGGGAGACCGCGATGTGCCGCGCCGACGCCGCCCTGTACCGCGCCAAGCACGAAGGCCGCGATCGCGTGTTCGCGCTGCCGTCCACGGCCGGCTGCCCCGAGCGCCATGTCGATGCCCGATCGGACGCGGTGCTCGGCCTACCATAGCCGCCCGTTTTCCCGGCCCGCGCGATGCCCCGCCTCGACGACCTGCTGCGCAGCGCCCGCGCGCGCCTTCCCGAGGGCGAAGCGGACCTGCTGCTCGCCCATGTGCTGGCGCGCGGCAGCGCATGGCTGTTCGCACACGGCGATGCGGTCGTCGACGAGCCCGATGCGGTGCGCTTCGATGCCCTCGTCGCGCGGCGCGCCGCTGGCGAGCCCGTCGCCTATCTCACCGGCCGCCGCGGCTTCTGGACCCTCGATCTGGCGGTGACGCCTGCGACGCTGATCCCACGCGCAGAAACGGAGCGTCTGGTCGAACTGGCGCTGGAACGGCTGCCGACGGGCCCGTGCGCGGTCGCCGACCTCGGCACCGGCAGTGGCGCCATCGCGCTCGCGATCGCCCGCGAACGCCCGCACGCGCGCGTGCTCGCCACCGATGCCAGTGCCGATGCGCTCGCGGTCGCGATCGCGAATGCCGACGCCAACGGCCTGCAGCGCGTGCAGTTCCGACAGGGCCACTGGCTGGTACCACTGGCCGGCGAGCGCTTCGATCTGATCGCCAGCAATCCGCCCTACATCGCCGCCGGCGATCCGCACCTGTCCCGTGGCGACCTCGTGCACGAGCCTTCCTCGGCGCTCGCCTCGGGCGTCGACGGCCTCGACGCGATCCGCGAGATCGTGCGCGCCGCGCCCGCGCACCTGCTCGACGGCGGCTGGCTGCTGCTCGAACACGGCCATGACCAGGGCGCTGCCGTGCGCGCGCTGTTGCATGACGCCGGCTTCGCCGACGTGCACACCGAGCAGGATCTCGAAGCGCGCGATCGCGTGAGTCTCGGACGCCGCGCGGGCTAGACTGCGGGGCGATTCGACACCGGCCCCGACCATGCGCACGCTCTATCCCGAGATCGAACCCTTCGACAGCGGCACGCTGCAGGTCGACGAACGCCATCGCCTGCATTACGAACAGTGCGGCAATCCCGACGGCAAGCCCGTGGTGCTGCTGCACGGCGGCCCGGGCGGCGGCTGCACGCCGAAGATGCGCCAGTTCCACGACCCGTCGAAGTACCGGATCATCCTGTTCGACCAGCGCGGCTCGGGCCGTTCGACGCCGCACGCGGACCTCGTCGACAACACCACCTGGCACCTGGTCGCCGACATCGAGACGCTGCGCGAGCACCTCGGCATCGAGCGCTGGCAGGTCTTCGGCGGCTCATGGGGTTCGACGCTGGCGCTCGCCTACGCGCAGACGCATCCGCAGCGCGTCACCGAGCTGGTGCTGCGCGGCATCTTCATGCTGCGGCGCTGGGAGCTGGAATGGTTCTACCAGGAGGGTGCCTCGCGCCTGTTCCCCGAAGCCTGGCAGGAATACGTCTCGGCGATTCCCGCCGTGGAGCGCCACGACCTGATCAGCGCCTTCCACCGGCGCCTGACGAGCGACGACGAGGCCACGCGCCTGGCCGCGGCGCGCGCCTGGAGCGTCTGGGAAGGCGCGACCAGCTTCCTGCACTACGACCCCGACTTCACCGCGGCGCACGAGGATCCCGAGTTCGCGCTGGCCTTCGCGCGCATCGAGAACCACTACTTCGTGCACAGCGGCTTCTTCGAGGCCGACGACCAGCTGCTGCGCGACGCCCCGCGCATCGCGCACATCCCGACCTTCATCGTGCATGGCCGCTACGACGTGGTCTGCCCGGTGCAGAACGCGTGGGATCTGAAGCAGGCGCTGCCGCAGGCCGAACTGGTGATCACGCCCGCGTCGGGACATTCGGCGTTCGAAGCGGAGAACGTCGACGCGCTGGTGCAGGCGACGGATCGCTTCGCTGCCTGAGCAGCGTGTCCGCCTAGCGGCGCAGGCGCCGCAGCAGCGCCGCGAGGATCGCGGCCAGCGCCGTCCACAGAGCGAGGTCGAGCGCCAGCGCTTCCGGGCGCCAGCGGTCGACGCCGATCACGGCGCCCGCCAGCGAGGCCTCGCTGGCGGGTGAGAGGCCCGGGTAGTCGACGATGTAGGGCAGCGGCCAGCCTGCTGCGACGACCTCGCATCCGCTCACGCAGCCATCGATATCGGCATAGCGCGCGACGGTCTGCTGGCGCACCGCGGACGAGGCCAGCGTCGCGGCGAGCCCGAGGGCGACGATCGCGGCGAAGCGCCAGCCCCATGATCCGCCGGTACGTGTGGAATGGCGTCTGCGTCGCGTGCGTTTCATCCGTGGGTGCTCAGTAGGCCGGCGCCTGGTGCCAGGCCCAGGCGGTTTCGATGATGGGTTCGATGCGATCGAACGTCGGCGTCCAGCCCAGCTTGGTGCGTGCCAGCGCGCTGGACGCGACCAGTACCGGCGGGTCACCCGCGCGGCGGGGGCCGACCTCGTAGGGAATGTCGATGCCGGTAACGCGCCGGGCGGCCTCGATCACTTCCAGTACCGAGAAACCATTGCCGTTGCCGAGGTTGAAGCGGTGCGCGCCGGGCTCGCGCTCCATCCAGTCCAGCGCACGCAGATGCGCGTCGGCGAGGTCGAGCACGTGCACGTAGTCGCGCACGCAGGTGCCGTCGCGGGTGGGGTAGTCGTTGCCGAACACCCTGAGCCCTGCCGCGCCGCCGGCCGCGGCCTTGAGCGCGTTCGGAATCAGGTGCGTCTCGGGCTCGTGCGATTCACCGATGCCCTCGTCGGCCGCGGCGCCGGCCGCGTTGAAATAGCGCAGGGCGACCGAGCGCAGGCCGTAGGCGTTCGCCGCGTCGCGCAGCACCTGTTCCACCATCAGCTTCGACGCGCCGTAGGGATTGATCGGCTGCTTCGGATGTTCCTCGTCGATGACCTCCGTCACCGGAACGCCGAACACCGCGGCGGTCGACGAGAAAACGAGCCGATCCACGCCGTGCCGGCGCATCGCGTCGAGCAGATTGAGCGTGCCGGCGACGTTGTTCTGGTAGTAGGCGACCGGATCGCTGACCGATTCCCCCACCAGCGAGCGTGCGCAGAAATGCATGACCGCATCGACCTTCCGATCGAACGCCGCGTCCAGCGTTTCCGGCTTCAGGATGTCGGCATCGACCAGCCCGCCCCAGCGCACCGCTTCGCGGTGCCCGGTGAGCATGTTGTCGAGCACGGTGACGTCGTGGCCGGCACGGGCGAGGGCGAGGGCGGCATGCGAGCCGACGTAGCCGGCGCCGCCGCAGACGAGGATGTGCATGGTCCGCTTCCGTTCGTGATGGCGCGATTCTAGGAAAAACGGCCGTCAGTGCCGTGAGAACAGCAAACTGGTACGGCACGGCTGCGCGACATGCGTCGCCAGCACCTTCCCGTCATCCCGAGCGGAGCCAGGGAATCCTGCGTGCGAATACATCCTCGCGACGGATGGCCATCACTGCGCGATCGGCGTGCCATCCGGGTTGCGTTCCAGCATCCACAGCCCGCCCCAGAGCTTGAGGTCGACTTCGTAGCCCTCCGCATGCCGGCGCATCAGCCATGCGGGCGCTTCGGCGCGCGGCACGCGATGCACGAGTATCTGCTCGTCGTCCACACCGCCGCCTTCGCCCACCTTCACCAGCCCGGTGGCGCGCACGAAAGCGATGCGCTCGCTGCTCATGCCCGAGGACGTGGGCCCGACCAGCAGCACCTCGACGTTCGTCGGGGCCCAGCCGGTTTCCTCGATCAGCTCGCGGCGCGCGGCGTCGACGAGGGTGTCGTCGTCGTGGTCGTCGCCGACCAGGCCCGCCGGCATCTCGATGGTCGGCTTGCCCAGCGGAATGCGGTACTGCTCGACGAACAGCACCTCGTCCGCAGGTGTCACCGCGATGATGATCACCGCCATGCCGCCGCCGTGCACGCGCTCGGCGTATTCCCAGCGGCCGCGCTGGACGAGCCGCAGCCAGCGGCCTTCGAAGAGCACTTCGCGGGGGGCGTCGGCGTCGGGATGGCTCATGGGCAGGTCGATGGGGGCCTGCCCGCGATCCTAGACGGCCGCGGCCGCCGCGGGAATGAAGTCGATGCCGCAGGCCGCGTGCAGGCGCCGCCGCGTGAGCGGGCCCAGTCGCAGGCGATCGGCCAGGTCTCGCAGGCGGTCGGGGCAGGCCTCGCCGCGACGGTACGGCGCGCGGTCCGGGGCGCAGGGAGCATGCAGCGCGATGGTGGCCAGCTCCCGGCAGAGCAGCGCCTGCTCGCGATGCATGCGCAGCTGTTGCGCGCATCGTGCCGCGCCGCGGATCGACGAGAGATAGGGCACTTCGTCGACGCGCGCGAGCAGCACGTCGAGCGAGCCGAAGTGGCCGAGCAGCGCGGCCGCCGTCTTCGCACCGATGCCGGGCACGCCGGGGATGTTGTCGATGGCATCGCCAGCGAGCGCGAGGTAGTCGGCGATCTGGTCGGCGCGCACGCCGTGGCGCGCGGGCACGCCGGCCGCGCCCCAGCGCAGGCCGCGCGCGAAGTCCCACTGCTCGTCGTGATCGCCGAGTAACTGCGAGAGATCCTTGTCGGCCGAGACGATCACGCCGCGGAACCCCTGCGCACGCGCGACGTGCAGTGCGCTGCCGATCAGGTCGTCAGCCTCGAATTCGGCATGCGCCAGCGTCGCCAGGCCCATGGCCTCGCAGAGCGCGCGGCAATGCGCGAACTGGCGCTTGAGTTCGTCCGGCGCGGGCTCGCGGTTCGCCTTGTAGGCCGGATACAGGCGATTGCGGAAGCAGCTGTCGAGCGCGTCGTCGAAGGCGACCACGACATGCCCGCACTGCGTGCGTTCCAGCAGCTCGAGCAGGAAGCGCGTGAATCCGTGCACGGCATTGGTCGGCCAGCCGTCGGCGTCGTGGAATTCGTTGGGCATCGAATGCCAGGCGCGGAACACGTAGACGCTCGCATCGACGAGATGGAGCGTCGGCGCGACACGGGCGGCGGAGGGAAGCGCCGCGGCCGGCGTCGCGTCGAAATTCATGTGGGCGTCCAGTCGGATAGCAGTGCGGCCGGGTCCGGACGGTCGCGCTCGGGCGCGTTGGTGCGGATCGTGCCGATGTGGATGAAGCCGGCGACGACCTCGTCATCGCCGATGCCCAGCACGCGCCGGATGTCCTCGTCGTAGGCCGCCCAGCCGGTGAGCCAGCAGGCGCCGTAGCCGAAGGCCTGCGCGGCCTGGAGCAGCGCGAAGCATACGCAGCCCGCGCTGAGCAGGCGCTCACTCGCGGGAATCTTCGCGTCCGCACCCTGCGCCGCGATGACGGCGATGATCACCGGCGCATGCAGGAAGCGCTGGCGGTCCTTGTCGATGGCCGCGTCGCTGGCCTGCGGGTCGCGCTCGCGGCTGCGCCGCGCGAGATGCGTGCCCAGTGCGCCGCGTGCATCGCCCTGGATGCGCAGGAAGCGCCAGGGCACGCGCTTTCCGTGATCGGGAACACGGTTGGCCGATCGCAGCATGCGAAGGAGCTGTGGCGTATCGGGACCGGGCTCACACAACTGCATGGCCGGGACGGAACGGCGTGCATCGAGCGCACCCAGTGCCTGTTCATCGCCGTTGATCGGCATGGTGAAGGTTGCTTGCGACATGGCTCACAGATCGGGGAAACAGGTCATGATGTGACGCGCATTGCCACTATTCTGCAGTGGAGGTCGATCCGACAAGGATCAGGCAACGTCTACTCCGGAGTGCGACCGTGAACCCCCGAGCGCTGGACCCGCACAACTCGAAGATCGAACCGGCCCGCGTGCTGGAGGAGGTCAAGCGCCTCTCCGTCGAGCTGCTGGGCGCGTTTCCGACCGCACTCTACGTGCCGATCGAGCACGACCTGCGTGAAGCCGGCCCCGAAATGTACCCCGAGCAGGCCGGGCTGGCGGTGCTGCGCACGCGCAGCGCCAGCGACACCATGCGTTTTCGCCAGCAGGTGGCACAGGGCTTCGACGAGTTCCGCAATCCGCATGCGCGCACGGGCGTGGCGCTGGGGCTCATCGACGAAGACCTGATCGACCTGCACCTGGCGGCGCAGCGCCTCACCGAAATCCTCGAGCAGCGCTACGAAGCGCAGCTCGCCGCGCTGCGCAGCCAGTTCGAGATGCTGGCCACCGCGCTGCGCATCGCGCCGGGCACGAACCCGCTGTTCCCGGGTCGCCTGTGCAGCGTCTTCATCGACACGCTCGCCAACGCGGGGCTTTCGCCGACGCTGGGCATGCTGCTGTTCCGCCACTACCAGCAGCAGCTGGTGCGCGTGCTCGACGACATGTATCCGCGTCTGGTGTCGCTGCTGGCCTCGGCCGGCTACGTCGCCGGTGCGGAGACGCCGCTTGCCCAGCAGGGCCTGCTCGGCGAACAGGTCGAGCAGCGCGCCGTGCCGTTCGAGACGGTCGAACCGCTGGCCCCGCAGGCGGAAGCCGCGGCTGCAACGCCTTCGGCCGGCATGCCCCTGCAGCAGCCGGGTGCCTGGCCGCCCGCGCAGGCGCCGGCATGGCCGGGAACGCCGCTGGCGGCGCCGGGCGGGCGTCGCACCGAACGCTTCTCGGCCGAACTCGCCCCGCTGCGCCAGCAGTTGCATGCATGGCGCCAGGAAGCGCGCGCGGCGCGCCAAGGGCGCGCCTCCGCGCCGCGTATGCCGACGGCAGGGTCCGGCGCCGGTGCCGGCTGGTCCGGTGGTGCGCCGCTCGGCGGCTACGGCGGCATGCCGGGCGGGTCCGCGCCCGCCGCCTTCAACGGTTTCGGCGGCGCGACGGGTGCCGCGCCCATGCGCGAATTCCAGTCGCGCGAGCTGGTGGGCATCGCCTCGGCGCTGCAGTCCGAGCCGCCGGATCATTTCGTGCGCGCGCTGGCGGCCGGCGGCCGCCTGGGCGACGCCATCCGCGACTACCTCGCCGAGGGCGCGCGCCGCATGGGCCTGCATCCCGAGATGACCGGCCTGAGCGTGGACGACGAGGACGCGATCGACATGGTCGCGCTGCTGTTCGAGTCGCTGTTCCGCACGCATGCGCTGCAGGACCGCGCGCGCCGCGTCTATGCGCGGCTGGTGCTGCCCTACGTCAAGGTCGCGCTCAACGACGATTCCATGTTCGTCGAGCGCGTGCATCCGGCGCGCCGCCTGTTGGACGCGCTCACGGAGGCCTGCGAGGACAATGCCGGCTCGACCCCGCAGGATCGCGAGCTGCTCGAGCGCGCGTCGGCGGTGTCGCAGCGCGTGGTCGCCGAGTTCAACGAGGATCTGGCGGTGTTCGAGCTGGCCCATGCCGAGCTCGAGGAACTGCTGGCGCAGCAGCGTCGTCGCGTGGAGCTGCAGGAGCAGCGCGCGGCGAAGGCGAGTTTCGGCCGCGAGCGCCTGGCGCAGGCGCGCGGCGCCGCCGACGTGGTGCTGCAGCGGCGGCTGTCCGCCGCGCCGCTCACGCAGGCGGTCGGTGATTTCCTCGCGACGCCGTGGCGTCACCATCTCGTGCAGACACTTCTGCGCGAAGGCGACGACAGCCCGCGTTTCCGCGATGCCGTGCAGATGGGCGACGCACTAGCGCATGCCGATGCGTTGGCGGCGCGTGGAGAGGGCGATGCACTGGTGCGCCAGTTGCTCGCGCTCGAAGCGCCGCTCACCGATTGCCTCGGTTCTTCGGGGCTCGATGCGACCGCCGCAGGCCATGGCCTTGCCGGCATCGTGCGTGGCCTGGCCGATCCCGACGCGGCGCGGCGCATCCGCCCGATGCCGCCGGCGGTGCGCGACGAGCCCGAGCAGGAAACGCGCCTGTGGCTGGCCGGTGGCACCGAAACGGTCCGCCATGATCCGGCCGTCGCGGCCACGATCCGCCAGCTCGAGGTCGGCGCCTGGCTGCGCCTGACCGACGCGCAGGGCGAGACGGTGTCGGTGAAGCTCGCCTGGGTCAGCCCGCTGACCTCGCGCCTGCTGCTGGTCAACCGCCGCGGCATGCGCGTGCTGGTGGCGAGCGTGGAGGAACTGGCGGTGATGGCCGCCGACGGGCGCCTGGTGCTCGATACGGGGCGCTCGCCCTTCGATGCGGCCATGCGCCAGCTGCAGGACCAGCTCGACCTGGCCGTCGGCCACCGCTGAGCCGGAAACGGCGATCGACGAAGGGCGGCTCCGGCCGCCCTTTTTCATGCGCGCCGCAGCTGGTTAGGATGCGGAATACCTTCCTGGGGCGGGGCGCATGACGGCAGCGACGGTGGGAGTCCTTCGCGAATCGGCGGCCGGCGAGCGGCGCGTCGCGGTGACCGCGGAAACGGCGCGCAAGCTCGTCGCCCGCGGCGCGCGCGTGCTGATCGAGGCCGGCGCGGGGCTGCCGGCGGGACAGACCGACGAGGCCTATAGGCAAGCGGGCGCGGAGATCGCCGATGCCGGCGACATCGTCGCCGCCTCCGACATCATGCTCTGCGTGCAGGCGCTTCCCGCATCGACGATCGCGCAATTGCGCAGCGGCAGCGCGCTGGTCGGACTGCTCGCGCCGGAAGCCGACGCCGCGCGTGGCGAGGCGATCGCCCAGCGCAGCCTGGTCGCGTTCCCGCTCGAACGCCTGCCCCGCACCACGCGTGCGCAGGCCATGGACGTGCTCAGCTCGCAGGCCGGCATGGCCGGCTACAAGGCGGTGCTGATCGCCGCCACGCTCGCGCCGCGCTTCTTCCCGATGCTCACCACCGCCGCAGGCACCATCCGCCCGGCGAAAGTGCTGGTGATCGGTGCAGGCGTCGCCGGCCTGCAGGCGATCGCCACGGCACGGCGGCTCGGCGCGCAGGTGGAAGGCTTCGACGTGCGTCCGGAGACGCGCGAGCAGATCGAATCGCTGGGGGCGAAGTTCCTCGATCTCGGCGTCAGCGCCGCGGGCGAAGGCGGGTACGCGCGCGCGCTCACCGACGAGGAGCGCGCCGAGCAGCAGCGCCGTCTCGGCACGCACCTGGCGCAGGTCGATGTCGTCGTCTGCACCGCGGCGGTCCCCGGTCGCGCCGCGCCGCGCATCGTCACCCGTGACATGGTGGCCGGCATGCGCCCCGGCAGCGTGGTCGTGGACCTCGCCGCGGAAAGCGGCGGCAACTGCGAGGCGACGCAGCCTGGCGAAACCGTGGACGTCGACGGCGTCACCGTTGCCGGGCCGCTGGGCCTGGCGAGCATGGGCGCGATCCATGCCAGCGAGATGTACGCGCGCAACGTGCTCAATTTCGTCAGCCTGTTCCTGGACGGTGGCGCGATCGCCTACGACTGGAGCGACGAGCTGCTGGGGCGCACGGTATGGCCGCCCAAGGTGGATCCGGAAAACCCGGGGTGATGGCAGCGCGCCGCAGTGCGCGGTGATCCGGTTGGACGGGTTCGCCGACCCGTTGCGCGTGCGCCGCAGCCGGTCGGCCTGTGCGCGTGCGTGCGCGTGACGACGTTCGCCTGCGTCGCCTGCGTGCCGGACTGCGCGACTCCCCGACTACGAATCCATCCAACGCAACGACGCGAAGCGGCGTCGTGCGTCGGCGGCGTTGCATGCGCGGCTCAACGTGCCGCCGGCCTCGGTTGCGCCTTCAGCCACGCGCGGCGCTCCTCCGGCGTCATGCGCTTGAGGCGGTCGCGCAGCTCGCGGCGCTGCTCGGGGTCCAGCCTGCGCATGCGCTCGAAGATCTGCCGGGCCTCGGCACGCTGTTCCGGGCTCATGCCCTGCCAGCGGTCGACGCCATGCCGGGCGCGGTTGCGCTGCTCGGGCGTCATCGTGCGCCAGCGCTGGGCGTGGTCGAGCATGCGTGCGCGGTCGGCGGGGCGCGTGTTCCAGCGTTCGCGCACCGGTGCGATCAGCAGCTCGCGCTGGGCCGGCGTCAGCCGTTCCCAGTCGGGCAGCGCTGCGGGCCCGGGCGCGGCGAAGGCGGGCGCCGCGGCTGCGAGCAGGACGGCGAGGGCGAGGATGGCGGGACGGGACATGGCTCACTCCATGGCAAGGGCCTGCGATTCGCGCGAGGCGAGCCACAGGTAGAAATCGGGGTCTTCGACCAGGACGCTGCCGGGGTCGGCCGGCAGCGCCGCGGTCGCGGCTACTGCATGCACCGGGCCGTCCAGCACCGGCACCGGCGGGCGCAGCTGCAGCGCGACCACTAGCGCGCCGGCCGTGGCCGCGGCGCCGAGCCAGCGCCAGCGCCGTGCCGCCGACCGCGTGGCCGTAGGGGACAGTGCCGCGCGCCGGCGCTGCGCGAGCTGCGCCTGCACGCGGGGCGACAGCGCGTCCAGCGACCCGGCGTGGGCCGTCCGCGCGCGTTCGTCGAAGCGTTCGTCGAACGGAGTGTTCATCGGAAATCCTCCAGCTGTTTCTGCAGCCCTTCGCGTGCGCGCGAAAGGTGCGTCTTGACCGAGCCCGCGCTGCAGCCCATGACCTTCGCGGTCGTTTCCACGTCGAGCTCCTCGAGCACGCGCAGGGTGAAGGCCTCGCGCTGCCGCGCCGGCAGGGTGCGCAGCGCGGCAGCGAGGCGTGCATAGGCCTCGCGACCATCGTTGCTGCGCGACGGGTCGGGCCCCGGATCCGCCCAGTCCACCGCCGTGCCGTCGTCATGCACCTGCGCCGGCAGCATCCACTTGAGGCGAAAGCCGCGGCGGCGCTGCATGTCGACGATCCGGCTGCGCAGCACGCTCCAGAACAGCGGCGTCCATTCGGGCGCGGGCCGGTCGCGGTAGGCGAGCATCTTCATCATGGCGTCCTGCACGGCGTCGAGCGCGTCGTCGCGGTGGCGCAGGCCGAGTTCCGCGAAGCGGAAGGCGCGGGCGGAGACCGAGGCGAGGAACGCGTCGAGCGTGGCGGGTTCGGCTTCATGGGGGGATTCGGCGGGCTGCGCCATCGACGACGGCATCCGTCAGCGCTGCCGCATCGCCGGGCCACTGCGCGGGGCGCCAGCGCGGACCCGCGCACGCGTCGCCACCGCGTACGCGCACATGCAGGCGCACGCACGCGAGCCCGGCGACAGCGACAGGAGCGAGCGCAGCGACATCGTCATTCGGATCCTCGTATCGGCGGGTGCGTGCCGGGCAGCCCCTCCGCAAACGCATGGGCCGCGCCCGCGTTGACCGCCCGCCGGGCGGGTTCAGGCCTCGTTATGATGCGGCGACCGGGCTCGGGGAGGGGATCCATGGCGGACGGCTTCGTGGCGCTGTACATCTTCATGCTCGCGGCGATCGCGGGCCACGTGATCATCTCGCGGGTGCCGGTGATCCTGCACACCCCGCTGATGTCGGGGTCGAACTTCATCCACGGCATCGTGCTGATCGGCGCGATCGTGGTGCTCGGCCATGCCGACACGCTCACCGAAAAAGCCATCGGCTTCGTCGCGGTGCTTCTGGGCGCCGGCAACGCAGCCGGCGGCTACGTGGTGACCGAGCGCATGCTCGACATGTTCAAGGCGTCGAAGAAGCCCGGGAGCGGCGCATGAATCCCTTCGACGGCCCCGACCAGGCGCGCCTGCTGCTGGCCGCCATCGCCTATTTCGTCGCCGCCACGCTGTTCCTGCTGGGGCTTTCGCGCATGGCCTCGCCGGTGACGGCGCGCAGCGGCATCCGCTGGGCGGGCGCGGGCATGCTGATCGCGACGGCCGCCACGTTCCTGCTGCCGGGCCTGCACAACCTCGGCCTCATCCTCGTCGCGCTCGCGGCGGGCACCGGGCTGGCGTGGGTATCGGGCAAGCGGGTCGCGATCACCGACATGCCGCAGATGGTGGCCCTCTACAACGGCATGGGCGGCGGTTCGGCCGCGGCGATCGGCGCTGTCGAGCTGCTGCGCTGGTCGTCCACGCGCGAAGAGGTGCGGCGGGCGGCGGCGGCCGGTGCGACGGCGCCCGCGGAGGCGCCGACGCTGGCCATCGCACTGGCCGTGGCCGGCGCGCTGATCGGCGCGGTCTCGCTTTCGGGCTCGGTGATCGCCTGGGCCAAGCTCGACGGTCGCATGGACCGGCGCTATGTCTTCCCCGGCCAGCAGTGGTTCAACGGCCTGGTCTTCGTCGCGACGGTGGTGCTGGCCGGGATCGTCGTGCACCAGTTGCGCGTCGACGCGATCCTCGTCTTCTTCGTGCTCGCGCTCGCACTCGGCGTGCTGATGACGTTGCCCATCGGCGGCGCCGACATGCCCGTGGTCATCTCGCTTTACAACGCACTCACAGGGTTGGCCGTCGCGTTCGAGGGCTACGTGCTCGGCAACGAGGCGCTGATCATCGCGGGCACCATGGTGGGCGCGGCGGGCATGCTGCTCACCCGGCTGATGGCCAAGGCGATGAACCGCCCGATCAGCGGCGTGCTGTTCGGCAGCTTCGGCGGCGGCGGCGAAGCGCAGGAGATCACCGGCAGCCAGAAACCCATCGAGGCCGGCGACGTGGCCGCGCTGATGGGCTATGCCGAGCGCGTGGTGATCGTGCCCGGCTACGGCATGGCCGTCGCGCAGGCGCAGCACAAGATCTGGGAGCTCACGCAGAAGCTGATGGAGCGCGGGGTCAAGGTGAAGTTCGCCATCCATCCGGTGGCCGGGCGCATGCCGGGGCACATGAACGTGCTGCTCGCCGAGGCGGGCGTGCCCTACGACCTGATCGCCGACATGGACGACGTCAACCCCGAATTCCGCAACACCGACGTCGCGCTGGTGATCGGCGCCAACGACGTGGTCAACCCCGTGGCGAAGACCGATCCGGCCAGCCCGATCTTCGGCATGCCCATCCTCGACGTGATCGACGCGAAGAACGTCGTGGTCATCAAGCGCGGGCGCGGCACGGGCTTCGCGGGGATCGAGAACGCGCTCTTCTACGCCGACAACGCGCGCATGCTGTTCGGCGATGGCGCGGGCATGGCCGCCGCGCTGGTCAGTGAGCTGAAGGCGCTCGAAGGCGGGCACTGAGGAACGGCCCGCCCGCGGCCACCGCGACCGCCAGCGCCAGCCACACGCCGTCCTGCCAGGCATTGGCCAGCCCGGTCAGCGTATGCGCATGGCTCAGCCCCAGGCGCGTGGAGGCTTCCCAGGGCGAGAGCCCGACCTGTCCACCCGCGTGGGCGGCGGCGACGATCCAGTTGACGAGAAGGATCATGGCGAGGGTCGTGCCCGTCGCGATCCCGGCACGGCGCAGCGGCGTCATGCTCCGCCCCAGGCCGAGCACCCAGAGGATGTCGAGCGCGCCCAGGACCGCCATCCAGCTGCACTGGCTGCCGCTGTACAGCGCGGCCAGCACCCACAGCGCGGTGAATCCGGCGGCGGCGAGCGGCACGAGCATCCACGGCAGCCAGGGCGCGCGGGCGAGGCGGGTTCGAGGCATCGGGAATGAAACGGTGCGGGTGGACAGGATACCCGGGCGCCGGCAGAAACTGGACTAGAATGGTCCGGTTTCCAGCAGGTCTTTCGCGCGATGTATTCACGCTCCAGCGAGCCCGTGCGTTTCGAACGCGACTGCGCCGCCGTGCTCGTCCCGCAGGGCGATGCCGTGACCCTCCCCGCCGGCAGCATGGGTTACATCACGCAGGCGCTGGGCGGCAGTTTCACGGTTTTCGTCGAAGGCAACCTGTTCCGCATCGCCGGCCGCGACGCCGACGCCATCGGCAAGGAGCCGCCCGAGCCGCTGGAGCTGGCCGAGGGCGCGGACGACGAGGCCGTCGAGAAACTGGTCTGGCAGCAGCTGCGCACGTGCTTCGACCCGGAGATCCCGATCAACGTCGTCGAGCTGGGGCTGGTCTACGACGTCTCGATCGAGGCCCACGAAACCCCCGGCCAGCGCCGGGTGCGGGTGAACATGACCCTGACCGCGCCGGGCTGCGGCATGGGCGACGTGCTGGTGGCCGACGTGCGGGACAAGCTCGAGCTGATCCCGACGGTGATCGATGCGGACGTGGAGCTGGTCTTCGACCCGCCGTGGAACCGCACGATGATGTCCGAGGCGGCCCGGCTCGAAACCGGGATGTTCTGAGCGACCGGCCGCCCCAAGCGGCTGCCGACCACCAGAATGCGCGTGTCCGGAAAAGGCTCTGGGCGCCGTTTTTCGCACTTTCCTGGTGCGCCGCAACACAAACGCTGCCTGAACGGCCGATGTAAAAATCGCGTCAAGACGGGAAAAGCCAAGCGAATCAAGGCGTAACGCAAAGCGGATGCAGAACCGGACATCCGTCCGTCGATTTTGTGCGCCGGATCGCTTTCGGGCGCCTAGTGTCGATTGCGGACGTTGAGCGTCACGTCCTCCATCGACCGGCCAGCCGTGCCACGGGTCCGCCCGGGCGCCTTTGGACGGCCTTCCGCAAGCTTTCCGCCTTGAGGGGTCCCCCACCGATGTCGCAGTCCACGTTCCGCATGCATTCCCTGGCCGCAGCTACGGCCCTTGTCCTCGGCACCTCGACCGCTTTCGCGGGCCAGGTCAACGTCTCCGGCCTGCAGGCCCAGCAGACCACCGACCGCTTCATCGTCAAGTACCGCGACGGCAGCGCCGAACGGGCCGTCACCTCGCAGATCGGGCCGTCGCTGTCGGCGGCCGCCGCGCGCGCGGGCTCCGCCGCCACGTTGCAGCACGTGCGCCGCCTCGCCGTCGGCGCCGACGTCGTGCGCAGCAACCGCAAGCTCGACCGCGTCCAGGCGGAGGCGCTGATGCGCCAGATCGCCGCGGATCCGAACGTCGAGTATGTCGAGGTCGACAAGCTCAACCATCCGGTCTTCACCCCGAACGACACCCGCTTCGGCGAGCAGTACGGCTTCGGCACCGGCCCGGGCGGCACCTATGCCACGCAGGCCTGGGACATCACGAGCGGTGCGGGCGTGGTGGTCGCGGTGCTCGACACCGGCATCGTCAGCCACAGCGACCTCAACGCGAACCTGCTTCCGGGCTACGACTTCATCGTCGATACCGCGGTGGCCGCCGACGGCAATGGCCGCGATTCGGATCCGTCCGACCCGGGCGATGCCTACGGCGGCAATCCGTCGAGCTGGCACGGCACGCACGTGGCCGGAACCATCGCGGCGGTCACCAACAACGCCAAGGGCGTGGCCGGCATGGCCTACAGCGCCAAGGTCGTCCCGATCCGCGTGCTCGGCAAGGGCGGCGGCTACGACTCCGACATCGCCGACGCGATGATCTGGGCGTCGGGCGGCGCCGTCTCCGGCGTGCCCGCCAATGCCAACCCGGCCGAGGTCATCAACCTCAGCCTCGGCGGCGCGGGCTCGTGCAGCACCACCACGCAGAACGCGATCAACAGCGCCGTCTCGCGCGGCTCGACGATCGTGATCGCCGCGGGCAACGACAACACCAACGTGTCGAACGCCTCGCCGGCCAACTGCGCCAACATCATCTCGGTCGGCGCCGTCACGAACACGGGTGCCCGTGCGAGCTACTCGAACTACGGCTCGCTGATCGACATCGCCGCGCCGGGCTCGGCGGTGCTGTCGACGCTCAATTCCGGCACCGCCGGCCCGGGCGCGGAGAGCTACGCGTCCTACAGCGGCACGTCGATGGCCACGCCGCACGTGGCCGGCATCGTCGCGCTGATGCAGGCGGCGGCGACTTCGCCGCAGACGCCGGCGCAGATCGAGTCGATCCTCAAGAGCACCGCGCGCGCGTTCCCGTCGACGCCGTCGCAGCCGATCGGCAGCGGCATCGCGCAGGCGCGCGCAGCTGTCGACGCCGTGCGCGGCGTGACCCCGCCGCCCCCGCCGCCGCCGACCGGTGGCACGCTCACCAACGGCGTCGCGGTGACCAACCTGTCGGCGTCCACCGGCAGCTCGCTCAGCTACACGATGGTGGTGCCGGCCGGCGCGACCAACCTGAGCTTCGTCACCAGCGGCGGCACCGGCGATGCGGACATGTACGTGCGGTTCGGCAGCGCGCCGACCGACACGGCCTACGACTGCCGCCCGTACCGCAGCGGCAATGCCGAGACCTGCAGCTTCGCGACGCCGCAGGCGGGCACCTACCACGTCCGCCTCAAGGCCTACTCGTCCTTCTCGGGCCTGAGCCTGAAGGGCAGCTACAGCACGGGCGGCGGTGGCGGCGGCACGCAGACCTACACCAACGGCACGGACTACGCGATCCGCGACAACGCGACGGTCGAGAGCCCGATCACGGTGTCGGGCCGCTCGGGCAACGCGCCGAGCAGCGCGTCGGTGGCGGTGGACATCCGCCATACGTACCGCGGTGACCTGCGCGTCGACCTGGTGGCGCCGGATGGTTCCGTCTACAACATCAGCAATCGCGCGGGCAGCAGCGCCGACAACCTGATCGGCACGTACACGTTCAACCTGTCCTCCGAGCCGCTCAACGGCACGTGGAAGCTGCGCGTCAACGATGCCGCCAGTGGCGACACCGGCACCATCAACACGTGGAGCGTCACGTTCTGATGTAACCGCATCCCGGGCCGGATGATCGGCCCGGGGGTGCGCGGAGGTTTCGCGCAGGATGCATGGCCGGCCCGCGCCGGCCGCAACGGAAAAGCCCGGCGCGAGCCGGGCTTTTTCTTCATCGGGCAACCGTCAGCCCAGTGCTTCGAAGCGGTTGGCGTCGACGTTCTTGCGCACGCGCGCCGGATCCCAGATGCGCCCGTTCATGGCGATGTAGACGCCCGGCGGCAGGCACTGCACGGCGCCGACGGCGGTGCCGATGTTGAACTCGGCGTCCGAGCCGCGGAAGCGTGCCGGATTGAGCGCGCCGGTGAGCACGATGGTCTTGTCGGTGAGCGTGGCCAGCACCTGCGCGGTCTGCACCATGCTGTCGGTGCCGTGGGTGACCAGCACGTGGCGCGCAGGCTGCGCGGCGATGGCGGCACGGACGAGTTCGCGGTCGGCGTCGGTGATGTGCAGCGAGTCCTTGCGGATGATCGGGATCACCGAGTAACGGAAGGCGACACCCAGCTCCTCGAGGATCCGGCCGATCTGCGGCTCGCCGACCTGGAAGTCCGACTTGTCGTCGAAGTAGATCTTGTCGATCGTGCCGCCGGTGGTGACGATGCAGAGCGAGTCCATGCGGCCCGTCCGAAGGTTGCGAGGGCGCGGATTATAGGCCGCTGCCCGCCCGTGCCTTGCGGCCGGCGAAACGCGCGCGCAGGCCCGGCAGGCTCGCGGCGAACACGATGACCAGCGAAAGCGCGACTTCGGCCAGCGCATAGGCGCGCTCGGGCGGGCGTGTCCACGCCACCATGATCCCGTGGCTGAACCACATCAGCGCGAGCACCGCGGCCCAGAACGGTGCGCGCGGCATGCGCAGCACGGTGCCGATGGCGAAGAGCAGCGGCGGTACGCCGAAGATCACCAGCGCGGCGATGTCGCCCAGCCCGCCGAACCAGGCGGCGTACAGCGCCGCCAGCGCGATCAGTGCCGCGAGCAGGACGCGGTGCGCGGGCTTCATGCGAGCCTCGCGGCGAGCTGCGCGATGCGGCGGCCGAGCGCGCGGGCGAGCGTGGCCTCGTCCTCGTCCACCGGCTGGTCGTCGCGCACGCCGGCGACGTGGCTGGCGCCATAGGGAGTGCCGCCGCTTCGAGTGGTGCTGAGCACCGGCTCGGTATACGGGATGCCGGCGACCACGCAGCCGTGGTGCAGCAGGGGGACCATCATCGTCAGCAGCGTGGACTCCTGCCCGCCGTGCATGGTCGACGACGACGTGAACACGCCCGCCGGCTTGCCCACCAGCGTGCCGCTGGCCCAGTCGCCGCCGAGACCGTCGAGCCAGTGCTTGAGCGGCGCGGCCATGTTGCCGAAGCGCGTCGGGCTGCCGATCAGCAGGCCGGCGCAGTCGCGCAGGTCCTGCGCTTCGACGTAGGGCGCGCCGTCGTCGGGCACTGGAGGCGACGCCGACTGCGTGACCGCCGCCACCGGCGGCACGGTGCGCAGGCGCGCGGCCATGCCGTCGACCTCGCCGACGCCACGCGCGACATGCCGCGCCAGCCGCGCCACGGAGCCGCCGCGGCTGTAGTAGACGACGAGCACTTCGGGCATGGCGGGAACTCGCGGGAACGGGCGTGCATTGTGGCTTGGAACGCGCGGAGAGGGAGTTCGTCGATGCGGGCCAACGGGTTATTCACGCATTTACAGGGCTGCGGCGCATCGGGGTGGCGGTGGCGAGGGCGTCGCGTGACGCGCGGCGATGTCCGCAGCGCGCTCCCGTCGCCGGATTGACGGAGCGCACTCCGCGACTTTCCTACGACCCGCCATACGCCAATGCGCCGGGCCCGTGTGATCTGTGGAATCCGTCGCGAGTCCCCGCGCCCGGGCGATCGGTTAGGCTCCGCGCCGATGGAGCCGCATTACCTGTTGAACCTGCTCAGCCCGCGCCTGCGCGATCGCGCACGGGCGCAGGCGTTCTTCCGCTTCCTCGGCCGGCGCAGCTTCGACGACAACCTGTTCCAGGCCGCCGGCGCGCTGGCCTTCACCACCGCGTTCGCGATCGTGCCGCTGTCGATCGTCGTCTTCAGCGTGCTCAAGGCCCTGCCGGGCTTCAAGGACTGGTCCGACCAGCTCGGCCACTACGTCTTCGCCAACTTCGTGCCGAGCACGGCGCGTTCGGTCGAAGCGCACCTGCAGACGCTGCTCACCGGCTCGGCCGGGCTCACCGTGGCCGGCGTGGTGGCGCTGGTGGTCTCGCTGCTTGTCACGCTCAACGGCATCGAGGGCACGTTCAACCGCATCTGGCGCGTGCCCTCGGCGCGGCCGAAGCTCTCGCGCTTCCTCGTCTACTGGACGGTGCTCACGCTCGGCTCGGTATTTGCCACCGCCGGCATCGCGATGTCGGCGCGCTTCTACGACCTGCCCCTGTTCCAGACCGACATCGGGCGTTCGCTGGAGGCGCTGCTGCTGCGCGCGGTACCGTTCCTCATCGAGCTGACGCTGTTCGCGGTGGTCTACCGCGTGGTGCCGCACCGCACCGTGCACTGGCGGCACGCGTTCTCCGGTGCCCTGCTGGCCTCGCTGATCTTCGAGACGATCAAGTGGGGCATGGGTGCGTACCTCTCGCGCTTCGGCAACTACACGCTGATCTACGGCGCGCTGTCGGTGGTGCCGATCTTCCTGCTGTGGATCTACTTCGCGTGGCTGGCGGTGCTGCTGGGCGCGTCGTTCGCGGCGAGCCTGTCGGCCTTCCGCTACCAGCCGGCCAGCCTGCGCCTGCCCGAGGGCTACGAGATGTACGGCCTGCTGCGGCTGCTGGCGCGCTTCGACCAGGCGCGCAAGGACGGCAAGGGCCTGCACAGCGACGACATCGAACGGCTCGAGCCCAGCCTCACCGATGCGCTGGTGCAGCAGATGCTCGCGCAGCTCGACGCGATCTCCGTGCTGCGCCGGGCCGAGAGCGGTGAATGGCTGCTCGCGCGCGATCTCGACGAGCTCACGCTCGCCGAGCTCTACGAGGCCTGCCAGCTGCGCATTCCGATCGCCGAGGCGCACCTGCCTTCGCGCGACGACGCGCTGGCGCAGTCGGTCACCGCGGCGATCGACGAACTGCGCATTCCGCTTCGCGACCTGCTCAAGCGCCGCGTCGCCACGATCTGGACTCCGAAGGACGCCTGATGACCCTCCGCCTCATCCTCTCGATGGCCCTGTGCGTGTCCATGGCGGCCTGTTCCGAGCGCGCGGCACCCGCCGCGGACTCGCCCGCTGCCGCTGCCACGCCGGCCGCATCGCCCGCACCTGCCGCAAAGGCCACGACACCCGCGCCGGCGACGGATCGCCCGTCCCTGCGCATCGCCCTGCTCGACGGCGGCGCCTACGACCTCGCCGCGCACCGCGGCAAATGGGTGGTCGTGAACTTCTGGGCGACGTGGTGCGCGCCCTGCCTGAAGGAAATGCCCGAGCTCTCGGCACTGCATGCGATGCGCGAGGACGTGGAGGTGATCGGGCTGGCCTACGAGGACATCGAGCCCGCCGACATGCGCGCCTTCCTCGGCAAGCGTCCCGTGACGTACCCGATCGCCATCGTCGACACCTACGATCCACCCGCGGATTTCGAAACGCCGCGCGGCCTGCCGATGACGGTGCTGGTCGCGCCCGACGGCCGCGTCGCGAAACAGGTGCTCGGCCCGGTGACCGCGAAGTCGATCGAGGACGTCATCGCCGCGCATCCGCGCAGCGCGGGATGAGCGCGGCGCGTTTCCGGGTGAGCGGCCGCGTGCAGGGCGTGGCGTTCCGCGCGCACGCGCGGGCACAGGCACTCGCACTGGGGCTGCGCGGCCATGCGATCAATCTCGCCGACGGTCGCGTCGAGGTGCTGGCCGCAGGGCAGGGCGACGCCATCGACGCCTTCGCGCGCTGGCTGGCGCAGGGTCCGCCGCTGGCGCGCGTGGACGCGGTCGAGCGCCTGGCGGCCGACGCGAGCGACGCCGGCACCGGCTTCCACACCGGCTGACGGTTCACCCGCCGGCGACGGAGCGTCGCCGACGCTTCGCGCATGCACTCCCACACCTTCGAACGCGCACACCGCGCGGCGGCGCGATGAGCGGCGTCGACCTCATCGGCTGGGCCGCCTCGGCCGTCCTCATCGCCACGCTCGCGCGTCAGGTCTACAGCCAGTGGCGATCGCGCAGCGTCGAGGGCGTCTCGCACTGGCTGTTCATCGGCCAGCTCTGCGCCAGCATCGGCTTCACCATCTACAGCTGGATGCTGGGGAACAGCGTGTTCGTATTCACCAATTCGGTGCTGCTGCTCACGGCGGTGATCGGGCAGCTGATCTATCGGCGGAACAGGCGGATCGCGGAGCGCGAAGGGACGGGTTAGCGGGGATCGCGTTCGCCTTTGCCGTCATCCGGGCGCGGCGAGGGATCGCCGCGTAGGCGGGTGAGGCTCCGGATGACAAGCGCGAGGTGGCGCCCCCACCAACGCATTGCATCGGCACCGTCCGGTTCGCAACACGCCTCTCGCGATACGACACGACGCAGCACGTCCGCAACACCGGACCGCGTGGCTGTGCGAGGCGCAGCCGGCTGCCGAGCCTAGACGATCCGTCCCGGCGGCAGGCCGGCGCGCGCCCGCTGCGCCATCTGCTCGACTACGCCGACAAAACCCTCCGCGAAGCGCCGCATGTCGAACAGCGGAGCCTCGTCGCGAGCCCGCGCCACGCGCGCGCGCAGCGCGTCGAGCGCGCCATCGGTGGTCGCGACGGCGACCGCATGCTCGACGAACGCGTCATCGCTATCGACCACCAGATCATCCAGCCCCAGGTGATGCAGCAGGCTCGCCGCCACACGCGCGGCGAACGTGTCGCCGGGGCGCGTGAGCACGGGGCAGCCGGCCCAGAGCGCGTCCGATGCCGTGGTGTGCGCGTTGTAGGGTCCGGTGTCGAGGAACAGGTCGGCGACACGCAGGCGTGCAAGATAGGCCGCATGCGGCTGCTTGGCCATGAAGACCAGGCGCGATGGATCGATGCCGGCCGCCGCCGCGTGCGTACGTAGGCGCGAGTCCGCAGCGCCGGGCCCGGACAGCAGCCACAGCACGGAGCCGGGCACGCGTGCGAGCACGCGGAAAGCGCGCGCCATGCTGCTCGGATTGAGCTTGTAGCTGTTGTTGAAGCAGCAGAAGACCATGCCCGTCTCCGGCAGCCCGCATTCGGCCCGCGCGGGCGCGGGCGGCAGTGCGCGGCGTGTGTCGGATGGCTGGAAGCAACCGGGCAGCCACGCAACGGCCTCGGAGAAATGCGGCGCCAGCGCGTCGGGCAGCACGACGCGATCTGCCAGTACGTAGTCGATCCACGGTGCGCCCGAGGTGCCCGGATAGGCGAGCCAGTTCACCTGCAGCGGCGCCGGCCGCATCGCCAGCACCTCCGGTACGCCGCCGCCGCCCCAGCCGCGCAGGTCGAACAGCAGGTCGATGCCCGCGTCGCGGATGCGCTGCGCGATCGCCACGTGGGCGAGGCCGGCCACGTCGTGCAGGCGCGTGGCATCGGACAGGCGGCGGCGGATCGGGCTGCCGTCGTCGGGCGTGAGCGCGAACAGGTGGGCCTCGACGCCGGCGTGCGCGCGCAGCGCCTCCAGCATCGCCACCGTCAGCAGGCCGGTGGGATGCGAGCCGAAGCCGTTGGAAACAAAGCCCAGTCGCAACGGGCCTTCCGCGCGCACGGTAGACGCGGGCAGCGGGCGCACGCTGCGTGCGATCTGGGCGGCACGCAGGCGCGCGCAGGCCAGCTGCTCGCCGGCGCTGGCGTCCTCGCTCAGGAACGCGAAGGGCTCGACGGCCGCGCGCGCGTTCCGCACGGCGTCGCGCACCTGCGCGGAAAGCGCGTCGAGATCGCGCCAGTCGCACAGGCGCCGGCGCGCGGCGAGCAGGTAGGCGGCGATCTGCGGCTCCTGCGGCATGAGCGCGTGCGCGCGGGCGAAGGCGGTGGCCGCGTCCTCGACGCGACGCACGTCCTCCAGCGCGTGGCCGAGCCAGACGAGGATGCCGGGATGCTGTGGCGCGCGTTCGGCGGCGCGTGCAAGGCTCGCCACCGCCTCCTCGCGGCGGCCCTGCATGGACTGCGCGCGACCCAGCCGCGCGAGCGCTTCGGGATGGTCCGGATGCAGCGCGAGCGCGCGTGCCGCGGCGCGTTCACCGGACAGCACGTCGCCAGCGTCGAGCTCTGCCTCGGCCAGCAGGATCCATGCGATGGGATCGCCGGGTGCGCGCTGAACCCGGTCGCGGGCGGCGTGGCGCGGGTCGCTCATGGCGTCAGTTGAGCGTGGAGGCGTCGGCGAGATCCAGCGCGTACCAGATCGTCGATTCCTCCTCCCAGCCGGCCGCGTCGTACAGCGCACGCGCGCCGAGGTTCTCGCGCGCGGTCTCGAGCACCACGCGGGTGGCGCCGGCGGCGCGTGCCGCGGCGGCCGACGCCGTCAGCAGCAGCTGGCCCACGCCCGCGCGGCGCGCGTCGGCGGCCACGTAGAGATCGTTGAGCACCCAGATCGAGCTCATGCGCACAGACGAGAACATCGGATAGAGCTGCGCGAAGCCCAGCAGCGAATCGCCCCCCTCGGCCACGATCACCAGCGACTGCCGCGCTTCCATGCGGTCGCGCAGGAATTCGCGCGCGGCGGGCACGTCGGAGGGCTGGTCGTAGAACTGGCGGTAGGCGTCGAACAGGCGCGCCAGCTCGTGCAGGTCGTCGGGCTCGGCGCGCCGGATGCGGATGTCCATCGAATGACCCGATGCAGCGGGACGCGCACGGTACCGCAGCGGGCGGCGCGGGCGCAGCCCCGCCGGGACGCCGGGCGTCAGGCGGCGCTGGTGAGCCGCGCGAGCTCGTCGGCCTGGTGTTCCTGCTGCAGGCGCTCGAGCAGCGGATCGAGCGCGCCTTCCATCACGTTCGGCAGGTCGTAGAGGGTGAGGCCCTCGACGCGGTGGTCGGTGATGCGGCCCTGCGGGAAGCTGTAGGTGCGGATGCGCTGGCTGCGATCGCCGCTGCCCACCTGCAGCTTGCGGCT
>CAZNRZ010000003.1:0-10400 GCA_964575535.1 uncultured Lysobacter sp. | reverse complement strand
TGTAGGTGCGGATGCGCTGGCTGCGATCGCCGCTGCCCACCTGCAGCTTGCGGCTCTCGGCCTGCGCGGCCGCGGCCTTCGACGCCTGCGCCTCGGCCAGCATCGCGCGCAGGCGCTTCATGGCCTTGTCGCGGTTGGCGTGCTGGCTGCGTTCGGTCTGGCTCTCGACCACCACGCCCGACGGGATATGCGTGATGCGGATCGCCGAGTCGGTCTTGTTGACGTGCTGGCCGCCGGCGCCGGAGGAGCGGAAGGTGTCGACGCGAAGATCCGCCGGGGAAATCTCGATGGGCGCTTCGTCGGCTTCCACCGGGATGATCGCGACCGTCGCCGCCGAGGTGTGGATCCGCCCTTGCGATTCCGTGGCCGGCACGCGCTGCACGCGGTGCGTGCCCGATTCGAACTTGAGTTTCGAATACGCGCCGGCGCCTTCCACGCGCGCGATCACTTCCTTGAAGCCGCCGTGTTCGCCCGGGCTGGCCGATTCCACTTCGATGCGCCAGCCCTGGCGTTCGGCGAAGCGCGCATACATGCGGAAGAGGTCGCCGGCGAAGATCGCCGCCTCGTCGCCACCGGTGCCGGCGCGCACTTCCAGATAGACGTCGCCGTCGTCGCGCGCGTCCTTCGGGATGAGGTGCGCGAGCAGTTCGACCTCGAGCGTTTCCAGCCGCGCCTGTGCCGCTGCGATCTCCTCGTCGGCGAAGTCGCGCATGCCGGGGTCGTCGCGCAGCGCCTGCGCGGCGGCGAGGTCCTCGCGCGCGCGGCGCTCGTCGCCCAGCGCGGCGGCCACCGGCTCGAGTTGCGAGAACTCGCGCGAAAGCCGGCGGAACTGCGCGGCGTCGCCGATCACGGCGGGGTCGGCAAGCAGGCGCTCGAGCTCCTCGCGGCGTTCGGCGAGGGCTTCGAGCTTGCGGCGCAGGGAGGAGTTCATGGATCGGATTCGGTGTGATGTCGGGCTTGATCGAGGTGAGCGGCGAATCTCTTGCCAGGCGTGCGGGCCGGCCAGCCGAGGCTCGAGATCGGCGCTCGGGCCTCGCTGGTGGATCGCGTCGCAACATTCTGCGTTGCCACATGCGGTCATCCGGGCAGGGTGAGGGGATCCCCCGCGTTGCCCGGATGACAGTGTTGGAGGCCGACGCTAGTTGTCGGCCTCGTCGACCGGCCGGGCCGCCGGCACGGCCTCACCCTGCAGGCCGGCAGTTGCGCCGATGACGGCATCGCCGCCCGCAGCCCCAGCCGCCGGAAACAACCGCTCCACCGCGCGCGCCAGCTCCGCATCGCCGGTAGCCGCCGCATCGCGCAGCGCGACCGTCGGTGCGTGCAGCAGGCGATTCGTCAGCGTGTGCGCGAGGAAGTCGAGCACGGCTTCGGCCGGCATGCCGGCGGCGAGTTGCTGCCGGGCCTTGGCCAGCGCTTCGGCGCGCGCCGCCTCGCCATGCGCGCGCACGCGCTTGACCGGCTCGGTGCGCGTACCCGCGGCGAGCCTCGCAGTGAACTGCGCCACCTGCAGCTCGACGATGGCCTCGGCCTGCTCGGCGGCCTCGCGCCGGCTGCGGCGGTTGTCCTCGATGGCGCGCTCGAGGTCGTCGACGGTGTAGAGGTAGACGTCCTGCAGCCGGGCCACGTCGGCGGCGATGTCGCGCGGCACGGCCAGGTCGAGCAGCAGCATCGGGCGGCGGCGGCGCGCCTGCAGCGCGGCGTCGACCTGCGCGGCCTGCAGGATGGGCTCGCGGCTGGCGGTGGCGCTGATCACCACGTCGGCTTCGGCGAGGTGGCGGTCGAGGTCCGACAGCGGCAGCGCGTAGCCGCCGTGGCGCGTCGCCACGTCCTGCGCATGGGCGAGGGTGCGGTTCGCCACCAGCAGGCGCCGCGTGCGCGCCTGCACCAGGTGGCGGGCCGCCAGTTCGATGGTCTCGCCGGCGCCGATCAGGAGCACGGTCGACTCGTCCAGCCGGGCGAACGATTCCTGCGCCAGCCGCACCGCCGTCGATGCCACCGACACCGGGTTCGCGCCGATGCGGGTGTCCGTGCGCGCGCGCTTGGCGGTGGTGAAGGCGTGCTGGAACAGGCGGTCGAGGCGATTGCCCAGCGTGCCGGCGGCGCGCGCGGCGGCCCAGGCGTCCTTCACCTGGCCGAGGATCTGCGGCTCGCCCAGCACCAGCGAATCCAGCCCGGTCGCGACGCGGAACAGGTGTCGCACGGCCTCGGCGTCGTCGTGGCGGTAGAGGTAGCCGTGCAGGTCGCCGCCGACCTGCGAGCGCGTCGCCAGCCAGTCGGCGAGGCTGCTGCCGTCGTCCTCGATGTCGGCATAGAGCTCGGTGCGGTTGCAGGTCGACAGCAGCGCCACCTCGCGCACCACCGGCAGCCGGCGCAGTTCGGCCAGCGCGGTCTCGACCGCGTCGCCGGAAAACGCCACCCGTTCGCGCAGGTCGACCGGCGCGGTCTGGTGGTTGAGGCCGATGACGTGGAAACCCATTCGTGACAGGGGGCTGGGATAAGCTGCGGCGGCTGCGGGCGGCAATTCTACCGGCCCGCGTTCGCCCATCCCGTCAGTATCCGAAGGTTCCATGCCCGACGTCTTGCGTTCGATCAAACCGCGCGTCCTGGCACTGGCCCTGATGCTGGCGGCGGCTCCGCTGGCGGCGAAGGAGGGCGACGCGCCGCCGCTGGAGCCGCTGCTCGCGGCGGAGTTCGCGCTGCAGGCCGGAAAGCTGGACGAGGCCGCCAAGGGCTATGTCGATGCCGCCCTGGCCACGCGCGATCCCGCGCTGGCCGAGCGCGCCACCCGGATCGCGCTGGTCGCCCGCGACGATGCGCGCGCGCGCCGCGCGCTGGCGCTGTGGCGGAAAGTGGCGGGCCCGGATGCATCCACTCGCGTCTCGCTGGGCGTGGCCGAGGCCACCCTGGCCCTGCGCGCCGGCAACGAGCGTGCCGCCGTGCGCGAGCTCTCCGCGTTGCTCGGGTACCCCGGCGACGAGGGCTGGCGCCAAGCGCTGGGGGCGCTCGCCGGCGGGGCGAAGACGCCGAAGCAGGCCGCCGATGTCCTGCAGCGGCTACTCGACCAGGACCGCCTGCCGCCGGTGCTGAACGCCTGGCTGGCTTTCGGCGGCCTCGCCCAGCGCCTGGACCGGCCGCAGCTCACCGAGCGCGTCGTGGCCGAGGTGGTGCGCCGCTTCCCCGGCGATCCGCGCGTGGCCCTGCTGCGTGCCAGCCAGCTGCGCGAGGCGGGCAAGGCCGCCGAGGCGCGCGCGACGCTCGAGGGCCTGCGCGAGGCCGCCGCCACCGACGCCGAACTGCGCCTCGCCCTCGCCCGCGAGTACGACGCGCTGGACGATCGCGCCACGGCCGCCGCCATCCTCGCCCGCGGCCCCCAGGACGAGCAGACCTGGGCCCTGCGCGCCACGCTGCTGGCCCGCGCCGAGGACACCGCCGCGCTCACCGCCCTCTACGAGGAGCTGGCGCGCGACGCCGAGCGTCCCGATCCGTCGCGCCGCCTGCTGCTGGGACAGGTCGCCGAATTCCTCAAGCGATACGACGACGCGCTGCGCTGGTACGGCGGCGTGCCCGGCGGCCCGCAGCGCTGGGTCGCCCGCCTGCGCAGCGCGAACGTGCTGCACGAGCTCGGGCGGGGCGGGGAAGCGATCGAATCGCTGCGCGCGATCCAGCAGGACGCCGCGGCCGAGGACGAAGTCCGCCGCGACGCCTACCTGCTCGAAGCCGCTCTCTGGCAGGAGGACAGGGAAGACGCCCGCGAGCTCGAGGCCTTCGCGCGTGGCCTGGCCGCCTTCCCCGACGAGCCGGAGATCCTCTACGCCCGCGCGCTGGCCTGGGAGCGCCGCGACGACATCGCCCGCGCCGAGGCCGACCTGCGCCGCGTGCTGGTCATCCACCCCGACAGCGTGGCCGCGCTCAACGCGCTCGGCTACACGCTCGCCGACCGCACCACGCGCTACGACGAGGCCCTCGAGCTGATCGACCGCGCCCGCGCCGCCGAGCCCGACAACGCCGCCATCGTCGACAGCTACGGCTGGGTGCTCTACCGCCTCGGGCGCACGGAGGAGGCGCTGGTCGAACTGCAGCGCGCCTTCACCCTGCAGAAGGACGCCGAGATCGCCGCCCACGTCGGCGAGGTGCTCTGGGTGCTGGGGCGGCGCGAGGAAGCGCTGCGCCACTTCGAGGACGCCCGCCGCCTCGACGCCGACAGCCGCGCGCTGGCCCGCGCATTGGCAAAGACGGGGGCCACGCTGCCGCCGGCGCCGCCCGGGCCGCCGGCGGCTCCCGCCGCGCCGACGCCGTGATCCGTGGCGCAGCATGACCCCCCGTATCCGCACTCACCTGATGTTCGAAGGCGCCGCCGAGCAGGCGATGGCGCTCTACGTCGGCCTGTTCGAGGACGCCGCGGTGCTGGATATCGACCGCTACGGGCCTGAAGGCCCCGGCCGCGCGGGCAGCGTTCGCCGCGCCACGTTCCGCCTCGGCCGGTACGAGGTCGTGTGCATCGACAGCCCCGTCGCCCATGCCTTCAGCTTCACGCCCGCGATGTCGATCTTCGTCGACTGCGCCGACGCGGAGGAGCAGTCGCGGTTGTACGCGGCGCTGGTGGAAGGAGGCGAGGCGCTGATGCCGCTGGACGACTATGGTTTCAGCCGCCGCTTCGGCTGGATCAAGGACCGCTTTGGAGTGTCATGGCAACTCGACCTGCAGTGAGATCGATGGCCATCGTGCTGCTGGCGCTCGCCGCCGGCTGCGCGACCACGCGCCCGGCCGGCCCCGTCGTGCCGGCTGCGGAAGCCCAGGCGCGTCAGGCGGCGCGTGAACAGACGCTTCGCGCCGACACCCGCTGGGGCCTCGCGGGCCGCATCGCCGTGTCGACCGGCGATCAGGGCGGCAGCGGCCGCATCGAGTGGCGCCAGAATGGCGAGCGCTTCGAGGTCAGCCTCAGCGCCCCTGTGACCCGGCAGGGCTGGCGGCTGACCGGCGGCCCCGACGGCGCACGTCTCGACGGCCTCGACGGCGGCCCCCGCACCGGCCCCGACGCTGCGCTGCTGCTGCGCGAAGCCACACGCTGGGACATTCCCGTCGCCTCGCTCGCGGGCTGGCTGCGCGGCCTCCCGGCCGTGGACGGGCAGGCACGCATGGCGTTCGCCCCCGACGGCCGCCTGTCGCGGCTGGTCGAAGGCGGCTGGACCATCGACTACACCTGGCCGTCCGCCGCCGCCGACCTGCCGTCGCGCATCGATGCCCGCCGCGACGGCGCGCGCGTGCGCCTGGCCGTCGACCAGTGGAACGACGGCAGCGAATGATCGACGGCTGGTCCAGCTGGCCCGCGCCGGCCAAGCTCAACCTCTTCCTGCGCATCACCGGCCGTCGCCCGGACGGCTACCACGACCTGCAGACCGTGTTCCGGCTGCTGGAGTGGGGCGACCGGCTGCACCTGCGCCTGCGTGCGGACGGTGCCATCCAGCGAGAAGGCGAGCGGGTACAGGGTGTCGACGATGCGCAAGACCTCGCGGTACGTGCGGCGAAAATCCTGCAAATGGCGGGAAACGTCGATCAAGGTGTAGACATCTGTATCGAAAAACACATCCCAACCGGCGGTGGGTTCGGCGGGGGCTCGTCCGATGCGGCAACGGTGCTGCTCGTCCTCAACCGGCTCTGGCGCCTGCACTGGCCGCTGGCGGAGCTGGCCCGGATTGGCCTGGAGCTGGGCGCGGACGTGCCCGTCTTCGTCCACGGCCGCAATGCCTGGGCGGAGGGCGTGGGCGAGCGGCTGGCGCCCGTCGAGCTGCCGCCGGCCTGGTATCTCGTCGCCCATCCGCCCGTGCACAGCCCCACCGGCCCGCTTTTCGCATCCCCCGATTTGACGCGCGATTCCCCGCCCCTGAAAATGGCGGACTTCGTTTCAGGCATACGGCTCGGGAATGCATTCGAGCCCGTCCTGCGCGCGCGCGAGCCGGCGGTCGACGCCCTGCTTGGCGTGCTGTCGCAGGTGGGCGAGGCGCGCCTTACCGGGTCGGGCAGCGGCTGCTTCGTCGAGTTCGCCACGCGCGGATCCGCCGCGGACGCCCTGTCCAGGCTGCCGGGGAACCTGCGGTGCCGGCTCGTCGCCGGAGCCGCGATCTCCCCGCTGCACCGTGCGCTCGCAAGGGTCTAGGGGCGTCGCCAAGCGGTTAAGGCACCAGGTTTTGATCCTGGCATGCGAAGGTTCGAATCCTTCCGCCCCTGCCAATGAGTTGGGGATTCGGGATTCGGGATTCGGGATTCGCAAGAACCCGCACCCGGGCCCGGTCCTCGGTTTTTTCGGTCTTCCGGCAGCTCGACTGTCCACCCCGAATCCCCGATCCCGAAGCCGGCTCCCATGCATAAAGACCGCAACCTCCTCGTCTTCAGCGGCAACGCGAACCGCCCGCTCGCCGAAGCCGTGTGCAAGGAGCTGGGCGTACGCCCGGGCAAGGCGCTGGTCGGCAAGTTCTCCGACGGCGAAGTGCAGGTGGAGATCGAGGAGAACGTGCGCCGGCAGGAGGTGTTCGTCATCCAGCCGACGAACGCGCCGACCGCCGAGAACTTCATGGAGCTGCTGGTGCTGATCGACGCGCTCAAGCGCGCGTCGGTGATGAGCGTCACCGCAGTGGTGCCGTACTTCGGTTACGCCCGCCAGGACCGCCGCCCGCGCAGCTCGCGCGTGCCGATCACGGCGAAGGTCGCCGCGAAGATGTTCGGCGCCGTCGGCACCGACCGCGTGCTCACCGTCGACCTGCACGCCGACCAGATCCAGGGCTTCTTCGACCTGCCGGTCGACAACGTCTACGCCTCGCCGCTGCTGCTGGCCGACATCTGGCGCGCGCACGGCACCGACAACATGGTGGTGGTTTCGCCCGACGTGGGCGGCGTGGTGCGCGCCCGCGCGATCGCCAAGCGCCTCGACGACGCCGACCTCGCGATCATCGACAAGCGCCGCCCGAAGGCCAATGTCGCCACCGTGATGAACATCATCGGCGACGTCGAAGGCAAGACCTGCGTGCTGGTGGACGACATCGTCGACACCGCCGGCACGCTCGGCGCCGCGGCCGGCGCGCTCAAGGAGCGCGGCGCCACCAAGGTCGTCGCCTACTGCACGCATCCCGTGCTGTCCGGCGCCGCGATCGACAACGTGACGAACTCGGCCCTCGACGAGCTCGTCGTCACCGACACGATCATGCTGTCCGACGCCGCCCGCGCCTGCGCCAAGATCCGCCAGCTCTCGGTGGCCGAACTGCTCGCCGAGACCATCCGCCGCGTGGCCTTCGGCGAGTCGGTGAGCTCGCTCTACGTCGACTGATTTTCGCGGCATCCCGCCGCAATCCGCTCGTCTGGTCGCGGACGAGTGTCTCCATCGCCGCGAGGCGATGTCATCGCAGCAAAGTGAGTAAACGAAATGTCCGAACACACCATCAAGGCCACCGGCCGCAGCGACAAGGGGAAGGGTGCGAGCCGCCGCCTGCGTCATGCCGCCGCCATCCCGGCCATCGTCTACGGCGGCAACGCCGAGCCGAAGCAGATCCAGCTCGATCACGAGAAGGTCTGGCTCGCCAGCCAGAACGAGTGGTTCTACGCGTCGATCCTGAACCTCGACATCGACGGCCAGGTCGAGAGCGTGCTGCTGCGTGACATGCAGCGCCATCCGTTCAAGCAGCTCATCATGCACCTGGACTTCCAGCGCGTGAACGCGAACGAGACGCTGCGCGCGGCGGTGCAGCTGCACTTCCTCAACCAGGAATCGTCGCCGGCCGGCAAGTCGGCCGAGGTCGTGGTCACCCACGAGCTCACCGAAGTCACCGTGAGCTGCCTGCCGAAGAACCTGCCCGAGTTCCTCGAGGTCGACCTCTCCGACCTCAAGCAGGGCGACATCCTGCATCTCTCGGACATCAAGCTGCCGGAAGGCGTCGAGATCCCCGAGCTCAAGCTGGGCAAGGAGCACGACGTGGCCATCGTCATCGCCAAGGCCGCGCGCACGTCGGACGACGACGCTGCCCCGGACGCGGAAGACGACAAGAAGTAATCGCGCCCTGTGGACGGGCCGGCCTTCGTGGCCGGCCCGTTCGCATTTGCGGACCGTGTGATGGCAGGCCTCAAACTCATCGTCGGACTGGGCAATCCCGGGCCCGAGCACGCACGCCAGCGGCACAATGCCGGGTTCTGGTTCGTGGACGAGCTCGCGCGAAAGTCGGGTGGCCAGTTCCGCATCGATGCCAAGCTGTTCGGCGAGACGTGCAAGGTCGAGATCGGTGGATCGTCGGTGTGGCTGCTCAAGCCGGCCACGTTCATGAACCTCTCGGGCAAGTCGGTCACCGCCGCGTTGCGGTTCTGGAAGATCGAGCCGGAGGAGGCGCTGCTTGCGCACGACGAACTCGACCTGCCGCCCGGCACCGCCCGCCTGAAGTTCGACGGCGGCCACGGCGGCCAGAACGGTCTGCGCGACACCGTCCGGTTGCTGGGTCATGCGAAGTTCCACCGCCTGCGCGTGGGCATCGGCCATCCCGGCCACAAGGACAAGGTCGTCGGCTGGGTGCTCGGCAAGCCGGCACCGCTGGATGAAACGCTGATCCTGCGCTCGATCGACGAGGCCATCGACGTGATGCCGTTGGCGGTCGCGGGAGATGTCAACGAGGCGATGAAGCGCCTCAACACCGCGAAAGCGTGAGCGGGCATGCGCAAGCGCGGTTAACCGGACGCTTGCGCATTTCCGTTCGAATCACTGGAGCCACGCCATGGGCATCAAATGCGGCATCGTCGGCCTGCCCAACGTCGGCAAGTCGACCCTCTTCAACGCGCTGACCAAGGCGGGCATCGCCGCGGCGAACTTCCCCTTCTGCACGATCGAGCCCAACGTGGGCATCGTGCCGGTGCCCGACCCGCGCCTGGGTCAGCTGGCCGAAATCGTCAAGCCGCAGAAGGTCATCCCGACCGCGGTCGAGTTCGTCGACATCGCCGGCCTCGTCGCCGGCGCGGCCTCGGGCGAAGGCCTGGGCAACAAGTTCCTCGCGCACATCCGCGAGGTCGACGCGATCGCCCACGTGGTGCGTTGCTTCGAAAACGCGGACGTCATCCACGTCAACAACAGGGTCGACCCGCTCGCCGACATCGACACGATCGACACCGAGCTCGCGCTGGCCGACCTCGAGTCGGTCGACAAGGCCCTGCAGCGCGCCGAGCGCTCGGCCAAGACGGGCGACAAGGACGCCAAGGTGCGCGTCGAGATCCTCGGCCGCATCCGCGCCGGTCTCGACGAGGGCAGGGCCGCTCGCGCCCTGGGCCTGTCGGACGAAGACAGGGCGGCGGTGCGTGACCTGTTCCTGATCACGATCAAGCCGGTGCTGTACGTAGCCAACGTCCTCGAGGACGGCTTCGAGAACAATCCGCATCTCGACGCCGTGCGCGAGCGCGCCGCGCGCGAGGGTGCCGAGGTGGTGCCGGTCTCGGCCGCCATCGAGGAAGAGCTCAGCCAGCTGGACGACGCCGACCGCGACGCCTTCCTGGCCGACCTCGGCCTCGACGAGCCGGGCCTGAACCGCGTGATCCGCGCTGCCTACAAGCTGCTGGGCCTGCAGACCTACTTCACCGCCGGCGTGAAGGAAGTCCGCGCCTGGACCGTCAGGGCCGGCTCCACCGCGCCGCAGGCGGCCGCGGTCATCCACACCGACTTCGAGAAGGGCTTCATCCGCGCCGAGACCATCGGCTTCGAGGACTTCCTCAAGTACCGGGGCGAGGCAGGCGCGCGCGACGCCGGGCGCCTTCGCTTGGAGGGCAAGGAGTACCGGGTGCAGGAAGGCGACGTGCTGCACTTCCGCTTCAACGTCTGAGCAGCGCCCGGGCGCCGGTTCCGCGAAGTGAACGATGCGTTGACTTTGCTTCCGGCCCCCGCCAGAATTGCGGGCTCTTTGGAGGGATACCCAAGCGGCCAACGGGGGCAGACTGTAAATCTGCTGGCTTACGCCTTCGGTGGTTCGAATCCACCTCCCTCCACCAGGTTCAACGAAGCAGTAGAGCGATACCGGCGGTGATGTGGCCGGGCACGAGTCGGAGGTGGGTGAGAGCCACCGCTGGTTCGACGACGACGCGAAGCGTCGTCGTGCGCGCCGCAAGGCGCGGCCCGAAGGGCCAAGGCGCGTAGCGCCGCAGCCATCCACCTCCCTCCACCAGCAACAAACCGGCGGCGTTACCAACCGCCGGTGCAGTGCCCAAGCAGCGGTCCGGCGCGGGAGTAGTTCAATGGTAGAACTTCAGCCTTCCAAGCTGATTGTGCGGGTTCGATTCCCGTCTCCCGCTCCATTGCTGCTGCGCGCACCTGCTTGAAAACCGAAGTTCCGCTCACGTAGCTCAGTCGGTAGAGCACCTCCTTGGTAAGGAGGAGGTCGAAGGTT
>CAZNRZ010000002.1:27402-40358 GCA_964575535.1 uncultured Lysobacter sp. | reverse complement strand
CCGTGGCCGTCTACAACCACTACAAGCGCATCGAGAGCCGCCAGCGCAACGACGACGTCGAGCTGGCCAAGTCGAACATCCTGCTGGTCGGCCCGACCGGCTCGGGCAAGACGCTGCTGGCCGAGACGCTGGCGCGCCTGCTCAATGTGCCGTTCACGATGGCCGATGCCACGACGCTGACCGAAGCCGGTTACGTCGGCGAGGACGTCGAGAACATCATCCAGAAGCTGCTGCAGAAGTGCGACTACGACGTCGAGAAGGCGCAGCAGGGCATCGTCTACATCGACGAGATCGACAAGATCTCGCGCAAGTCCGACAACCCGTCGATCACGCGCGACGTTTCGGGTGAAGGCGTGCAGCAGGCGCTGCTCAAGCTCATCGAGGGCACGGTCGCCAGCGTCCCGCCGCAGGGCGGGCGCAAGCATCCGCAGCAGGAATTCCTGCAGGTCGACACGCGCAACATCCTGTTCATCGTCGGCGGCGCGTTCGCCGGGCTGGACAAGATCATCCAGCAGCGCAGCACCGACACCGGCGGCATCGGCTTCGGCGCGAAGGTCAAGAGTTCGGAGCGCAAGGCCGAGATCGGCAAGGTGCTGGCGAACGTCGAGCCGGAGGACCTGATCAAGTTCGGTCTGATCCCCGAGTTCGTCGGGCGCCTGCCGGTGATCGCGACGCTGGAGGAGCTCGACGAGCCGGCGCTGGTGCAGATCCTCACCGAGCCCAAGAACGCCATCACCAAGCAGTTCAAGAAGCTGTTCGAGATGGAAGGCGTGGAGCTCGAGTTCCGTCCGGACGCGCTGTCGGCGATCGCCCGCAAGGCGCTCAAGCGCAAGACCGGCGCGCGCGGCCTGCGCACCATCGTCGAGTCGGTGCTGCTGGATACGATGTACGACCTGCCGTCGCTGGAGAACGTCGGCAAGGTGGTGGTGGACGAGACGGTGATCGAGCACAAGGCCGAGCCGTACCTGATCTACCAGAACCCGCCCGCGCCGCAGGCCAAGGCGGCTTCGGGCGAGTGATGCCCGCAGGATGTTGACCCGGAACCGGCAGCCCAGGCTGCCGGTTTTCGTTTGGGGCGGCGTATCGGGCGTGACTTACGTTCAAGCAGGTATCTGAAGCATCGGGTAGGCATCTCATCGGCCGGGCGCAGCTGAGGTGATGCGGGGGCAGACGCAGCGTCGCCACTGTCCGCGTCCCGGCCACGCGATGGTGCTCACGCATGCTGTCGCGCTGCCCAGCGGCCGTGAAGTCGCGAGGCATGCGGCTTGCAACGCCTTCGCCAAGCCCCATTAACGGGCGAAGCACGCGTCTCCACGTACATTTTTCGGCCATAGCCCCATTCTGGGCGCCGCCATGATCCCGGGAGCCTCCCAATGACCGAATCCACCGCCCGCGAACCCACGGACCTTGCCGTCCTGCCGTTGCGCGACGTCGTGGTGTTTCCCCACATGGTCATCCCGCTGTTCGTGGGCCGTGACAAGTCGATCAAGGCGCTGGACGTCGCCATGGAGGCCGACAAGCGCATCCTGCTGGTGGCGCAGAAATCGGCGGATGTCGACGATCCCGGCGGCGCCGACCTCTACCCAGTGGGCACGCTGGCGCATGTCCTGCAGCTGCTCAAGCTGCCCGACGGCACGATCAAGGTGCTGGTCGAGGGCGTGGCGCGTGCGCGTGTCGACAAGGTCACCGAGCGCGACGGGGCGCTGGTGGGGCGGGCGACGGTGGTGGAGCCCGAGGCCGATCGCGAGGAGCGCGAGCTGGAGGCGGTCACCCGCACGCTGCTCGGCATGTTCGAGCAGTACGTGAAGTCCAACCGCAAGCTGCCGCCCGAGCTGATGCAGACGCTGTCGGGCATCGACGAGCCCGGCCGCCTGGCCGACACCATCGCCGCGCACCTGTCCGTGCGCATCTCCGAGAAGCAGCGGCTGCTGGAAACGCATGGCATCGGCGCGCGGCTGGAGATGCTGGTGGGCTTCGTCGACGGCGAGATCGACGTGCAGCAGCTGGAAAAGCGCATCCGCGGGCGCGTGAAGTCGCAGATGGAGCGCAGCCAGCGCGAGTACTACCTCAACGAACAGATGAAGGCGATCCAGAAGGAACTGGGCGAGCTCGATGATGCGCCGAACGACATCGACGAGCTGACGCGCAAGATCGCCGAAGCCGGCATGCCCAAGGCCGTGGAAGCCAAGGCCAAGGCCGAGCTCAACAAGCTCAAGCAGATGTCGCCGATGTCGGCGGAGTCGGCGGTGGTGCGCAACTATCTCGACTGGCTCCTGGGCGTGCCCTGGAACAAGCGCACGCGCGTGCGCAAGGATCTCAAGGCGGCGCAGGAAGTGCTCGACGCCGACCACTTCGGCCTCGAGAAGGTAAAGGAGCGCATTCTCGAATACCTCGCGGTGCAGTCGCGCGTGCAGAAGATGCGTGGGCCGATCCTGTGCCTGGTCGGCCCGCCGGGCGTGGGCAAGACCTCGCTCGGGCAGTCGATCGCCAAGGCCACGAACCGCAAGTTCGTGCGCATGTCGCTGGGCGGCGTACGCGACGAGGCGGAGATCCGTGGCCATCGGCGCACCTACGTGGGCTCGATGCCGGGCCGCATCGTGCAGAACCTCAACAAGTGCGGTAGCAAGAACCCGCTGTTCGTGCTCGACGAGATCGACAAGATGGCGATGGACTTCCGCGGCGATCCGTCGTCCGCGTTGCTGGAGGTGCTCGATCCCGAACAGAACAGCGCGTTCAACGACCACTACCTCGAAGTCGACCTCGACCTGTCCGAGGTGATGTTCGTGGCGACGTCGAATTCGCTGAACATCCCCGGCCCGCTGCTGGACCGCATGGAAGTCATCCGCATTCCGGGCTACACGGAAGAGGAGAAGCTCAGCATCGCGCAGCGGTATCTGCTGCCGAAGCAGATCAAGGCCAATGGCCTGCGCGAGGACGAGATCAGAATCACCGAGGACGCGCTGCGCGACACCGTCCGGTACTACACGCGCGAGTCCGGCGTGCGCAACCTCGAGCGCCAGGTCGCCAAGATCTGCCGCAAGGTGGTGAAGGAACTCGCGCTGGCCGGTGCGAAGGTGCGCAAGGGGCCGGTCGTCGTCAGCCCGAAGAACCTCGAGAAGTACCTGGGCGTGCACCAGTACGACTTCGGCCGCGCGGAGGAGCAGAACGAAGTCGGCCTTGTCACCGGGCTCGCGTGGACGCAGAGCGGCGGTGATCTCATGCAGATCGAAGCCGCGCTGGCGCCGGGCAAGGGCGCGATGCTGCTGACCGGCCAGCTCGGCGACGTCATGAAGGAATCGGCGTCGGCCGCGCTGTCGGTGGTGCGTGGCCGCGCCGAGCATCTGGGCATCGATATCGACTTCCTCACCAAGCACGACCTGCATGTGCACGTGCCCGAAGGCGCCGTGCCGAAGGACGGACCGAGCGCCGGCATCGCGATGGTCACCGCGCTGGTATCGCTGCTCACGCGCAATCCCATCCGCGCCGACGTGGCGATGACCGGCGAGATCACGCTGCGCGGCCGCGTACTGGCCATCGGCGGGCTGCGCGAGAAGCTGCTCGCTGCGCTGCGTGGCGGAATCAAGACAGTGATCATTCCCGACGAGAACCGGAAGGATCTCGTCGACATGCCGAAGTCGGTCAGCAAGGGCCTGGAGATCATCGCGGTGAAGTGGATCGACGAGGTGCTCGACGTCGCGCTGGAGCAGCCGATCTCACCACCGGCCGCGCCCGTGACGCCAGCCGAGGACATGCCGGTGATCGAGTCGCCGGTGGCCAACGCGCCGGTCGAAGTGACTCACTGACGGATCGGGCGCAGCGGGTGCTGCGAGCCGGGAAGCCGCGTCGTTACTGGCTTTCCGGCTTGCGTGCGGCTTCCGGCCGCTGGTATAACGACCGCGCACCACGTCGCGCCTTTGGCGACGGCGACACGGCAGGTCGAACGGGGAAGCCTGCTGCGCACGGAGTTTTCTACCCGGTCCGGAACGTCCGCGGCGCGAGCGCCGCCCAGGAGTCGAAACACATGAACAAGGCCGATTTTGTGGCGGCGGTTGCCGACGCCGCCGAGCTGTCGCGCAGCGAAGCCGCGAATGCAGTGGACGCGATGGTGAGCGTCATCACCAAGACGCTGAAGAAGGGCGACACCGTTACGCTCGTGGGCTTCGGCACCTTCGAAGTGCGCAAGCGCGCCGAGCGCCAGGGACGCAATCCGAAGACCGGCGAGACCATCAAGATCAAGGCCTCGAAGAATCCCGCGTTCAAGGCTGGCAAGGCCCTGAAGGATGCCGTAAACTAGCGAACTCGCCCGCCAGCGCCGAAACGGGTTGGCCGGGACAGACGAGCCGGGGTGCTTAGCTCAGTGGTAGAGCGTCTCCTTTACACGGAGAGGGTCGGGGGTTCGAAACCCTCAGCACCCACCACGACAGCCCGGCAGGTCGAAAGAGTTTGAGCGTGGAGCGGTAGTTCAGTCGGTTAGAATGCTGGCCTGTCACGCCGGAGGTCGCGGGTTCGAGTCCCGTCCGCTCCGCCACTCTCATGAAGGCGCCGCTCGCGGCGCCTTCGTTTTCCGGTCCGGGCACCGGGCGGCCCTGCCGCGAACGTCCGGGCAGCGTTGCTGTCGGAGTCAGAACGTGGAGCGGTAGTTCAGTCGGTTAGAATGCTGGCCTGTCACGCCGGAGGTCGCGGGTTCGAGTCCCGTCCGCTCCGCCACTCGAAAAAGCGCCGAAAGGCGCTTTTTTCGTTTCCGCGACCGGCGCGCTGAAGGCGCCGGCCGTGAGCGGCTACACTGTCGGGCTTCGATCCGGACCCGCTTCCATGCTGCAGACCCTTCGCGAAAAGACTTCCGGCTGGTTCGCCACCGTGATCCTCGGGCTGCTCATCGTGCCGTTCGCACTGGTGGGCGTGCAGGACTACGTCAGCGGGGTGCGCGACCAGCCCGTCGCGAGCGTGCGCACGCCGCCGTCGTGGTGGATGTCGGCCCCGGCATGGTGGCCCGTCAGCACCCTGTGGGACCACGTCGAGGTCACCCAGGCCGAGTTCCGCGAGCGCTTCGAGCAGGAGCGCCAGGCGCAGCGCCGCGAGCAGGGCGAGAGCTTCGACGCACGCGCCTTCGATACCGTCGAGAACAAGCGCCGCGTGCTCGAGCAGCTCGTCGATCAGCGCGTGCAGGAGCTGTGGTCGCAGCAGAACGACATGGCGGTCGGCGACGCGATGGTGCGCGAGACGATCATGCAGATCCCCGCATTCCAGGTGAACGGGCGCTTCGATCTGCAGCGCTACCGGCTCGCGCTGTCGACCATGCAGCCGCCGCGCACCGAGCGTCAGTTCGAGGAACTCGTGCGCGAGGACCTGCGCGGCGGCGTGGCTACGCGCGCGGTGGGAACGACGAACTTCGTGACGGATGCCGAGTTCGCGCGCCTCGTCGCACTGATGGGCGAGCGTCGCGACGTCAGCCTGCTCGAGCTGCCCGCATCCGCGCCGGATGCCGCCGAGATCGGCGCGGCCGACATCGACGCCTGGTATCGCGCGCATCCCGCCGATTTCCGCGCGCCCGAAACCGTGACGCTGGAATACGTGGAGCTCGACGCCGCGAAACTTCCCGCGCCGCAGATCGACGACGCGATGCTCCGCGAGCGCTTCGAGCGCGAGCGTGCGCGCTTCACCGGGCAGGATCAGCGGCTGGCGTCGCACATCCTGGTGGAGGTGGCGAAGGACGCGCCCGCCGCGGCCGTCGAGGCCGCCCGCGCCGAAGCGGCACGGCTGTCGACCCAGGCGCGTGCGGGCGGCGACTTCGCTGCGCTGGCCCGTGCGAACAGCGACGATCCGGGGTCCAAGGCCGCCGGCGGCGATCTCGGCTGGATCAGCCGCGGGACCATGCCGGCGCCGTTCGAGACCGCGCTCTTCGGCATGCAGGCCGGGCAGGTCAGCGAGCCGGTGCGCACCGACTTCGGCTGGCACGTGATCCAGCTGCGCGAGGCGCAGTCGGGCCAGCAGCAGAGTTTCGAGCAGGCGCGTGAGGCGCTCGCCGCGGAGGCCATGGAGAGCGAGCGCGAGCGTGCCTTCAACGCGCTCAGCACGCGCGTGGTGGACGCGGTGCTCAAGAACCCGTCGTCGCTCGCGCCCGCCGCGCGCGAGGCGGGGCTGCAGGTGCAGCGCACCGGGCCGATCGCACGTGGCCAGGGCACTGGCGTGGTGGCGTTGCCGGCCCTGCAGCGCGTGGCGTTCTCGGAGTCGGCGATCCAGGACGGCATGGTCAGCGATCCGATCGAGATCGCGCCGAACCACAGCGTGCTGATCCGCGTCGCGGCGCATGCGCCGGCGCGCACGCTGCCCCTCGCGCAGGTACGCGAGCGCGTGGTGGAGGCCATTCGCGCCGACCGCGCACGGAAGGCGCAGGAGAGTCGCGCGAAGGCGCTGGCCGGGCGCGTGCAGGCCGGCACGACCCTGGCTCAGGTGGCGACGGCCGAGGGCCTGCCGGCGCCACGCGATCTTGCGGGCGTTCCGCGTGGCGCGCCGGTGCTGGGCGAGGGCGTCGCCGACGCGCTGTTCTCGACGCCGGCCGGCAAGGCGGGCTCGCGCGTGCTCGAGGACGGCCGCGCGATCGTGTTCGTCGTCGACCGCGTGCAGCCCGGTACCCTGGCGGACCTGCCCGCGCCGCAGCGCGAGGCGTTCGAGCGGCAGATCGCGGAGCTTCGCGGCCTCACCGATGTCGAGGCTCTGGTGAAGGACATGCGCAGTGGCATGCGCATCGAGATCAACGAAGCGAACCTCTGACGCGGCGTTCGACGCGTAACGAAAAAGCCCGGCGGATGCCGGGCATTTTCATTGCCGCGCGGTGACGGTCAGTCCTCGTCGCCGATGCCGGTCATGCCGAGGATGTTGTAGCCCGAATCGACGTAGGTGACTTCGCCGGTGATGCCCGCCGCGAGGTCGGAGCAGAGGAATGCGGCGGCGTTGCCGACATCCTCGATCGTCACGCTGCGGCGCATGGGCGCGTAGGACTCGAAGTGGTGCAGCATCTTGCGGAAGTTCGCGATGCCCGCGGCCGCGAGCGTCTTGATCGGGCCCGCGGAGATCGCGTTGACGCGCGTGCCCTCGGGGCCGAGGTTCAGTGCGAGGTAGCGCACGGTGGCTTCCAGGCTCGCCTTCGCCACGCCCATGACGTTGTAGTTCTGAAGCGCGCGCTCGGCGCCGAGGTAGCTCAGCGTGAGGATCGAGCCGTTGCGGCCGGCCATCATCGGGCGCGAGGCCTTGGCCAGCGCAGCGAGCGAGTAGGCCGAGATGTCGTGCGCCATCGCGAAGTTCTCGCGCGTGAGGCCGTCGAGGAACTCGCCTTCGATGGCCTCGCGCGGGGCGTAGGCGATGGCGTGGACGAGGATGTCGAAGCCGTCCCAGCGCTGGCCGAGCTGCTCGAAGCATTCGGCGATCTGCGTGTCGGAGGCGACGTCGAGCGGGATCACGATGTCGCTGCCGCATTCGGCGGCCGCGGCTTCCACGCGCGACTTGAGCTTCTCGTTCTGGTAGGTGAAGGCGAGCTCGGCGCCCTGCCGGTGCATCGCCTCGGCGATGCCGCTGGCGATCGAGCGCTGGCTCGCGATGCCGGTGATGAGTGCGCGCTTGCCCTGAAGGAAACCCATGAGCTCTCCGTCCGAAGCGCCCGCGGAGGGCGGGCGAGGGGCGCTAGTGTGCCCGCGGGTCGGGCCGCGGGCTAGCCGCGCCTCAGGGGCGCGGGAGGCCGGAGTCGATGGCCAGCACGGTGCCGGGTGCGATCAGGCGGGTGGCGTCGAGGCCGTTGAGCGTGAGCAGGTGGCCCACCGTGACGCCGTAGCGGCGTGCGATGCGCCACAGGCTATCGCCGGCAGCGACCGTATGCCGGCGTGGCGACGCGTCCTGTCCTGTCGATGCGGACGCCACGGCGGCCATTGCGCTACCGGCTGCAACGGCCGCAGGTGGCGCCGAAGACGCGCCGCCGATCGCCGCCGCGCTCGAGCCGCTGGCGACCACGCCAGGCAGCAGCGAGGCCAGCGTGGAGGTCGCACCGCCGTTCTCGGACCGCGCCGAATCCACCGGATGCTGCGCGACCAGCGCGCCCGAGTCGGCGACCGGCGCCAGGCGCCGCACCGGGCGATCGAGCGTCGCCAGCCACTGCGGTTCGTCGTCGGCCTGCGCGATCACGCAGGAGATCGCGTGCAGCTTGTCGTCGTAGACGCGGGTGATGTCGGGCAGCCCCGTCAGCGCTTCGGCCTTGGCGGTGCGCGCGCTCTGGCCGCTGCGCTTGAGCGCGGAGAAGATGCGGCCCTCGCCGACGTTGTAGGCCATCGCGGCCAGCCGCCAGTTCCCGCCGAACATGCCGTGCAGCGTCTTGAGATAGCGCACCGCCGCCTTGGTCGAGTCGACGGGCGACATGCGTCCGTCGTAACCCGGGCGCATCGGCACCTTGTGGTTGCGCGCGGTGCTGCCGATGAACTGCCACAGGCCGGCAGGGCCGGCCGGGCTGCGCGCGGTCGGCTTGTAGCCGCTCTCGACGAAGGGAATCAGTGCGTATTCGGTCGGCAGGTGCGCCGCGCGCATTGAGTCGACCACGTGGCCGAACGTGGCCAGCGTGTCGTCGCGCTCGGCGAGCTGGCGCGGCGCATGCGCATATTGCTTGGCGTAGCGGCCCGCGCCCTGCGCGGGACACGTCGGTTCGGCGAGGCCGCTGCGGAAGCGCTCGTAGATGTCGCGGCCGCTGCGGGCGTCGCCATCGGCCGCCAGGGCGGGGCCCTGCGCCGCGATCAGCAGGACGGACGCGACGCCGAGGCGCAGCGCCATGGTGCGGGCGCCGGTCACGCCGCGAACCCGTCTTTCCAGCCGCGCAGCGTCGCGAAGGTCTCGACGTTGTCGGACGGCATGCGGCCAAGGCGCCGCGCCGCGGCAGCGATGACCTGCGGCTCTCCGCAGCGCAGGAACGGATTGCAGTCCAGCTCGTCGCCGATCGTGGTCGGCAGCGTGGGACGGTGGGCTTCGCGCATGGTCAGGGCCTCCTTCATGCGGCGCTGGAGCGCCGCGTTGCCGGGTTCGACCACCGCCGCGAATGCGGCATTGGCCAGCGTGTATTCGTGCCCGCAGCAGACGCGCGTGGCGGGCGGCAGGGCGGCCAGGCGTTCGAGCGAGGCGAGCATCTGCGCGGCGTCGCCCTCGAACAGGCGCCCGCAGCCGAGGCTGAAGAGCGTGTCGCCGCAGAACAGCACCGGGTCGTCGTCGCCGTCGAGCGCCTCGACCAGGAACGCCACGTGCGAGCGCGTGTGGCCGGGCACGTGCAGCGTGCGGATGTGCCAACCGTCGACGTCGAAGCGCTCGCCGTCGGCGGGGCGATGCATGGGCAGCGCCACGCGCTCGTCGTCCGGGCCGAATACCGGAAGGCCGGCCCAGTGGCGGAGCATGGGCGCGGCGCCGCCGATGTGGTCGTCGTGGTGGTGGGTGAGCAGCAGCGCGGAGGGCGTGAATTCGCCTTCGTTGGCCGCGTCGAGCACGGGGGCCGCGTCGCCCGGATCGACGACCAGCGCGCGGCCCTGCGCATCGCTGAGAATCCAGATGTAATTGTCGACGCGCGCAGACAGGCACTGCAGACGCATGGGCAATACCTCCATCGGTTAGTGCCACCTCAGCTGTCAGACATTGCTGAACGCGCTGAACGGCTGGGTGCTGGTCCCGAAGAAGGGGCGACCTTGCCTTCCGTGCCGGACCGGCGTCAACCCGCAGTGAGGGGTTTCGAGCCGCGTCACAAGGAAGCGACTATCGAAAACGGGCCGTAAACACCTGATGCGTCAGGCGTTAGGAAAATGAACAGGCGAACGCCGGCTGGCCGACGGGCGGTCGATGCCTCGGCTGCGGAATAATGGGCAATGCTCGACACCACGACCGATGGCCTCAAGGCCGTTCAGATCCATACCGACGGCGCCTGCCTCGGCAACCCCGGCCCCGGCGGCTGGGCCGCGCTGCTGCGCTACCGGCAGAAGGAGCGCGAGCTCTCCGGCGGCGAGCCCGACACCACCAACAACCGCATGGAACTGATGGCGGCGATCCGTGCACTCGAAACGCTGACCGAACCCTGCGGGATCGCGCTGTACACGGATTCGCAGTACGTGCGTCAGGGGATCATGCAGTGGATGCAGAACTGGGTGCGCCGCGGCTGGCGCACCGCGGGCGGCGATGCGGTGAAGAACCGCGACCTGTGGGAACGCCTGCACGCCGCAACGCAGCGCCACAGCATCGAATGGCACTGGGTGAAAGGCCATTCGGGCGATCCCGACAACGAGCGCGTCGATCGCCTCGCGCGCGCGCAGGCCGAGAAGCTGCGCACGCCCGCGTCGATCCGCTGACGTCATACTGTCCGCATGCGCCAGGTCATCCTCGATACCGAAACCACCGGCCTGAGCTGGGAGCGCGGCTGCCGCGTGGTCGAAATCGGCTGCGTGGAATTCGTCGAGCGCCGCCCGACGGGGCGCACCTTCCACTGCTACATCAATCCCGACTGCCAGTTCGAGCCCGGCGCGTCGGAAGTCACCGGCCTGACGCTCGATTTCCTCTCCGACAAGCCGCGCTTTTCCGAGATCGTCGACGACTTCATCGCCTTCATCGACGGCGCCGAGCTGATCATCCACAACGCGGCCTTCGACGTCGGCTTCCTCGACAACGAGCTGCGCCTGTGCGGTGCGCACTACGGATGCCTGTCGGCGCGTTGCCGCGTCGAGGACACGCTGCTGATGGCGCGCCAGCGCTATCCGGGGCAGCGCAACTCGCTCGACGCGCTGTGCCGCAGGCTCGGTGTCGACAACGCGCATCGCACGTTGCACGGCGCGCTGCTCGACGCCCAGCTGCTCGCCGAGGTCTACATCGGCCTGACATCGGGCCAGAGCGATCTGGGCTTCGGCGACGTGGCCGCTGAAGCGGTGGCCGAAGCGCTGCCGTTCGAGATCGACCTCGCGCGCCCGCGTCCGCGCGTGGCGGTGTCGGCGGACGAACTCCTCGCGCACGACGCGCGGCTCGCCGTGCTGCGCAAGAAGGCGGGTGCGGCAGTGTGGGACCGCTTCGCCGGTGTCGCGGCCGATGCCGCCTCCGAGCCGGCGACGGCCTGAGCCTCAGACCCGGCGCACCACCACGACGGTGATGTTGTCCGAGCCGCCGCCATCGAGCGCGGCGGCGACCAGCGTCTCGGCGCATTCCTGCGCACTGCAGTCGTTGCGCGCGAGCACGCGGCCGATGGCGGCATCGTCCACTTCCTCGGTGAGCCCGTCGCTGCACAGCAGCAGCTGCATGCCGGGACGCAGCTCACCGGTGATGATCTCGACGTTGAGGTTGCGCGGATCGGTCACGCCCAGCGCCTGGGTGACCACGTTGCGATGCGGATGGTTGCGCGCCTGCTCGTGGGTGAGCGCGCCGTTGGCGATCAGCTCCTGCACGTAGCTGTGGTCCTGCGATAGCTGCATCAGCTGGCCATCGCGCCAGAGGTAGATGCGGCTGTCGCCGACCCAGGCGATCTCGAAGCGGTCGCTGCGCACGCGGGCGACGACCACGGTGGTGCCCATCGGCAGCGCGTCGTTGCGCCGGCGCGAGGTGCCGATGATCTCCTCGTCGGCGATGCGGACGGCCTGCGCCAGCGGCGTGCCGTCGCGGATCTCGCGCACGATGGTCTCGCGGGCCAGCGCGCTGGCCACCTCGCCGTACTCGTGCCCGCCCATGCCGTCGGCCACCAGCCACAGGCCGAGGTCGCCGTCGGCGTAGTAGGTGTCCTCGTTGAGTTCCCGGCGCAGTCCTGCGTGGGTGAGATGTCCGTATTCGATCATGGGCTCGCGGCGGCGAAGGCGGCCCGCCGATGATCGGGGCCCGGTGGCGGCGTGGCAAGGCGGGATTTCCACCCAGCGGCGGCCGTGGCGCGTCGCCGCGTTCCCCTGCGGCGGCCGATCGCCGATCATGTCGCACCGGTTCCGCGCGGAGGCGACATGAAACTCTGGTCGATCATGGGCAACAGCCAGAAGCTCGACGGCGGCGCGATGTTCGGCAATGCGCCGCGCGCGCTGTGGAGCCGCTGGGCCGCGCCGGACGAGCACGGGCGCATCGACCTGGCCTGTCGCGCGCTGCTGGCCGCGCCGCTGGCGGGGAAGACGGTGCTGTTCGAGGCCGGCATCGGCGCCTTCTTCGAGCCGAAGCTGCGCGAGCGCTTCGGCGTGGTGGAGGACCGCCACGTCCTGCTGGAATCGCTGGCGCAGGCGGGCTTCACTCCGGCGGACATCGATGTGGTGGTGCTCTCGCACCTGCACTTCGACCATGCGGGCGGACTGCTCGCTCCATGGGCGGAAGGCGAAGCGCCGTCGCTGGTGTTCCCGAACGCGAGTTACGTCGTCGGACGCCGGCATTTCGAACGCGCGCGCGACCCGCACGAGCGCGACCGCGCCAGCTTCATTCCCGCGCTTCCCGGCCTGCTCGAAGCCACCGGCCGCCTGGAGCTCGTCGACGATGAGTTCTCCACAACGCTGGGCGAGTCGGTGCGCTTCCACTTCAGCGACGGGCATACGCCCGGTCTGATGCTGGCCGAAATCGCCGGGCCCACCGACGCGCACGGCCGCCACCACGGCGGCGTGGTCTTCTGCGCCGATCTCATCCCGGGCCGCCCCTGGGTGCACGTGCCGATCACCATGGGCTACGACCGCAATGCCGAACTGCTCATCGACGAGAAGAAGGCGTTCCTCGACGACATGCTCGCGCGCGACGTGCATCTTTATTTCACCCATGACCCGGCATGCGCGCTCGCGCGGGTCGTGAAATCGCCGGAAGGGCGTTTCTCGACGGCGAACGAAGTGGCCAGCCTGCAGGCGCGCGCGCTGGGATGAGTGCCCTGTTCGCGCGCATGCTGCTGCCGGCCCTGCTCGCGACCGGCGTGGCCGCGGCCCAGAGCCCGGTGCCGGAGGGCGAGCCGCGCG
>CAZNRZ010000002.1:0-27302 GCA_964575535.1 uncultured Lysobacter sp. | reverse complement strand
CTCGCGACCGGCGTGGCCGCGGCCCAGAGCCCGGTGCCGGAGGGCGAGCCGCGCGCCGATCGCAGCCTGCGCGATCCCGATTTCGGCGTCGAGTCGCGCGCGTTCGGCCTGGAGCGGCGCGTCGAGATGTACCAGTGGCGGCGCGACGTGGGCGGCTATTCAAAAGTCTGGAACAGCGCGCCCATCGATTCGTCGACCTTCGCATCGCCGCATCGGAATCCGCCGCAGCTGCCCGTACGCGGACGGCAATGGTGGGTCGGCGCCGTCACGCTGGACGGCCGTCCGCTGCCGCTGGCGACCGTGCGCTTGCTGGGCCAGTGGAATCCGCTGCGGCCGGGCTTCTCGGCACTGCCGCCGCGTCATACGCGCCGCTTCCAGCCCGAGGGCGACGGCCTGGGCAGCAGCTACAACCCGCTGGCGCCGCGCATCGGCGACGTGCGCGTCACCTGGCACGAATTCGTGCTGCCGCCGCTGGCGGGGAAGGTCGAGCTGCGTGATGGCACGTGGATGCTGACCCCGCGCACGGCGGCGGCGCCACAGGGCGCGCGCCCCGCGGTCGACATCGCCGCCACGGCGGGTTCGCTGGTGCGGCGGTTCCGGCCGTGGATCGTCGGCGTCGCCATCGTGGCGCTCGTCGGCGTCTGGTTCCTCGTACGCGCTCTTACCGGAGGTAGATCGTGATTCCGAGCGTCACCTTGTTCATCGCCGGCCTGCATGGCCTGCTGCTGCTGGTGCTGTTGCTGCCCATCGTGCGCCTGCGTCGCGGGCGCAGGGTCGGGCTGGGCGATGGCGGCGATCGCGAGCTGCTGCGCCGCATTCGCGTGCACGCGAACTTCGTCGAATACGTGCCGATGCTGCTGGTGCTGCTCGCGCTGCTGGAACTCGGCGGGCTGGACCGGCGCCTAGTCGCGCTGCTGGGCGCGCTGCTGTTCGTCGGGCGCCTGCTTCATGCGCGGGGCCTGGGCCGGTCCGAGGGGAAATCATTCGGCCGGCTCTGGGGCACGCTGCTGACGTGGACGGTGCTGGTGGCCGGATCGCTGCTCGCGATCGTGCTGGCGGTGTCCGAGCTGGCCGGCTGAAACGGAAAGGGCCGGCAGTGCCGGCCCTTTCGTCATGCGCGTCGAGGGTTCGATCAGGCCGCCGCGGCCTGTTCCACGCGCGGGCCCTCGCGCAGCGCGCGGCCGACCATCGCCACCAGCAGCTCGAGTTCTTCGCTGGTGATGGTGAAGGTCGGCGTGAAGCGCAGCGAGTTGACGCCACCGTGGATCACGCCGATGCCGCGCTCGCGCAGCCATTCCTCGGTGCTGCCCGCGCCGAAGCACTTGAACTGTGGCGACAGCTCGCAGGAGAACAGCAGGCCGGTGCCCTGCACCCCGGTGATCAGCCCGCCCAGCTCGGCGCGCAGCGCTTCCAGGCGTTCGATCGCCTCGCGGCCGCGTGCGCGGATGTTCTCCTGCACCTGCGGCGTAACCTGTTCCAGCACCGCGCAGGCCACGTCGAGCGCGCGCGGGTTGGTGGTCATCGTGTTGCCGTACAGGCCCTTGCGGTACAGCGCGGCGGCGCGTGCGTTCACCGCCAGCACCGACAGCGGATACTGCCCCGCGTTGAGCGCCTTCGAATAGGTCTCCATGTCCGGCGCTTCGGCGCTCTCGAAGCCGGGGTAGTCGACGATCGACAGAACGCCGGTTGCGCGCAGGCCCGCCTGGATCGAATCCACGAGCAGCAGCGCGCCGTGCTCGCGGGTGAGCTCGCGCGCGGCCGCGTAGAAAGCCTGCGGCACGGCGCGGCCGGGGTCGCCTTCGCCCATCACCGGCTCGAGGAACATGGCTTCGATGAACCAGCCGTTCGCGTCGGCGTCGGCAAACGCGCGGCGCAGCGCGTCGGTGTCGTAGGGCTCGACGGTGATCACCGAATCCTCGCCGCGGAAGCTCGCCAAGTGCTGCGCATAGGTCTTGCGCGAGGAATCCGAATACAGCGCCGGGCGCTCGGTGCGGCCGTGGAAGCTGCCCTTCACGACGAGGCGCTTGATGGTGCGGCCGGCATGGCGCGCGCCGGGGTCGGTCATCAGCTTCGCGTTCGCGTCGGCGATGCGCGCGGCCAGCGACACGGATTCGGAGCCCGAATTGAGGCAGAAGAAGCGCTCGTAGGGGCAGCCCTCGCGCGTCACGCCGACCGCCGCGCGCAGGGCGCGGTCAAACCGCAGCTGCGACAGCGACGGCGTCATGATGTTCGCCATCACCTGCGGGCGCGCCATCGCCTCGATCACCGCGGCCGGCGCGTGGCCGAAGCCGAGCATGCCGTAGCCGCCGGAGTCGTGGAGCACAGCACCCTTCAGCGTGACCACCCACGGCCCGCGTGCGGCGAGCGCGACGTAGGGGTTCACGGCGTCGTCCGGATAGAAGTTGACGAAGCCCGCCTGCACGGCGCGCATCTGCGCGTCCTCGTCGAGATCGAGCAGGTCGGCGAATTCCTGTCCGACGCGCGTGAAGTCGGCGGCCGCCGCTTCGACGGCCTCGCGCAGTTCGGGATGCGAGGCGGCGAAGCGCTCGATCACGGCGTCGTCCAGGCCGACGGTGCGCCGGCTCCCGCCGCGTTCGCGCAGCGGAGCGAGAAGGGCGACGACGTTTGCGGCGGGATTCGACATGGCGGTCTCCGTGGTGCGGAAAAAAGGACGCGAACGGCCATGCGCGGAAGCACGCGGCGACGCGTTTTCCTTTTCCATTCAAAAGGTTGCATGCATGCTATCACGCGGCTTTCGCGCCGATAACCCCCGGCCCGACACGGCTCCGCCGCTACACTGTGCGGCCCCATGGCGTGGCGCCATGCGGCCCGTATCCAACCGTGAACCGCTTGAAGAAATCCGATTTCGACTACGCGCTGCCGCCCGAGCTGATCGCGCAGGCGCCCCTGCCGGAGCGCTCGGCGAGCCGGCTGCTGGTCGTGCCCGCGGACGACGCGTACGCGTTCGAGGACCGCGTCTTCCGCGACCTGCCCGCGCTGCTGCGCGCCGGCGACCTGCTCGTGTTCAACGACACCCGCGTCATCCCCGCGCGGCTGTTCGGCCGCAAGCAGACCGGCGGGCGCGTGGAGATCATGATCGAGCGCCTGCTCGGCGCCGATCGCGCGCGCGCGCAGCTGGGCGTGAGCAAGACCCCGAAGGAAGGCGCCGTCATCGAACTCGACGCCGGCGGCCACGCCCGCGTGCTCGGGCGCGACGAGAGCTTCTTCGTGCTGCAGTTCGACGTGCCCGAGCCGCTGGAAGCCTGGCTCCTGCACGCCGGCCGCCTGCCGCTTCCGCCTTACATACAGCGCGAGCCGGGCGCCGACGATGCCGAGCGCTACCAGACCGTGTTCGCGCGCGAGGTCGGTGCAGTGGCCGCGCCGACCGCGGGGCTGCATTTCGACGAGGCCCTGCTCGCGCGGCTGCAGGCCATGGGCGTTTCGTTCGGGCATGTCACGCTGCACGTGGGCGCGGGCACGTTCCAGCCGATGCGCGAGGACGATGTCAGCCGGCACGTGATGCACAGTGAGTGGATCAACGTCGGCGCGGCGTTGGTGGAGCAGATCCGGCGCACGCGCGAGGCGGGTGGGCGCGTGATCGCTGTCGGCACCACGGTGGTGCGCGCACTGGAGAGCGCGACGCGTCGCGATGAGGACGGGCATGTCGAACTCATGCCTTTTTCAGGCGAGACGCGGCTGTTCATCCTGCCCGGCTACCGCATCACCACGGTCGACGCGCTGGTCACCAACTTCCATCTCCCGCAGAGCACGCTGCTGATGCTGGTCTCGGCGTTTGCCGGCAAGCAGCGCGTGTTCGATGCCTACCGCCACGCGGTCGATGCGCGCTACCGGTTCTTCTCGTATGGCGACGCGATGCTGCTTTTTCCGCGCGAGCAGTCGTCGTGACCCTCTAACAGCGGATCCCCGCTGCGCCCGTGATGACAAACGCAGGGAACGAACGCGCCTGTCATCCCGAGCGAAGCAGGGATCCACCTTCGATCGCATCACCGAGCAATCCACCCATGAGCCGCATGTCCTTCCAGCTCCTTGGCGCCGACGGCGCCGCCCGCCGCGGCCGGCTGACGTTTCCCCGCGGCACGGTCGAGACACCGGCCTTCATGCCGGTGGGCACTTACGGCTCCGTCAAGGGCGTGACGCCGCACCAGGTGCGCGAGCTGGGCGCCGAGATCATCCTCGGCAACACCTTCCACCTCTACCTGCGTCCGGGCCTCGACGTGATCGGCGACCACGGCGGCCTGCACGGCTTCACCCGCTGGAACGGCCCGATCCTCACCGACTCCGGCGGCTTCCAGGTGTTCTCGCTCGCGCATCGCCGCAAGATCACGGAGGAGGGCGTCACCTTCGCCTCGCCGACCGACGGCGCGAAGGTCTTCCTCGGCCCCGAGGAGAGCATGCGCATCCAGAAGGTGCTCGACTCCGACATCGTCATGATCTTCGACGAGTGTCCGCCGGTGCAGGTGGACGGCAAGCCGGTGCATCCGGAGGTCGTGCGCAAGTCGATGGAGCTCTCGCTGCGCTGGGCCGAGCGCAGCAGGCGCGCGCACGAGGGCAATGACGCGGCGCTGTTCGGCATCGTGCAGGGCGGCGTGCACCACGACCTGCGCACGCGCTCGGCCGACGGACTGAAGGCGATCGGCTTCGATGGTTACGCCATCGGCGGCCTCGCGGTGGGCGAGACCGAAGCCGAGCGCAACGCCATGCTCGAGCACACCGCGCCGCAACTGCCCGTCGACCGGCCTCGCTACCTGATGGGCGTGGGCCGCCCGGAGGACCTCGTCGAGGCCGTCGCCCGCGGCGTCGACATGTTCGACTGCGTCATGCCCACGCGCAACGCGCGCAACGGCCACTACTTCACTGCCACCGGCACGGTGCGCGTTCGCAACGCCAAGTACGAGCGCGACATGCGCCCGATCGAGGAGGGCTGCGACTGCTACACCTGCAGCAACGGCTATACGCGCAGCTACCTGCGCCACCTCGATCGCTGCAACGAGATGCTCGGCCCCATGCTCGGCACGCTGCACAACCTGCGCTACTACCAGCGCGTCATGGCGCAGATGCGCGACGCGATCGCGGAGCGGCGCTTCGAGGCCTTCCGTGCGGAGTTCTATCGCCTACGGATGCCGGGCGCCGAGGCCTGAACGGGGCGGCTGCGCCGCCGGCCGGGAGCCTGCGGAGCCCCGTGGCATAATCCCCGGTCGTTTTCGCCCGGATCCATGTCATGTCCCTGATCGACTTCCTGATTCCCGCCGCCCACGCGCAGACCGCGGGCGCCGCGCCCGCCGGTCCGGGCCTCGGCGGCCTCGTGCTGCCCGTCGTGCTGATCGGCGTCATGTACTTCCTGATGATCCGCCCGCAGATGAAGCGCGCCAAGGAGCACCGGGCCATGCTCGACAAGCTCTCGCGCGGCGACGAGGTGCTGACCTCGGGCGGCGTGGCCGGCGTCGTCACCGACATCGGCGAGAACTTCATCACCGTCGAGGTGGCCGATGGCGTGAAGCTGCGCGTGCAGAAGGCCGCCATTTCGAACGTACTGCCCAAGGGCACCTTGAAGTCGGCCTGAGCCGACCCGACACCCGTTTGAGTCGCGGCGGGGAGCCGCTGGAACTTCGATGCTGACCTACGCGCGCTGGAAATACGTCGTCCTCCTTCTCGTCGTGCTGCTGAGCGCGCTGTACGCGCTTCCCAACGTGTTCCCCCAGGATCCGTCGGTGCAGATCTCGGCCAATCGTGGCGGAAGCATCGATGAGGCACTGGTCACGCGCGTGCGCGAGGCCCTCGGCCGCGCCGGCGTGACGCCCGCCGCGGTGGAGCGCGATGCGGACGACGTGCTCGTCCGTCTCGACACGGCCGACCAGCAGGTCACCGCCGCCGATACCCTGCGCGACGGCCTGGGCAGCGACTACGTGGTCGCACTCAACCTGGCGCCTACGGTGCCGTCGTGGCTGGAAAAGATCGGCGCGCGGCCGATGCAGCTGGGTCTCGACCTGCAGGGCGGCGTGCGCTTCCTGATGCAGGTCGACCAGGCCGCGGCGATGGAGAAGCGCCGTGAGGCGCTGGCCGAGGACGTGCGCGTGCAGCTGCGCGATGCGCGCATCCGCTACGAATCGGTGGAGCGCAGCGCCGACGGCACGGTCGTCGCGGTGCTCGCCTCCCCGGGTGACGCGGCGCGCGCACGCGAGCTGATCGCGCGCGGCGACGCGGGGCTGGACGTGCAGGCCAGTGGCGGCACGCTATCGGTGAAGTTGACCGAAGCCGAGCTGCAGCGCCTGTCGCGCGACGCCATCGACCAGAACGTGGCGACGCTGCGCAACCGCGTCAACGCGCTGGGCGTGGCCGAGCCGGTGATCCAGCGCCAGGGCACCGATCGCATCGTCGTCGAGCTGCCGGGCGTGCAGGACACCGCGCAGGCCAAGCGCGTGCTCGGCGCTGCCGCCACGCTGGAATACCGGGCGGTGGTGGAGGGTGATGCTCAGGCCGCCGTCGAAACCGGTAGCGTGCCGCCCGAGGCGCGCGTGTACTACGAGACGGGCCCGAACGGTGCGCGCCGCCCGATCCTGCTCAACAAGCGCGTGATCGCCACCGGCGACCAGCTGGTCGACGCCAAGTCCACCTTCGATTCGCAGAGCGGCACGCCCGCCGTGTCGGTGCGCCTCAACAGCGCCGGCGGCCAGCGCATGTTCGACTTCACCAGCGAGAGCGTCGGCAAGCCGATGGCTGTGGTGCTGATCGAACGCATCCCCGAGGTGCGCATCGTCGACGGCAAGGAAGTGCGCAGCACGCGCGTCAACGAGGAAGTGATCAGCGTCGCCAACATCAACGGCGTGTTCGGCCGCGACTTCCAGACCACCGGCCTCGAGAGCAGCCAGTTCGCGGCCGACCTCGCGCTGCAACTGCGTTCGGGCTCGCTGGCCGCGCCGATGGACTTCGTCGAAGAGCGCATCGTCGGCCCGAGCCTGGGCCGCGAGAACATCGAGCGCGGCCTCACCGCGGTGCTGTTCTCGTTCGGGTTCACCCTGCTGTTCTTCCTCTTCTACTACCGCGTGTTCGGCCTGGTGACGTGCGTGGCGCTGCTGCTCAACCTGCTCGCGCTGGTGGCGGTGATGTCGCTGTTCGGCGCCACGCTGAGCCTGCCGGGCCTGGCGGGCATCGCGCTCACGGTGGGCATGTCGGTGGACGCCAACGTGCTCATCAACGAGCGCATCCGCGAGGAGCTGCGCGCCGGCATGCCGCCGCAGACGGCGATCGCGACGGGCTACGACAAGGCCTCGGGCACGATCGCCGACGCGAACATCACCGCCGTGCTTGCCGGCGTCGCGCTGTTCGCCTTCGGCACCGGCCCGGTGCAGGGCTTCGCGGTGGCGCTGATCGTGGGCATCCTGACCTCGATGTACACGGCCGTCTCAGCGTCGCGCGGCATCGCCACGCTGATCTACGGGCGCCGCCGGCGCCTGCAGTCGATCGCCATCTGACCCTGCGCGGCGCTGCGGCGCCGCGGCCGCCGGCCTTTCGGACACGTCCATGAAACCCTTCAACGTCTTTCCCTACGACAGCAAGTTCGACTTCATCCGCCTGCGCTGGATCTCGCTCTCCATCGCCTCGCTGCTGGCGCTGGGCTCGATCGCCGCGATGCTCTTCCACACGTTCCCGGGTGGGCGCTTCGATGCGCTCGGCACGTTCGACTACGCCATCGACTTCACCGGCGGCGCCGCGGTGGAACTGGCGACCGAACGTGCGGCGCCGGTCGATGCCGTACGCGAGAAGCTGGCCGCGGGCGGCTTCGAGGATGCCCAGGTGCAGACGCTCGGCACCGGCCGCGAGCTGATCGTGCGCCTGCAGCCGCGCGATTCGGACACTTCGGCGGCCTCGGCCGTGGCCGCCGACGATGTCGCGACCGAGAGCATCGGTCAGCGCGTGGCCACTGCGATGGGCAACGAATGGGGTGCGGTGCGCGTGGTACGCAGCGAGCAGGTGGGCGCGCAGGTGGGCTCGGAGCTCGCCGCCAACGGCATCTGGGCGCTGCTGTTCGTGATCGTCGGCTTCCTGGTCTACATCTCGTTCCGCTTCGAGCTGAAGTTCGCCATCGCGGCCACCATCACCACGCTGCACGACGTGCTGATCGTGCTCGGCTGGTTCGCCTTCACCCGCCACGACTTCGACCTGACGGTGCTCGCGGGCGTGCTGTCGGTGATGGGCTTCTCGATCAACGACACCATCGTGGTCTTCGACCGCGTGCGCGAGAACTTCCGCGGCATGCGTGCTGATCCCAAGACCATCCTCAACGCGTCGATCAACCAGACGCTCTCGCGCACGGTGATCACGTCGTTCGCGGCGTTCCTGACCGTGCTCGCGCTCTACCTCTACGGCGGTGGCTCGCTGCGCGGCATGGCCGAGGCGCAGCTGGTCGGCATCATCCTGGGCACGGTGTCGACGATCTTCATCGCCTGCCCGCTGCTGCTGTGGCTGGGCGTGAGCAAGCAGGACCTGCTGCCCAAGGTACGCGACGAGGAAGCGCTGGCGCGGCGCCCCTGAGCCCGCGCTGCGCGACAGTCACGCAATGAAAAAGGCCGCAGCGATGCGGCCTTTTTCATGCCCGGCGGTGTCTGGCCGGGACGTGCGTCGCGCCTACGCGGCGTCGAACGCGTTTGCGTACCCGGTGTCGACGATCTTCTTCTGCAGCTCGTCGCAGATGCGGATGTTTCCCGCCACCAGCGGGCGGCCGGCCAGCCCGCGGTTGTCCATCGGCGGGGTGGGGCGGCCGCGGAAGTCGACCACCTTGCCGCCCGCCTCGCGCACCAGCAGCGCGCCGGCGGCGATGTCCCAGGGCTTCACCCCGGCCTCGAAATAGGCGTCGGCACGGCCGGCGGCCACGTAGGCGAGGTCGAGCGCGGCCGAGCCGGTGCGGCGGATGTCCTCGGCCTGCAGCAGCAGCGCGTCCACGCACTTGAGCTGCGCGCTCGCGCGTTCGCGCTCGCGCGGCGGGAAGCCGGTGATGAGCATGGCGCCGCCGAGATCCTTGCGCTCGGCCACGCGGATGCGCTTGTCGTTGAGCACCGCACCGGCACCGCGCGTGGCGTGGAAGATCTCGTTGCGCAGCGGGTCGAAGATCAGCCCGTTGATCGGCTCGCCGTTCTCCACCAGTGCGATCGACACGCAGAAGTGCGGGATGCCGCGCAGGTAGTTGCTGGTGCCGTCCAGCGGATCGATCACCCACGTATAGCGCGAGCGGGGGCCGGAATTCAGCGGGCCGCTCTCCTCGCCGAGGATCGCGTAGTCCGGCGTGGCGCGGCGGAATTCCTTGATGATCTCCTTCTCGGCCAGGCTGTCGACTTCGCTGGCGAAGTCCATGCGGCCCTTCTCGACCACGTTCAGCGCGTCGAGCTTGTGCATGTGGCGGAGAAGAACATTGCCGGCGGCGCGCGCGGCCTTGATCATCAAGGTGATGGCGGGTTTCTGCATGGGAGCGGGGTACGTCCGGGGCGCGCTGGCCGTGGAAAAGAGCGGTCCCGCCCGGTCGGCGGGGGCGCGAAGCTTACCATTGGCGCCATGACCTCCGATTTCATGAACATGGCGGCCGGCCGCGTCCGCATCGTGCTGGTGGGCACCCAGCATCCGGGCAACCTGGGCTCCGCAGCGCGCGCGATGAAGACCATGGGGCTGGCACGGCTGGTGCTGGTCGCGCCCGAGAAGGAGCCCGATGGCGAGTCGCATGCGCTCGCGGCCGGTGCCGACGACGTGCTCGCGGGCGCGTCGATCGTCGCCGACCTCGCCACCGCGCTCGCCGGCTGTCGGCGGGTACTGGGCTGCACGGCACGCAGCCGGCGCGTCGCGCTGCCCGAGCTGACGCCGCGCGAGGCGGCCGGTCGCGTCGTCGACGAGCTGGCGCAGTCGGGCGGCGGGGAGGTGGCCCTGGTTTTCGGCCGCGAGCGCACCGGCCTGACCAACGAGGAGCTGCATCTCTGCCACCTCGCCGTGCACATCCCGGCCAATCCCGACTACAGCTCGCTCAACCTCGCCGCGGCCGTGCAGGTGCTGGCCTACGAACTCCGGATGGCGCTGCTGGCGGCCGCCGATGCCCCGGGCCCCGTGGAGTCCCGTGAGCCGCCGGCCTCGCATGAGCAGCTGGAGGGCTTTTACGCCCAACTGGCCGAGACGCTGGACGCCATCGACTTCCACAAGGGCCGGGCCCCGGAGAGCGCGTTGCGCAAGCTGCGCCGGATCTTCAACCGCGCCGCCCTGGACGAGCGCGACGTCCGCCTGCTGCGCGGAATCCTCGCTGACGCCCAGCGGATGGCGCGCCTGGCCGGGGCGGGGGGTGGCGACCGGCCGGACGGCGGTATCGGCGGCTAGTGGATTGCATTAGGCTGCCCGCGGGGAGCTTTCCGGCCGTATCGATGTCGCGCATTTTCCGCTTCGCCTGCCTGCTGCTGGCCATGGCCTTCGCGCGCCCGCTCGCGGCCGGCCCCGACGCGTCGCCGGGCGTGCTCGTGCTCGGGCGCATCAGCGACGATCCGCGCGCCCATTACGACCAGCTCAAGCCACTGCTCGACTACGTGGTGCCCCGCATGGCCGACGTCGGCATCCGCGAGGGCCGCATCCTCATGGCCAAGGATGCGCAGCAGATGGCCAGCTACATGCGCCGCGGCCGCGTCGACTGGGTCACCGAGACCGCCGGCAGCGCCATGCTGCTCGGCAAGCGCGCCGGCGCGACTCCTTTGCTGCTCACCGAGCGCGACGGCGCCAGCCAGTACCACAGCCTGTTCTTCGCGCGCCGCGACCGCGGCCTGCGACGCCTCGAGGACCTGCGCGGGCGCCGCGTCGCCTTTCAGCGGCCCAGTTCCACCAGTGCCTACTTCGTGCCGGCGGCCGCACTGCTGGGGCGCTCGATGTCGCTGGAGATCCTGCTCTCGCCCGACGACCAGCCCAGTGCGAACGCCGTGGGTTACCTGTTCGCGCGTTCGGAGCTGAACATCGCGACGTGGGTGCACAAGGGGTTGGTCGACGCCGGGGTCATGAGCAACCTCGACTGGGACAACCCGCGCCGCCTGCCCGGCGCGTTCCGCCGCGACTTCGTGGTGATCGGCCGCACGCCGTCGTACCCGCGCGCGGTGGAAGTAGTGCGTGGCGATCTCGATCCACGCGTGGCCGCGCGCCTGCGCGAAGTGCTGATGGGTGCGCCCGGGGATGCCGCGGGCCGCGAGGCGCTGCTGCGGTTCTTCGAGACATCGCGGTTCCTGCCCGTCGATGCGGCCTCGTCGCAGGCGCTCGAGCACATCGGCGCCGGCGTCGCTCAGGTGCGGGCGGACGTCGAATGAAGCTGCGCATCGGCCTGCAGGCCCAGTTCTTCGCGATGGTCGGGCTGGCGGTGCTGGTCGTCACCGCGCTGATGGTGCTGTTCTGGATGCGCCAGCAGGAGGCGCAGTCGGCGGTGGAGCGGATGTCGCGCCAGGCCACCGCGCAGGCGCTCGACGCCAACCTGCAGCGGCGCGCCGAGGGCACGGTGGCCCAGCTCTCCGAAAGCCTGGTCAACCCGCTGTACTACTTCGACCTCGACGCGGTCGGCGCGCTCGCGCAGTCCATGCTGCGCCTGCCGGGCGTGCGCTACGTGATCGTCTTCGACGCGGACGGCAACGTCCTGCACGACGGCACGCCGGACATCCCGAGCTACGGCAAGCGCATGGACGACGAGCTGGCCTACGAGGCCATCGGCAGCCGCGAGATGCATGTCCAGACCACCGCGACGGTGATGGATGCGTCGGCGCCCGTGATGATCGGCGGGGAGCGGCTGGGAGGCGTGCGCCTCGGTTTCGACCGCACGCAGGCACGCGGCTTCGAGACACAGGCGATCGGCCTGCTGCGCGAACGCGTTCGCGCGCTCGGCGAGCGCCAGCTGGTGGCGATCCTGCTGCTGACGACCGCGTTGCTCGCACTGGGCGGCGTTCTGCTGGCGGTCGTGCAGCGGAGCATGGTGCGTCCGATCGCGCAGCTCGCCGACTCGGCGCGGGCGATCGAGTCCGGCCGGTTCGACACCGACCTGCCGGTGACCGCGCGACAGGACGAGCTCGGCGATCTGATCCGTGCGTTCAGCCGCATGAGCCAGAGCGTGGCGCGGCACGACCGCGAGATCCGCCGCATGGCCTACACCGACGCATTGACCGGCCTGGCGAACCGCCTCGCCTTCCGCGAGATGCTCGACGCGCGCGTACTGCGGCTCAACGGCGTCGGCCGCCAGCTCGCCCTGCTGTTCGCCGACATCGACGACTTCAAGCGCATCAACGACACCCTTGGCCATGACGCCGGCGACGAGGTGCTGCTGCAGTTCGCGCACCGCATCTCGCAGGCGGTGGAGGACGTGGGCGGGCCGGAGGCGAAGGTCGCGCGTTTCGGCGGCGACGAGTTCGTGATCCTCGTCGACGAAGGCGACGTGCGCGCCACGGCGAGGGCGCTCGCCGAGCGGCTGGTGGCGGTTCTGTCCGAACCGCTGTCGGTGCAGGGTCGGCAGGTCTTCCTCGGCACGTCCGTGGGCGTGACGCTGTTCCCGGACGACGCGGCCGGCGCCACCGCGCTGCTCAAGAACGGCGACATCGCGATGTACCAGGCGAAGGTCGCGGGCAAGAACTGCTACCGCTTCTACAGCCGCGCGATGAACGAGGCGGTCGAGCAGCGCATGCATTTGGAGCAGGAGTTGCGCGGCGCCTGGGACCGTGGCGAGCTGCGGCTGGTGTACCAGCCGGTCTACCGGTTGTCCGATCGCATGCTTGTGGGCGCGGAGGCGCTGCTGCGCTGGCGCCATCGCGATCAGGGCGTCATCGCGCCGTCGGTGTTCATCGACGTGGCCGAACAGAGCGGGCTGATCGAGACCATCGGGCCGCAGGTCATGCGCGCCGCGTGCAGCGATGCGGTGCGCTGGGCCGACGCGCGCACCGGCGCGGAACCGCTGTTCGTCTCGGTCAACGTGTCCCCGCGCCAGCTGCGCAGCGGCGACCTGGCGCGCATGGTCGAGGCCTGCCTGCGCGATGCCGGCCTGCCGGCTTCGCAGCTCCACGTCGAGCTCACCGAGACGGCGGTGATCAGCGACGAGGGGCATGCCAGCCAGCTGCTTTCGCGCCTGCGCGCGATGGGTATCAAGGTCTGGCTCGACGACTTCGGCACGGGCTTCTCGGGCCTGAGCCACCTGCGCCGCGTGCCCGTGGACGGCGTGAAGATCGACCGCAGCTTCGTCGCCGACGTGCTGCGCGACCCGGACGACCTGGCCCTGACATCGGCCATCATCGCCATGGCGCATTCGCTGGGCATCACCGTCGTGGCCGAGGGCGTGGAGCAGGAAGGGCAGTTCAGCCTGCTGCGCGAGCGCCGCTGCGACCTCGCCCAGGGCTACTGGCTCGGCCATCCACTGGAAGTGGACGAGTTCCTCGCGCTGCTCGCCGAACCGGTGGCCTGCTAGGGCGACCGCAGCGCCTCGAGCAGCGCGTGCAGCGCGGTGCCCGACAGTGCGGAGAAACTTCCGATCGCCACCAGCGCCGCGGCCCAGGCCACGAGCATGAGCACGCCGTCGCGCTCGAGCAGCGCGAGTGCGAACAGCAGCAGCAGCGCGGCGAGCACGTAGTTGGTGAAGGGGATGGGCAGCGACAGCAGCAGGCCGAGCGCGATCACCAGCAGGCCGGTCACCACGTCGAGCAGCCAGTGATCGAGCACAACCGTCAGACGCGGCCGGATCAGGCGTTCCAGCCGTCGCAGCCACGGCGCGAGCAGATCACGCAGGCGGGCCATGGTGCTGCGGCGCGGACCGCGGCGGGCGACGAACCCCGGCAGCCACGGCTGGCGCAGGCGCAGCAGCAGCTGCACGCCGACCAGCATCACCAGCGGCCCGCTGAGCGCGCCGGCCAGCCCGGGAATGGGAATGAAGGCGGGCGCGGTGGCCGCGATCAGCAGCATGCCGAAGGCGCGATCACCCAGACCCTGGAAGAGATCGCCGAGGCGCAGCGATTCGTCCGGATCGCCCGCGGCGATGCCGTCGAGCAGCGCGCGCGTGCCCACCTCGACGGGGCGCTCAGGCGGGACGGTCATCGCCGTCGTCCTCCGGCGCCGCGATCGCCTGCAGCAGCAGCTTGTCGACGCGCGGGCCGTCCAGGTCGACGACCTCGATGCGCCAGCCGTCCCAGACGAAGGACTCGCCCGCATGCGGAATGCGCCCGAAGTGCGCGATCACCATCCCGGCGGCGGTATGGAAGTCGTGCTCGTCCTCGCCCGGCAGCGCCGAGCGCGAGATCACCTCGCGCAGTTCCTCCGTGCCGAGCGCGCCATCGACCAGCAGCGATCCGTCGTCGCGCCGCACCACGGACGAGGCCGCCTCGTCGCGCTCGCTGGACTGGATGCGCCCGAGCACCGCGCCCATGACGTCGTTCACCGTCACCAGCCCGCTCACGTCGCCGTACTCGTCGACCACCAGCGCCAGCGACTGCTGCTCCTCGCGGAAGATCTCCAGAAGCTTGAGCGCGGGCGTCGACTCGGAAACGAACAGCGGCTCGCGAAGCGCGCCGAACAGATCCGGCGCCTGCCCGCTGCCGAGCGCGCGCAGCAGCGACTTCGCCTCGAGCACGCCCAGCACGTCCTGGTCGCTCTCGCGGTAGACCGGGAAACGCGAGAACGGCGCGGCCTGCATCGCCTCGAGGTTCTCGTCGGCCGGCGCGGCCGCATCCAGCCAGACGATGCGCGTGCGCGGCGTCATCAGGCTCTCGGTGATGCGGTCGCCGAGGCTGAGCACGCGGTTCATCATCTTGCGCTCGTCGGCGTCGATCACGCCCTGCTCGTGGCTCTCGCTCACCAGCATGCGGATCTCCTCTTCGCTCACGCCCGTGCGCGTGTCGTCGCGCACGCCCATCAGGCGCAGTACGCCGCGATTGATCGTGCCCAGCGCCCGCACCACCGGCCGCGCCGCGCGCGAAAGCGCACGCAGCGGCAGGGCGACCGCGACGGCGATGCGCTCGGGATTGGTCAGCGCCAGGCGCTTGGGAACGAGCTCGCCGAAGATGACCTGCGCGGCCGTGATCATGCCGACGGCGGTGCCCAGGCCGATGCCGGCCGCGTATTCGCGTGCGTTCGGCCACCAACCCTGCAGCTGCTCGGCGATCAGCAGGCCGATGGCTTCGCCGCCGAATACGCCGGCCAGGATGCCGATCAGGGTGATGCCGATCTGCACCGTCGAGAGCAGGTCGTCCGGGTGCTCGGCGAGCGCCAGGGCGCAGCGCGCGCCGCGGGCGCTGGCCCCGCTCTCCTCGGCCATCTGCTTGAGCCGCGACTTGCGCGACGTCATCAGGGCCATCTCCGACATCGCGAAGAAGCCGTTGAGCACGATCAGGAAAACGACGACGAGCAGCTCAACCATGGCGGATTCCGCCGGGACGGGCCGCGTCGGGCGCGGAAGGGGCGGTCAGACTTCGCGGTTCCGGGTCGTCGTCCATGGAGCCGAGCAGGGGTGGGGGGCGCCGATGGTAGCAGCGGCGTGAAGGGGCGACCCGTGAAGGGTGAACGCAGAGTGTCACCGAGCCGTCATAATTGGCGGATCGCAGCGTGCATCCAGAGGCTTCCTCATGTTCTCCCTCCAGACGATGTTCGGCCAGGGCAAGCAGTTCTACACGCTGCTCGAGGAGGCGGCCGTGGCGGCGCACGACAGCACGCGCGCGCTGCACGCGATGCTGCGCGAGAGCGCGAGCGAGCCGGCGCTCGACGCGTTCAAGCTCGCCCGCCAGCGCGAGCGCGACGCGTCGGAGAAGATCAGCCAGGAGCTGGTCAGCAGCTTCATCACGCCGATCGAGCGCGAGGACATCGAAGCGCTGGCCTCGGCGCTGTACAAGATCCCCAAGCAGGTCGAGAAGTTCGCCGACCGCTATTCGCTGGCCATCCAGCACCTGCAGGGTATCGACTTCGCGCCGCGCGCGGCGATGCTGGAGCAGGCCTCGGGCGTGGTGGTCGACATGGTCCGCCAGCTGCCCGCGCTCAAGCTCGAGCCGATGAAGGCGCTGTCCGACCGCCTGCGCGCGATCGAGAACGAGGCCGACCGCCTGATGCTCGAGCTCTACCGCGACATCTACAGCGGCAAGCTCGACCACCTGCAGATGTTCCTGCTCAAGGAGTTCTTCGAGATCCTCGAGAAGGCCATCGACCGCTGCCGCGAGGCCGGCGTGGTGGCCTACGAGATCGTGCTGAAGAACTCCTGACGGGCCGCCGCGATGCTCACCCTCGTCCTGCTCGTCGTGCTCGCGGCGCTGATCTTCGAGTACATCAACGGCTTCCACGACACCGCCAACTCGATCGCGACGGTCGTCGCCACCAAGGTGCTCTCGCCGGCGCAGGCGGTGGGCATGGCGGCGTTCATGAACCTCATCGGCGCGCTCTGGGGCACCGCGGTCGCCAAGACCATCGCCTCGGGGCTGCTCGACACCGGCGTGGTCGACGTCACCTCGCAGATGATCCTCTGCGCGCTGCTGGGCGGCATCGTCTGGAACCTGATCACCTGGTACTGGGGGCTGCCGTCCTCGTCCTCGCACGCGCTCATCGGCGGGCTCGTAGGCGCGGCGTTCGCGGCCGCGATGAACAACCCCGAGGCGATCATCTGGTCGGAGGTCAAGGATCCCTGGTACCGGAGCGCGGGCATCCTGTGGAAGGTGATCCTGCCGATGGTGTCATCGCCGATCGCGGGCTTCACCGCGGGCTTCCTGCTGATGGGCATCCTGTTCGCGATCATCGGCCTGATGGCCAGCCGTGGCGGCTGGTTCGCGCGCATCGCGCGTCCGCGCTGGGTCAACGGCTTCTTCGGCAAGGCGCAGATCGCCAGCGCCGCCGCGATGGGCTTCGCGCACGGCTCCAACGATGCGCAGAAGACCATGGGCATCATCGCGCTCACCCTGGTCAGCGCGCAGGCGACGGGAACGCTCGACAACCTGCCCGGCTGGCTCGCCTTCCTGCACCCGTCCGCCGGCGCGCTCGAGAACCAGGACATCGACACCTGGATCAAGATCACCTGCGCGATCGTGATGGCGCTGGGCACCGCCGCCGGCGGCTGGCGCATCATCAAGACGCTGGGCCACAAGCTGGTGAAGCTGCACCCCATCCACGGTTTCGCGGCGGAAACGAGTGCGGCTTCGGTGATCCTGACGGCCTCGTCGCTGGGCATCCCGGTGTCGACCACGCACAACATCTCGTCCGCGATCATGGGCGTGGGCAGCGCCAAGCGCCTCAACGCGATCCGCTGGACGGTGGTCGAGAAGATGATCTGGGCGTGGATCCTGACGATCCCGGCCGCCGGTGGCATCGCCTACCTGCTGTTCGAGCTGTTCCGGCTGGTCGGCATGGCCTGAGCAGCGCCGGATACGAAAAAAGCCCGCTTCGGCGGGCTTTTTTCATGGCTGCGCGATGCGCTCAGAACAGGTCGCCGCCGGCCGAGAGCGTGCGCTCCATGCGATCGCCCAGCCCGCCGATCTCCAGTACCAGGCGCTGCACTTCCGCCAGCTCCAGCCCGTCCATCGGACGGTTCTCGACAAGTTGCAGATGCGGCACGCCGTCGAGGTCGCCGATCGCCAGATAGCCCACCTGGCTGTGCCAGTTGAAGCCCAGGGCGCGGCGGGCGTCGATGCCGGTCATGGGCGAGACGGCGGTGCTCACGCGCAGGAAGGCGCGGCCGTCCTCGTCGGCGATGCGGCTGAGGAAGATCGCCTGGTGGCGGCGGCCCTGCTCGAGCGAGAGCTCGACGCACATCATCTCGTCGTCGCCGAGGCGGATGTCGTAGCCCTCGCCGTCGAGGAACTCGTGGATCGCTTTGAAATCGCGCATCGGTCTCTCCGTGGTCGTCGCTATGCTATCGCCATGGGCACCGGAGTGGACACGCACGACGCCGCAGGGCGGATCTTCGCGACCATACGCGCGATCCCGGCCGGCGAAGTAGCGGGCTATGGCGAGGTCGCGCGTCGCGCCGGCCTGCCGGGGCGCGCGCGCATGGTGGCCCGGCTGCTGTCCAGCGGCGGCGAGCCCGGGCTGCCATGGCATCGGGTACTCCGTTCGGACGGTCGCATCGCGTTCCCGCCGGGTTCGGAGGGGTTCGCCGAGCAGGTCGGCCGCCTGCGCGGGGAGGGCGTGCAGGTGGCTGGCGGACGCGTGGTCGGCCAGCGCGCCCGCACCACGCTGGATGAAACGCTGTGGGGGCCGCCGCGTTAGCACGGCGTGCAGCTTTTATTGCGGTGCAACAGCTACCATGATCGCGTCCCCCGGGAGCCGCGATGTTCGCCAAACTGCCGCCCGTCACCAAGGCCCTGCTGATCGCCAATCTGGCGGTGTTCGTCCTGCAGTGGCTGTCGGAAAGTTCCGGCTTCGGTGGATTCCTGGAGTACCTGATGCTCTGGCCGCTCGGCAGCGGCGGCGCATTCGATGCGCCGGGCTTCATGCCCTGGCAGCTGCTGACTTATGGCTTCATGCACGGCGGCCTGTCGCACCTGCTGTTCAACATGCTGGCGCTGGTGATGTTCGGTGCGCAGGTCGAGCACGTCTGGGGCGCGCGACGCTTCCTCGGCTACTACCTCACCTGCGTAGCCGGCGCAGCGGTCTGCCAGTTGCTGGTCGGCGCGGCGACCATGTCCATGGGCGGCGAGGCCTATCCCACTGTCGGCGCGTCCGGCGGCATCTTCGGCCTGCTGCTCGCCTACGGCATGCTGTTCCCGCACCAGCGGGTGATGCTGCTGATCCCGCCGGTGCCGATGAAGGCGCGCACGCTGGTGATCGTGTATGGCGTGATCGAGCTGCTGCTCGGCGTCACCGGCACCGCGCCGGGCGTGGCGCATTTCGCGCACCTGGGCGGCATGCTGTTCGGATGGCTGCTGATCCGGCAGTGGCGTCGACGCCCGCCGCCGGGTGGCCGGCGTCCACCGCTGCGCGCGGTGCACTGAAGCGAAAAGGCCGCGCTATCCACCGCGGCCTTTTCCGTTCATGGGCTGATGCGGATCAGGGCCAGAGCCGGATCTGCCCGTCGGCCTCGGGCGCCATCGGTGCGCCGGCCTTGCACGTGAACGCGGTGGCGAAGCCGGGCTGGTTCGAGAGCGTGAGGTTGGTGCGCCACGTGCCCGGCGGATAGATGCTCGTGGCCGCGCGTTCGGTGGCCGCATCGACCGACACCTGCTCCGGCCACAGCCGCGCCCAACCCGAGTAGAACGCCTGCATGTCCGCATTGCCGGCAGCCGGAAGCGCGCGACGCAGCGCGGCTTCGGCCAGCTCGACGCCGGCGAGGTCGGCGAGCAGCACGTCGTCGACCAGGCTGCCGCCGAGGTTGACGCCGGCGAGGCCGGGATAGGCGCGCGTCGCCGCCTGCGCGGCGGCGCGCGACGACAGCGTCGTCCACGCCGCGGTTTCCGTCGGCGTCCACCAGTCGCGTGCCTCGCCACGCGCGCTGATCAGCCGACCGCGCGTGTCGATGCTATGGCTGAGCTCGTGTCCTACGAGCGCGCCGTAGGCGCCGTACTGCGCGGGCACGGGCTGCGTGAGGTCGAGCACCGGCGGGTGCAGGACCGCGGCGGTCACGATGAGACGGTTCTGCGGCACATCGTAGGCGAGCGCAGGCTGCTGCGGGAGCACGTCCCAGCGGCGGTCGGCATTGCCGCGGCCGATGCGGCGCATCTCCTCGCGATGGCGCCAGGTGGATGCGATCAGCATGTTGCTGCCGAAGCTGCCGCGGCCCATCGGCTGCACGGTGAAGTCGAGGTCGCGGCGCGGCGCGCCGACTTCGATCTTCAGCGCGGCGAGCTTGGCCTTCGCTTCGATACGCGCGGCTTCGCCGAGGCGCGTGTCGCGATCGACTGCGGCCGACAGCGCATCGCGCACCTGCGTCGCGATCTCCTCAGCGCGCGCGCGGTTGGCAGGCGGCAGGTAACGCGCGACGTATTCGCGGCCGAGCATGGGGCCGGCGGCAAGGTTGATCGCATCGAGCACCTGCTGCTGGCGCAGCGCGGGCGCAGCCTGTCCGGCCAGCACGCGGCCGCGGAATTCGAAGGCGGCGTCGCGCCAGGCCTTGCTCAGGTAGGGCGCCATCGCATCGCCCACGCGCCAGCGCAGGTAGGCCTTCCACTGCGCGGCGGGCAACGTGCCGACCAGCGCGTCGAGCTGGGTGAACAGCGCGGGGTTGGCCATCGACACCTGGTCGTCGGTCACGCCCTGTGCCTTAAGGAAATCCGCCAGCTGCAGGCGCTTGAACTGCTTCGCGAGATTCGCTGTCGGCACCGCCGCATAGCCGGCGCGCGGATCCTGCTGCGCGTGCAGCGGCATGGCGGCCTGGGCCAGCCGCGTCTCGAGGTCGATCACCCACTGCGCCTCGCCCGCGGCCTGCGCCTCGGGCGTGCCGGTGAGCACGAGGATCTTCTGCACGTAGGCGCGATAGCGGTCCATGACCGAACGCGTCTCGGCATCGGTGCGCGTGTAGAAGGCCGGATCGGACAGGCCGTGCGCGCCGTCGGAGAAATAGCCGATATGCCGGCTGGTGTCGGCCAGATCGACGTCCGCACCGAAATTGAAGGCGACCGGAATGCCGACCTGGTGCAGCGCGGCGATCGACGGCGGGATGTCCTTCGCGCGGCGGATGGCGTTGATGCGCGAGAGCAGCGGGGCGACCGGATTGGCGCCGTCGCGTTCAACCGAAGCTTCGTCGAGGCCGCTGGCCCAGAAGTCGCCGAGCAGCTTCTGCACCTGGCCTTCGGGCGCCTGCATGGCCGCATTGAGCAGGTCGACCTGCTGCTGTTGCGCACGCGCCGCCAGTTGTTCCATCGCGGACACCGACGCCGTGCCGGGCACGAGCGGATTGGCGTTGAGCCAGTCGGCGTTGGCGAAGGCGTGGAAGTCGGTGCATGCCGGCGATGCGGCGGGCGGCTTTGCAGCGCGACGGCTCTTCTTCTGCGCGGCCGCATCCGGCGAGGCGAAGGCGACGAGAACGGCGAAAGTCAGTGCGCAGACGAGAGGGCGTGGAGTCATCGGGTCGTGGATCCGTGGCCGGAAATCGGCGGCAGTCTAGCAACGCATGCAGGGGTGCCATGAACGATTCCGTCACGCCATGACGACGAAGGGCCCGGGAATCCCGGGCCCTTCGTGCCGTGCCTGAAACGTGTTGCGTACTTACCAGATCACGACCTGCTGATCGCCCTGGCGCACCATCGGCGCGCCCGGCTTGCACTGGAACGCGGTGGCGAACGCCGGCAGGTTCGACGGCGCGCCCATCGCGCGGAAGTTGGCCGGTGCGTGCGGATCGGTGGCCAGGCGCACCTTCAGCTCCTCGGGCGTGAAGTTGCGGCGCCAGACGGTGGCCCAGTTGGCGAAGAAGCGCTGGTCGCGCGTCATGCCCTCGATCATCGGATCGGGCGTTTCGCCCGCGGCGCGCTTCATCGCGTCGTAGGCGGTGGCGAGGCCGCCGAGGTCGGCGATGTTCTCGCCCAGCGTCAGCTTGCCGTTGACCTTCGCGCCCGGCGCGGCTTCGTACGCGCTGAACTGGTTGACCAGCTTGTCCGTCAGGCCGCTGAAGCCCTTGGCGTCCGCCGGCGTCCACCAGTTCTCGAAGTTGCCGGTGGCGCCGAAGCGCGAGCCCTGGTCGTCGTAGCCGTGGATCATCTCGTGGCCGATCACCGCGCCGATGCCGCCGTAGTTGAGCGGGTCGTCGGCCTTGGGGTCGAAGAACGGCGGCTGCAGGATCGCGGCCGGGAAGACGATCTCGTTCTGCAGCGGGTTGTAGTAGGCGTTGACCGTCTGCGGGCTCATGCCCCATTCGGTCTTGTCGACCGGCTTGCCGATCTTGCCCAGCTGCCACTTGTAGTTGAACTCGTTGGCGGCGAGCACGTTGCCGATGTAGCTGTCACGCGAGGTGTCGAGGCCGTTCCACTCGCGCCACTTGTCCGGATAGCCGATCTTCGGCGTGAAGCTGGCCCACTTCTCCATGGCCTTCTTCTTGGTGTCCGCGCTCATCCACGGCAGGTTCTCGATGCGGCCCTTGAGCGCGTCGCCGAGGTTCTTCACCAGCTCCTGCATGCGCTCCTTCGATTCGGGCGAGAACGCGACCTTGACGTACATCTGGCCCAGCGCTTCGCCCGCCTGGCCCTCGATGGTGTCCAGCACGCGCTTGCCGCGCTCCTTCATCTCCTTCTGGCCACGCAGCGCCTTGTTGTAGAAGTTGAAGTTCTCCTGCGCGAACGCATCGGAGAGATAGGGCGATGCGCTGTCGACGAGGTGGAAGCGCAGGTAGCTCTGCCACTGCTGCACGGGCACGTCGCCCAGCATCTTCGAGACTTCCTGGTGGAAGCCGGGGATCGCCAGCGAGAACATCTGCGGCGAAGAGATGCCCTGCGAGGCGAAGAACTTCGACCACGGGAAGTTCGGCGCGAGCTTGTCAGCGTCGGCCACGCTCACCGGGTTGTAGTAGAGCGACACGTCGCGCGAGAGCTCCTCGCTCGACTTGCTCGCCTTCGCGAGGCGGGCCTCGAATGCGATCACGTCCTTGGCCTGCTTCGCCGCGTCGGCGGCCGGCACGCCCGAGAGCTCGAGCACCTTGGCCACGTGCTCCTCGTATGCGGCGAGCTTGTCCTTCTTGTCGGCGTCGAAGTAGTACGTCTTGTCCGGCAGGCCCAGGCCGCCCTGGCCGGCGTAGGCGATGTTCATCGACGAGTTCTTGAAGTCGGCCTCGGGGCCGAACGAGAACAGGAAGCCTTCGCCCTTCGCGGCGGTCGTGCGCAGGTGCTCGGCGATCTGCTCCGGCGTCGTGAGTGCGGCGATCGCGTCCAGGCGGCTCTTGAGCGGCGTCAGGCCGGCGGCGTTGACCTTGGCCTCGTCCATGCCCGTCGCCCAGAAGTCGCCGACGATCTTCTCCACGCCCGCGGCGTTCTGCATCGCGGCGGCCTGCTCGGCGATCTGGCGCTGCACGGCGGTGCTGCGCTCGTCGAGCATTTCGAACGCGCCCCAGGAGGTGCGGTCGCCGGGGATCTCGTTGGCGGCGAGCCACTTGCCGTTGACGTAGCCGCCGAAGTCGGTGCAAGCATCCTTCGACGGGTCGAGATCGGCCTTGGTGAAGCGGTTGACCGCCGGCAGCTTGCTCTCGTCGATCGTGAGCGTGTTCGACGCGGCGGGTGTCGACGTGGAACCTGCGGCGGCGGTGTCGGTCGACTCCTTGCCGCAGCCGGTGAGCGCAGCCGCGATGGCGAGGGACAGCAGGACTTGCGAGGTATTGAGTGTCACGTCGGGCTCCAAAGGCCAGGACAGCGGAGTGCGGGGGCGGCACGGACAGGGCCGGTCGCCATGCCCGCGGGACAGTAGCGGGTAGCGGCCGGCTGCCGAGGGTGTCGAAGGTCATGCCGGCCCGTAGTGTCCGGCTGCCTGAACCGCTGGCGCGGGCGCGGCTCGTCAGCGACGCCGCTTTGACGTAGCATTCACCCCGTTCAGCGCCTGGCATCGCCGCACCGCGGCACGCTTCCCAGGTTTCTTTCGCAACCGATTCCATCATCGCCACGGCGGTGGGCTGCGAACGTCATCCCGCACGATTTCTCGGCGCAGACACGCCCCGGAGCCTCCGGAGCGTCAAACATCATCTCGCAGCGCGGTTCAGGGAAAGCTCCGAGTCGATCCACGGCCCTGCCGTGGCACCTGCTTATCCGGAGATTTCCATGACGATCGAAACCTCGACGTTCGAGGCGCTCGGCCTGTCGCCCGCACTTCTGCGCGCGCTGGCCGAAAACGGCTTCAACCAGCCGACCCCCATCCAGCAGCAGGCCATCCCGCTCGCGATGGCCGGGCACGACGTGCTCGGCGGCGCGCAGACCGGCACCGGCAAGACCGCCGCGTTCGGCCTGCCGCTGCTCAACCGCCTCGGCAAGGCCACGCCGGTCAACGGTCCGCGCAAGCCGCGCGCGCTGATCCTCGTGCCCACGCGCGAACTCGCCGTGCAGGTGAGCGACAACCTGCGCACCTATGCGCGTTATCTGCGCATGTCGATCGGCACCGTGTTCGGCGGCGCCGGCATGGGCCCGCAGGTGGAGCTGTTCCGCCGCGGCGTCGACGTGCTCGTCGCCACGCCGGGCCGCCTGATCGACCACATGGACCGCGGCAGCGTGAAGCTCGACGGCATCGAAGTGCTCGTGCTCGACGAGGCCGACCGCATGCTCGACATGGGCTTCCTGCCGGCGATCAAGCGCATCGTCGGCAAGCTGCCCAAGCATCGCCAGACGTTGCTGTTCTCGGCCACGTTCGAGGCGCGCATCAAGCAGCTCGCGCTCGAGTTCATGCACGACCCCTACCAGGTGCAGGTGGCGGCGAACAACACGATCGCCGAGACCATCGCGCACCGCGCGCATCCGGTCGACGGCTCGCGCAAGCGCGACCTGCTGGTGCAGATCCTCAGCGATCGCTACGACGAGCAGGTGCTCGTGTTCGGCCGCACCAAGCACGGCTGCAACCGCCTAGCCGAGCAGCTCGAGGAAGCGGGCCTGAAGGCCGTCGCGATCCACGGCAACAAGAGCCAGGCGCAGCGCCAGAAGGCACTGAATGCGTTCAAGACCGGCAAGGCGCGCGTGCTCGTCGCCACCGACGTGGCTGCGCGCGGGCTCGACATTCCGGATCTGCCGCTGGTCATCAACTACGAGCTGCCGATGGTCGCCGAGGACTACGTGCACCGCATCGGCCGCACGGGGCGCAACGGCGCGTCGGGCGAGGCGCTGTCGCTGGTGGGCATGGACGAGGGTCCGCTGCTGGCGCAGGTGCAGAAGCTGCTGCGGCAGGAGATCGAGCTGGTCACCCTGGACGGCTTCGCGCCGGCGCGGCCGCTCGTGTTGACGGGCGCGATGCCGAATCCGCGGCGCAAGCCGGCGCATCGGCCGCATGGCGCCGCTGCGCCGAAGCGGCATGCGCATGCGGGGCCGAAGCAGGCGCGGTCGTCGAATCGTCGCGATGGTGGGCGGCGCGGGTCTGCGGGCTGATCGCGATCGCTCGCGGATGAATGCGGAAACGGCCCTCAGGGGCCGTTTTCGTTTTGCGCGAGGTGAGGGGCGTTGTGGGTGTCGCAGTGCGTTGTCGAGCGGCGCCGCGCCGCCGATGCGTCGGGATGGATCCGCTCATTCGTGGCGCGTACCCGCCTAGTGCGTAGGCAGCTGGTCGGCGATCGGAATCGGCTCTCGACTTGGGCTTCTGATCGTCGGTGTACGGCGCCTCGCAGCATCGCTTGCCGCGGGGGATTGGTGACGCCCGCTTGCGGGGATGCAACGTGCGCAGGCGAGAGGCGGATGACGACGCGGCCTGCCGCATGAACCCGGGTCATGCCTGGCCCTCACCCGCGCTAAGCGCGCGGGCAGCCGGTCGCCCGTTCAAAACGGCTTCCCATGCCGTTTTGTCGAACCCGGCGACGGACTCTTCACCCCTGCCACGCCAGATATGAAAAAGCCCCCTTGCGGGGGCGTTTTCGTATCTGGCGGAGAGGGAGGGATTCGAACCCTCGGTAGGCTATAAACCTACGCCTGATTTCGAGTCAGGTACATTCAACCGCTCTGCCACCTCTCCGGAGCGCCCGCCGACAGGCGACGGGCCGCGAATGATACGGCGGGGCCGGCCGGGCGACAAGGGCGGAAAACGGGCGGGTAAACTGTCGGCCCGCATTCGAGGCGTCGCCATGTCCGAGATCCAGGTGCCCGTGTCCTTCGGCGAACTGCTCGACAAGATCGCCATCCTGCAGATCAAGTCCGAGCGCATGAAGGACGAGGCCAAGCTCGCCAACGTCCGCAACGAGCTGTCCGCCCTGGAGCGCACGTGGATGGCGCATCCCGCGGCCGGGCACGACATCGTGCGCCTGCGCGCCGATCTGAAGGCCGTCAACGAGCGGCTCTGGGAGATCGAGGACGACATCCGCGTTAAGGAAAAGCGGCAGGAATTCGATGCCGACTTCATCCGCCTCGCGCGCGCCGTCTATTTCGAGAACGACGAGCGTGCCCGCATCAAGAAGGACATCAACCTCGCGCTGGGCTCGTCCTACGTCGAGGAGAAGTCGTACGAGGATTACCGCCAGCCCGCGGGCTGAGGATCACGGCCCGCGCGAGCCCGGATGGTCCGCCACGTAACGCTCGAACGCAGCGATGGCGTCGTCGACGGTGGCCAGGTCCATCACGCCCTCGTGCTCGATCTTCGTGCCCCACTTGATCTGCGACGCCGGCTTGCCGAGATAGCCGCGCGCCGCGTCGTCGTAGCGATCGACGCAGTAACGGCGGTCGCTGTACGGCCCGCTGCGCGCGGGGTTGCTGGCCGCGTGCAGGCCGAGCACCTTCGTGCCCATCGCGTTGGCGATGTGCATCGGGCCCGAATCGGGCGTCATCACCAGGTCGGCGCGTTCGAGCAGGGCCGGCAGTTGCTTCAACGTGTCCTTGCCGATCAGGTCCAGCACCGGCGACGTCATCGTTGCGACGATCTCGTCGCCGACGCGGCGCTCCAGCTCGCTGCGCCCGCCGCAGAGCACGATTCGCCACCCGCGCGACGCGGCGTGGTCGGCCACCGCGGCATAGCGTTCGCTGCGCCAGTTGCGCAGCTCGTGGCTGGAGCAGGGCGAGATCAGCAGCGCGCGTCGTCCGTCCTCCGGCCATTGCGCCGTCGCCCACTCGCGGGCGTCGTCCGGTACCGGCAGATCCCAGCAAACCTGCGTCTGCCGAAGGCCGAGGGGCTCGCAGAAGCTGCCGATCGCGTCGAGCACGTGGATGCCGGGGCGATCGGGAATGCGCTCGTTGACGAAGAGGCCGTGCAGGTCCTTCGAGCGCGAGCGGTCGTAGCCGATGCGGCGACGCGCCGGCACGAAGGCCGACAGCAGGTTCGCGCGCGCGGCCACCTGCATCTGCAGCAGCGCGTCGAAGCGGCCGTCGAATGCGCCACGCAGCGCGCGCATGCCGTCGATGCCGGACTTCTTGTCGTACTCCACGAACGTCACGCCCGGCAGGCCATCGAGTAGCCGGCGCTCGCCGCGACCGATGATCCATGTCAGTCGCGCGGACGGCATCGCGGCCTGCAGCGTGCGCACAAGCGGAAGCACATGGGTGACGTCGCCCAGCGCGGAAAGACGGAGCAGGCAGATGCGCGCATCGTGCGGAAGCGGGGTAGGACTCACTTGCTAGACTCCTGGGATGGCGCGCGAATCGGCCGGGGAACGACGCATCGAACTCGACGGCCCGACCGGCCGTGGTGCGATTGTGTTCGACGCCGAGCGCGTGCAACAAGCGCGTGCCGAGTGGTTCGATGCCGCGTGGTGG
>CAZNRZ010000001.1:0-42113 GCA_964575535.1 uncultured Lysobacter sp. | reverse complement strand
CTGGATGAAAGGCGGGCAGTGTAGCGGCGCGGGGTCGACATACGCACCCGTTCGCCGGGGCAGGGTCTGAAGGGCGGCCGATTGCGAATGCGTTGGCTTTCACCCGGCGGAGGCCGGCGTACCCGCCCGGAGCGACTCCCGCCGGCCCGGGTCGGCTCAGCACCCGACCCGGGCCGCGTAGCCCGGGTAAGCGCAGCGCACCCGGGATCGGATGTCGCGGTGTCCCGGGCGCGGCCTTCGGCGTTACCCGGGCTGCGGATACTCGACTTCGCCGGGCGCTGCCGGCATCCGGCGAAGCCATCACCTGGTGGCGTCGTCGCGCCGTCACCGCACCGCCGCGCCGCACGGTTTCCGTGCGCCTCAGTGCGCCCAGGGCTTGGACAGCGCCAGCTTCACCGTCGTGACCCCGGGCGTCGCGCGCAGGGTTTCGAGCAGCTCGCTGTTCACGCGCACGCCGTTGGGGCCGTCGAGATCCACCATGCCGGCCGTGCCGTCGATCAGCAGGTGCAGGCGCAGCGGCGTCGGGCCCGGGCGGCAGGCGGCCAGCAACGCCTCCACGCGCGCCAGCGTGCCCGGCTCGCGCAGGTCCAGCCGCAGCAGCAGCTTCTGCGCGTGGCGGGCGCAGACCTGCGCGAAATCCCAGCAGCGTTGCGCCTTGAGCGCGAAGCCGCCGGAGAAGGTGTCCTCGCGCAGGCCGCCCTGTACGACGAGCAGGCGGTCGCGTGCGATGGCCGATGCGTTCTCGGCATAGGTCTCGGCGAAGAAGGCGCATTCCAGCCGCCCCCGGCCGTCCTCCAGCTGCACGAAGACCTGTGAGTCGCCCTTCTTGCGCAGGCCGACGACGAGGCCCGCCACGGTGGTCTCCATCTCGGGCCGCCAGCCGCCGCGGCCGCCGGTATCCGGCCGCGAGGCCCAGATGCGCTCCAGGTCGCCCAGGTGGAAGCCGACCAGGCCGTGCACGTCCTCGCGGTGCGGATCGAACGGATGGCCGCTGAGGTAATGGCCCAGCGTGTCGCGCTCGGCTTCGAGCACGCGGCGGATCGGCCATTCGTCGGCTTCGGGCAGGTCGATGCGCAGCGCGGGCGCGGCGGTGTCGACTCCGCCGAACAGCGAGGCCTGGCCGGCGGCCAGCTCTTTCGAGAGCTGGTCGGTGGCGCGCAGCACCTCGGGCACCTGCAGCATCAGGCTGGCGCGGTTCTTCCCGAGCGCATCCAAGGCGCCGGCCTGCGCGAGCGCTTCCAGCACGCGGCGGTTGAGGCGGCCGCCATCGCAGCGCTGGGCGAGGTCGAGCAGGTCCTCGAACGGCGCGGCGCGTCGCGCCTCCACGATGGCCTCGCAGGCGCCGCGGCCCACGCCCTTCACGGCGCCGATGCCGTAACGGATGGTGTCAGGCGTGGTCGCGCAGAACATGTAGGCCGATTCGTTGACGTCCGGCGGCAGCACGGTAAGGCCCATCGTGCGGGCTTCGTCGAGGAAGCCCGTGACCTTGTCGGTGTTGTCCATGTCAGAGGACAGCACCGCGGCCATGAACTCGGCCGGGTAGTGCGCCTTCAGCCACGCGGTCTGGTACGAGACCAACGCATAGGCCGCGGCGTGCGACTTGTTGAAGCCGTAGCCTGCGAATTTCTCCAGCAGGTCGAAGATCGGGCCCGAGACGTTGGGCTCGATGCCGTGGTGCTCCTTCGCGCCGGCCTCGAACTTCACGCGCTCCTTGGCCATCTCCTCGGGCTTCTTCTTGCCCATCGCGCGGCGGAGAAGATCGGCGCCGCCCAGCGAATAACCGCCCAGGATCTGAGCGGTCTGCATCACCTGTTCCTGGTAGACCACGACGCCGTAGGTGGGCGCCAGCACCGGCTCCAGCAGCGGGTGCGGGTACTGCACCTCCTGCCGGCCGTGCTTGCGCTCGATGAAGTCGGGGATCAGGTCCATCGGGCCCGGTCGGTACAGCGACACCAGCGCGATGAGGTCGTCGAAGCGGTCGGGCTGCGCGCGCTTGAGCAGCTCGCGCATGCCGCGCGATTCGAACTGGAACACCGCCACCGTGTCGCCGCGCGCGAAGACCTCGTAGGCCTTCCGATCGTCGAGCGGCAGGCTGATGATGTCGATCGGCGCGCCGCCTTCCTTCGCGCGGCGCGCGTTGATGGCCTTCACCGCCCAGTCGATGATCGTGAGCGTGCGCAGGCCGAGGAAGTCGAACTTCACCAGGCCCACGGCCTCGACGTCGTCCTTGTCGAACTGCGTGACCGGATTGCGCCCGCGGCCGCCTTCGTCGTGTTCGGCGAACAGCGGGCAGAAGTCGCTGAGCGGGCTCGGCGCGATCACCACGCCGCCCGCGTGCTTGCCGGCGTTGCGCGTCAAATCCTCCAGCTGCAGCGCGAGGTCGACGAGGTCGCGCACGTCGTCCTCGGCGTTGTAGCGGGTGATGAACTCGCCGATCGAGCGCTCCGGATCCTTCTTCGCGCGCTCGCTGCGGCCGAGCACGTCGTCGAGCGAGAGCGGGTCGGCCGGGATCAGCGGGATCAGCTTGGAAATCGAATCGACGAAGCCGTAGCCGTGCCCGAGCACGCGGCCGCAGTCGCGCACCACCGCCTTCGCCGACATGGTGCCGTACGTGATGATCTGCGAGACGCGATCACGACCGTACTTGCGCGCGACGTAATCGATCACCTCGTCGCGGCGGTCCATGCAGAAGTCGATGTCGAAGTCGGGCATCGACACGCGCTCGGGATTGAGGAAGCGCTCGAACAGCAGGTCGTAGGGCAGGGGATCGAGGTCGGTGATGCCCAGCGCCCAGGCCACCAGCGAGCCGGCGCCGGAGCCGCGCCCGGGGCCCACCGGGATGCCCTGCTGCTTACCCCAGTTGATGAAGTCCGCGACGATCAGGAAGTAGCCGGGGAAGCCCATGCGGATGATGACGTCGAGCTCGCGCTCCAGGCGCGCGTCGTAGTCCTCGCGGGTGCGGCCGTCGGATGGCGGCGCCTTATCCAGGCGCTTTTCAAGCCCGTCACGCGCGGTGCCGCGCAGCCAGGACTCGATGGTGTGCTCGCTGGGTACGGGAAACGCGGGCAGCGCGTACTCGCCCAGCTTCATCTCGACGTTGCAGCGCATCGCCAATGCGTGCGCGTTCGAGATCGCGTCCGGCACATCGGCGAACAGCGCGTCCATTTCCTCGCAGGAGCGCAGGTACTGCTGCGGCCCGTACTCGCGCGGGCGCTTGGGGTCGTCGAGCACGCGGCCGGTGGAGATGCACACGCGGGCCTCGTGGGCCTCGTAGCCGCTCTCGTCGAGGAAGCGCACGTCGTTGCTCGCCACCACCGGGATGTCGCGCAGGGACGAGGCATGCAGCGCGAACGCGTTGAACGCATCCTCGCCCTTGCGCTGCGTGCGGGTGAGTTCCAGGTGCAGGCGCTCGCCCAGCGCATCGCGCCAGTCGACCAGCCAGGCTTCGGCGAGGTCGTGGCGGCCGCCCGCGGCCAGCTGTGCGGCCAGCGAATCGCGCCCGGCGAGCGCGAACAGGCCGGCGTTGTCGGCGCGCAGCCAGTCGGGGCGCATGGCCACGCCGTCGTTGCGATGGCCTTCCATCCACATGCGCGAGAGCAGGCGCGAGAGCGTGAGGTAGCCGCTGCGGTCGCGGCAGAGCAGCGTCATCCGCGAGGGCGCCTCGTTGCCGTCGGCCAGCGCGACGTCGGCGCCGAGGATGGGCTTGATGCCCGCGCCTTCGGCCGCCTTGTAGAACTTCACCGCGGCGAAGAGATTGTTGATGTCGGTCAGCGCGACTGCAGGCTGGCCGAGCTGCACGCAGCGCTTCACCAGCTCGCCGATGCGGATCGTCGAGTCGGCGAGCGAGTACTCGCTGTGCAGGTGGAGGTGGACGAAGCGGGAGGACATGCGGTCGGGTCGGGCCGGGTTCGCGGCTCGGCGCGGCGGCCCTGAAGCCTATCAGCCGACCGTCTCGGGGTCAGGACTTGACACGCTCTCCGCGACGATCGAATCCAGCAGGTTCAGCTCCGGCCCGCGCAGCGCGCCGCGCACCGGCGCGAAGCTGCGACGGTGCTCCGGGCAGGGCCCGTGCGCGGCCAGCGCGGCGAGGTGCTGCGGCGTCGAATAGCCCTTGTGCTGGTCGAAGCCGTACTGCGGATGGCGCGCGTGCAGCTCGACCATCAGCGCGTCGCGATGGGTCTTGGCGAGGATGGATGCGGCCATGATCGAGCGGCAGCGCGCATCGCCGCCCACCCAGGCCTCGCCGGGGCAGGGCAGGCCCTTGGGCACGACGTTGCCGTCGATGCGCGCGAGGTCGATCGCATCGCGCACGGCCTCCACGCACTCGCGCATGCCCAGCATCGTGGCGTGGAAGATGTTGAGGCGGTCGATGGTGCCCACGTCGATCACGGCGACGTGCCAGGCGAGCGCGCGCTCGCGGATGCGCGGCGCGAGCACTTCGCGGCGCGCGGCGTCGAGCTGCTTGGAATCGTTGAGGCCGTTGATCGGCGTGCGGCCGGGCGCGAACACCACGGCCGCGACGACCACGGGCCCCGCCAGCGGGCCGCGGCCGGCCTCGTCGACGCCGGCGATGCGCTGCGAGGGGCGCTGCGTGGCGATGTCGAAGGCGAGCTGCGGCGCGGTGTCAGCCATGGCGCGAGGATACGAGCTCGACGATGGCCGCGGCGGCCTGCGCCGAGGCATCGCGGCGCAGCTGGGCGTGCAGGTTCATGAACCTCGGCTCCAGCGCGTCCACCGCAGCCGGATCGCGCAGCCAGTGCAACACGGCGCCGGCGAGCTTCGGCGGCGCGCAGTCGTCCTGCATCAGCTCGGGCACCAGTGTTTCGCCGGCGAGGATGTTGGGCAGCGCGTAGCGGCTCACCTTGAGCATGCCCAGCCCCTTGACCAGCCGGTACGTGCTCGCTGCGACGCGATAGCCCACCACCATCGGCCGCTTGGCGAGCATGCCCTCGAGCGTCGCGGTGCCGGAGGCGAGCAGGATCACATCGCTGGCGATCATCAACTCGCGCGAGCGCCCATCGATCACCGTGAGCGCATCGCCCAGCGCATCGCGCGCCGGCGAGGCGGCGAGCACGCGCTCGAAGGTCTGCCGCGCTCCATCGCCGGCCATGGGCGCGACGACGCGGAGCGCGGGCACCTCGGCGCGCACGCGCGCGGCCGCGGCGAGGAAGTCGGCGCCGAGGCGTTCGATCTCGCCGGTGCGCGAGCCGGGCAGGAGCGCGAGTACCGGTGCATCCGCGGGGATCCCCAGCGCGGCGCGCGCGGCGGCGCGGTCGGGTTCGAGCGGCATGGTGTCGGCCAGTGGATGACCGACGAAGCGCGCGTCGACGCCGTGCTTCGCGTAGATCGCCGGCTCCATCGGGAACAGGCAGAGCACGCGGTCGGCGGAGCGACCGATCTTCGCCGCACGCCCCTCGCGCCAGGCCCAGACCGACGGGCTCACATAGTGCGCGGTCGCGATGCCGCGCGTCTTCAGCCAGCGCTCGACCCCGAGATTGAAGTCGGGCGCATCGATGCCGATGAACACGTCGGGCTTCCACGCGAGCGTGCGCTCGCGCAGCGTGCGGCGCAGGCGCAGCAGGCGCGGCAGGTGGCGCAGCACCTCGGCCAGTCCCATGACGGCCAGCTCGCCGGCGTCGTGCCAGGCATCGAAGCCGGCCTCGCGCATGCGATCGCCGCCGATGCCGGCGAATTCGGCATCGGGCCAGTGCGCGCGCAGTGCGTCCATCAGGCCGGCGCCGAGCAGGTCGCCCGAGGCCTCGCCGGCGACGATGGCGACACGTTTGACGCCGCGATCGGTGATCGGTGACTGGTGATTCGAGGCAGCAGGCAGCGGGAGCCCGGACGTGTCGACGACGTCGGCTTCGGACGTCGGCTTTTTCGAATCACCAGTCACGAATCACCAATCACCGCAACAACGGCCGCTCGCCCGCGTTGACGAATTCCAGCAGCAGCCGCACGTCCTCGCTCTCGCCGGCGATTTCCGCCAGCTTCGCGCGGGCCTCGTCCAGCGAGCCGCCGGCCACGTAGAGCGCGCGGTAGGCACGCTTGATCGCGGCGATGCGCTCGGCGTCGAAGCCGCGCCGCTTCAGGCCCTCGGCATTGATGCCGCGCGGGTGGCCGTAGTCCTGCTGCGCGACCATCACGAACGGCGGCACGTCGCCGTTGACGAATGCGCCCATGCCCACGAACGCATGCGCGCCGATACGGCAGAACTGGTGCACGCCGGCGAAGCCGCTGAGGATCACATGATCGCCCACCGTGACATGCCCGGCGAGCGTGGCGTTGTTGGAGAACACGCAGTGGTCGCCGACATGGCAGTCGTGCGCGACGTGCACGTACGCCAGCAGCCAGTTGTGGCTGCCGATGCGCGTGCAGCCGCCACCGCTGCCGGTGCCGCGATTGAGCGTGACGAACTCGCGCACCGTGTTGCCGTCGCCGATGACGAGCTCTACGGTCTCGCCCGCGAATTTCTTGTCCTGGGGATCGCCGCCGACGGCGCAGTGGCCGACGAAGCGGTTGTCGCGCCCGATGCGCGTGGGGCCGGTGACGCTGCAGTGCGGCCCGAACGTCGTGCCCGCGCCCACCTCGACGCCGTCGCCGATGTAGCAGAACGCGCCGACGACCACGCCGTCGGCCAGCCGCGCGCCCGCTTCGACCACGGCGCTCGGATGGACGCGCGCGCCCACGCTCAGCCCTGCGCCTCGGCGCAGAGGATCTCCGCGCAGGCCACCTGCTCGCCGTCCACTCGCGCGATGCCCGCGTACATCGCCATGTTGCGGATGTGGCGCTTGAGCTCGACCTCGAGCTCCAGCCGATCGCCCGGCACCACCATCTTCATGAACTTCGCGTTGTCCACCTTGACCAGGTAGAACAGCTTCTCGCCGACCTTCTCGATGCCTTCGGCCTGTGCGGTGAGCGTGGTGAGCAGCCCACCGGCCTGCGCAAGCGCTTCGACGACGAGCACGCCCGGCATGACCGGATTGCCGGGGAAATGGCCGTTGAAGAACGGCTCGTTGCAACTGACGTTCTTGTAGGCGAGCACCCGCTTGCGCGGCTCGAACTCGACGACGCGATCGACCAGCAGGAACGGATAGCGATGCGGCAGCAGCGACTGGATGCCGCGGACGTCGAGGGGAAGCTGCACGGAGTGGGTCATGGTGTCGTCCCGGCCGCCGGACGCTGCGCGTGCGGCATGTGGAAACGCGCAATCATACGGGGCCCGTGGCACGTTCGCCGCCGTAGGGTTTCAGTCTTCGCGTCGCAGCCGACGGAAGAGCGCATCGAGCTGGCGGAAGCGCGCCGCATTGCGACGCCATGTACGGTTGTCCATCAATGGCGTGCCCGAGGAATACTCGCCCGGCTCGCGAATGGACGCCGTCACGAGGCTCATCGCGGTGACCACGACGCGGTCGCAGATCTCGATGTGCCCGACGATGCCTGCCGCGCCGCCGATCAGGCAGTAGCGGCCGATGCGTGTGCTGCCGGCGACCGCGACGCAGCCGGCCATCGCGGTATGCGCGCCCACACGCACGTTGTGCGCGATCTGGATCTGGTTGTCGAGGCGGACATCCTCCTCGAGCACGGTGTCCTCGATGGCGCCGCGGTCGATGGTAGTGTTGGCACCGATCTCGCAATCGTCGCCTATGACCACGCCGCCGAGCTGCGGCACCTTCAGCCAGGCGCCCTGGTCCATCGCGATGCCGAAGCCGTCCGCGCCGAGCACCGCGCCGGGATGCACCAGCACCCGGGCGCCGAGCCGCACGCGCGTGACCAGCGTGACGCGCGCGACCAGCTCGCTGCCCTCGCCAACGACGCAGTCCTCGCCGATCACGCAGCCGGCGCCGATCACCGCGCCGCGCCCGACCACGCTGCGCGCGCCGATCGACACGTGCGGGCCGACATGCGCATCGGGCGCTATGTCGGCGCTCGGATCGATCACGGCCGACGGATGCACCCCGGGCGTGCGCAGCGGGCGCGGCTCGAACAGCGCGGCGATGCGCGCGTAGGCCGAGTACGGATCGCGCGCGACGAGCGCGGTGGTGCGTACCGCGTCGGCGTCGTCGGCGCGTGTGACCACCACGCCGGCAGTGGAGGTTTCGAGCTGGGACCGGTACTTCGTGTTGGCGAGGAACGACAGCTCGCCGGCCTGCGCGCGCGCGAGCGTCCCGACGCCCTCGACCGCCCGGTCGCCATCGCCCCTCAGCTCGAGGCCGAAGCGGCCGGCCAGCTCGCCGGCCGTGAAACGCGGGCGAGCCGGCGCGCTCATGCCGTGGTCAGAACACGCCGCCGAAGGTGAACTGCAGGTTCTCGGTCTCGTCGCCGTCTTCCTTGCGCAGCGGGATGGCGTAGCTGATCGAGATCGGGCCCATGGGCGAGCGCCACATCAGCGCCACGCCGGTGGACGCGCGCAGTTCGCCGGCATCGAAGCTGTCCACGTCGGCGAAGACGTTACCGACGTCGACGAAGGCCGAGATGCGTGCCGCCGGGCTGTCGAACAGCGTCGGGAAGAACATCTCCAGCGAGCCGGTCGTCTTGAGCGCGCCGCCGATCGGCTGTGCGTAGGTGGCGCCCGCAAAGGGAACCGAGCGCGGGCCGAGGGTGTTGTCGGCGAAGCCGCGCACCGAGCGCACGCCGCCCGCGTAGAAGTTCTCGAAGAACGGCAGGCCGCCGGCGGTGATCGTGTTGCGGTAGTCGGGCGACGAGGTCTCGCAGGGCACGGTCGGAGTGGCGCCCGGCACGAATACCGGCGGCGTGGCCGGATCGTTGTCGGTGTCCACCACGGTGCCCGGCGTGAAGCAGATGTTGCGCACGAAGTCGTCGCCATAGCTGTCGCCATAGCCCAGGTCGGCGCGCGTGTTGAGCACGAGGTGGCGGTTGAGGCGCCAGAACTTCGAGATCTCGTAGGTGAGCTTGAAGTACTCGGCGGTCGAGCCCGGAAGCGCGATTTCCGCACCGAAGCGCTGCAGCATGCCGGTGTTCGGCGCGAGGAAGTTGTCGAGCGAGTTACGACCCCAGCCGACCTGCATGCGCCAGGTATGGAAGGTGCGCTGGCCGACGGCGTCGATGTACTCCACCAGCGGAATCGGCGTCGAACCCGGGATCGCGAAGATCTCGTTGCTGTCGATGCCCATCATCAGGTTGATGGTGTCGGTTTCCGAGATCGGAATTCCCATCACCGCCTGCGCCGCGCCGCTGGTCGACGAGTACTGCGCCGTGTTGAAGTCGGAGTTGTCGAACTCGCGCCACCAGAGGTTGTAGCCGAGCGAGACGCCGCTGTCGGTGAAGTACGGATTGAGGAACGAGAAGTCGTAGCGCTGCAGGTAGGAATTGCGGTTGGCCTGCACGGACACGCGGTTGCCGCTGCCCAGGAAGTTGTTCTGCGACAGCTGGATCTGCGTGGTCAGGCCCGTGAGCTGCGAATAGCCGAGGCCGAAGACGAAGCTGCCGGACGTGGTTTCCTTGACGTTGACCGCGACGTCGACCTGGTCGGGCGAGCCGGCGACCGGCTGCGTCTCCACGTCCACGCTCTCGAAGAAACCCAGGCCCTGCAGGCGGATCTTGGAACGGTCGAGCGCGGCCTGCGAATACCAGCTGCCCTCGAACTGGCGCATCTCGCGGCGCAGCACCTCATCCGACGTGCGCGTATTGCCCTTGAACACGATGCGGCGCACGTTGACGCGCGGGCCCGGCACGACCTGCAGGTTGATGCCGACCGTCTTCTTCTCGCGATCGATGTCCGGCACCGTGTTGACCTGCGCGAACGCGTAGCCCACGTTGCCGAGCGCGGCGGTGATCGAGTCGGAGGTCAGCTCCAGCAGGCGACGCGAGAAGACCTGGCCTTCCTGCACGATCACGCGCTTCTGGATCTCTTCCTTCGGGAGGATGGTGTCGCCGGTGATCTCCACGCCCGACACCGTGTACTGCTCGCCCTCGGTGAGGCCGGCGGTGATGAACATGTCGCGGCGGTCGGGGCTGATCGCGACCTGCGTATTGTCCACGCTGAAGTCGACGTAGCCGCGGTCGAGGTAGTAGGCGTTGAGCTTCTCGAGGTCGCCCGAGAGCTTCTCGCGCGAGTACTGGTCGTCGCGGCGGTACCAGCTCAGCCAGTTGCTCTCGCGCGACTCCCAGGTGTCGCGGATCTCTTCTTCCTCGAACTTCTCGTTGCCGATCAGGTTGATGTGGCGGATCTTGGCCGCCTTGCCTTCCTTGATCGTGATGGTGACGTCGACGCGGTTGCGCTCGAGGCGCGCGATCGTCGGCGTGATCTCGACGTTGTACTTGCCGCGGTTGTTGTACTGGCGCGTGAGCTCCTGGGTGACGCGGTCGAGCGCGAGGCGGTCGAAGGTGCCGCCTTCGCTCAGGCCGATGTCGTTCAGGCCCTTGAGCAGGTCCTCGGACTTGATGTCCTTGTTGCCGGTGAGCGTGAGCTTGTTGATCGCGGGCCGCTCGACGACGGTGACGACGAGGATGTCGCCCTGGCGGTCGAGGCGGATGTCCTCGAAGAAGCCGGTCTTGTAGAGCGCGCGGATGGCGTCGGCGGCATTCGCCGAATCGACGGGGTCGCCGCGCTCGATCGGCAGGTAGGTGAAGACCGTACCGGCCGAAATGCGCTGCAGGCCGTCGACGCGGATATCGCTCGCGGTGAACGGCGAGAACGACTGGGCGAAGGCGGGGACGACCGGCACCACCGCGATCGCTGAGGCGAGGGCGAGGGCGAGCAGGCGGCGGGGCAGGGGTCGCGTCATCATCACGTCCGGTTGGAGCAGGGGAGCGCCACAGGCAGGGCGCGGCGTTGCGGGCATCGGCGGGCGTGGGCCGGCATCAGCGCAGCAGGTTGTTCACGATGTCGTTGTAGAAGGCCAGCCCCATCAGGCCGGCGATGAGCGCCAGGCCGATGAACTGCCCTGCGGCCATGGCCCGTTCGCTCAACGGACGGCCTTTGACCAGCTCGATAAGGTAATACAGCAGGTGACCGCCATCCAATATCGGGATCGGAAGCAGGTTCAGGATGCCCAGGCTGAGCGAGAGCATGGCGAGGATCGAGAGGTACCAGGCCACGCCCTGCGAGGCATAGGCATTCGTCGCCCGCGCGATCGTGATCGGCCCGGCGACGGTGTTGCGCACGTCGACCCGGCCGGTGAACGCGCGGCCGAGCATGGCCAGCAGCTCGCGCGCCTGGTGCGCGGTTTCCCGCACCGCGGCGGGGACGGCCTCGAGCGGGCCATGGCGCAGCAGCGCATTCGGACGCGGCGCGGCGGCCTGGCCCAGCGTCACGCCCAGCAGCCAGCGCGTGTCGCCCTCGACCTGCGCCTGGCGCGGCGCCATTTCCAGCGCCAGCCGCTCGCCGGCGCGCTCGACCTCGATCATCGCGGCGCCGCCGCGGCGCCCGAGCGCCTGCACCAGCGGGTCGACGTCCTGGCTTGACTGCACCGGCTGGCCGTCGACCGCGGTGATCACGTCGCCGGGGAGGAGCACGCCCGTGGCCGGCAGGCCCGGCGCGGTGGCGACCACCTGCGCCGGCTGCACGCGATGGCGCGGACGCAGGCCGGCGGCTTCGACCGCGCGGATCTGGTCGATCTCGGCGGGGAGCTGCGACAGGCGCAGCGAGCGGGTGATCTCGCGGTCGCCGCCGGTACGCACGCGCAGCTGCACGTCGCGGCGGTCGAGCGCGGCGGGGACGAGCGCGAGCTCGGCTTCGGTCCAGGTCGGGGTCGCGCGGCCGTCGACGGCGAGGATCACGTCGCCCGCGCGCAGACCGGCGCCCTGCGCCAGGCCCTGCACGTGGCCCACTTCCGCCAGGAAGTCGGGCCGGCCGATCACGAACATGCCCCAGAGCAGGGCGACGCAGAGCAGCAGGTTGGCCGCAGGGCCGGCGACGACCACCGCCATCCGCTGCAGCACGGGTTTGCGATTGAAGGCCTCGTGGACGTGCTCGGCGGGCACCTCGGCCTCGCGCTCGTCCAGCATCTTCACGTAGCCGCCGAGCGGGATCGCGGCGATGGCGTACTCGGTGCCGTCCCGCCCGCGACGCATCCACAGCGGGCGCCCGAAACCCACCGAGAACCGCAGCACGCGCACGCCGAAGCGCCGCGCGACCCAGTAGTGGCCGAACTCGTGGAACGTGACCAGCACGCCCAGGCTGACGACCAGCCACCACAGCGATCCGACGAACTCGCTCACCCGGCGCTCCGATCGCCGGCGATTCCGGCGCATGGACTGGACCGCACGGAGCCCGGGAGGTTCCCGCGCATGCGCGCGGCGCCGCCGCGGCGGCGAAGCTGGGCGTGGCGACGGCTCATGCAGCGCGCTCGATGGCCGCGCTGACGAACGCGCGCGCCTGCGCGTCGGCGCGGTGCAGCGCGTCGAGGTCGTCCGCCGCCGACTCGGCGCGTGCGGCCAGCGCCGACTCCACGAGCGCCGGGATGTCGAGGAAGCCGATGCGGCGCGCGAGGAAGGCGTCGACCGCGACCTCGTTCGCTGCGTTCAGCACCGCGGGTCCCGTGCCGCCGGCGCGCAGCGCGTCGAAGGCCAGGCGCAGGCAGGGGAAGGCGTCGAGGTCCGGCGGCTCGAAGTCCAGGCGACCGCCCTGCGCGACCAGATCCAGCCCGCCGACGCCCGATTCGATCCGCTCCGGCCAGCCCAGCCCGACGGCGAGCGCGGTGCGCATGTCCGGCAGGCCGAGCTGCGCGAGCGTGGAGCCGTCGACGAACTCGACCAGCGAATGCACGAGGCTCTGCGGATGCACCAGCACGTCGATGCGGTCGGGCCCGACGCCGAACAGGTGGTGCGCCTCGATGACTTCGAGGCCCTTGTTCATCAGGCTGGCCGAGTCGACCGAAATCTTCGGGCCCATCGACCAGCGCGGATGCGCGATGGCCTGCTCGGGCGTCACCGCGCGCAGTGACTCGCGGCCACGCCCGCGGAACGGGCCGCCCGAGGCGGTGAGCACGATGCGCCGCAGGCCGCGCAGGTCGCGTGCGCCGCGATCGCCGTGCGCAGGCAGGCACTGGAAGATCGCGTTGTGCTCGCTGTCGACCGGCACGATGCACGCACCGGATTCGCGTGCCGCGCGCATGACCAGCGCACCGGCCATGACCAGCGATTCCTTGTTGGCCAGCGCGATGCGCTTGCCCGCGCGCACGGCGGCGAGCGTGGAGGACAGGCCGGCAGCGCCGACGATGGCCGCGACCACCGTGTCGCAGGCGTCGCCCGCGGCCAGCGCCTCGATGGCGCCCATGCCCGCGTGCGCCTGCGTCGACAGTCCGCGCGCGTGCAATGCGTCGCGCAGCTCGTGCAGGCGCGCTTCGTCGGCGATCGCCGCATGGTCGGGACGGTGCAGGGCGCACAGGTCGGCCAGCGCCTCGACGTTGCGGCCGGCCGCGAGCACGGTGGCGCGCAGGCGATCGGGATGCCGCGCGATCACGTCCAGCGCGGAGGCGCCGATGGAGCCCGTCGCTCCAAGTACGGCGATCCGGCGCATCACAGCTCCAGCAGCGCCTTGCCGAGCGCGAACACCGGGAGCGCGGCGAGGACGGCGTCGATGCGGTCGAGCACGCCGCCGTGGCCCGGGATCAGCGTGCCCGAGTCCTTCTTGCCGGCCTGGCGCTTGAGCAGGCTTTCGTAGAGATCGCCGACCACCGAGAACAGGATGGCGACCGCCGCGACGAGGGCGACCCGCCAGAGTTCTTCGCCACGCGCGCCGGCATAGGTCGCGAACGCCATCGACACCAGCGTGCCGGCGACCACGCCGCCTGCGAGGCCCTCGATGGTCTTGTTCGGGCTCACCCGCGGCGCGAGCTTGTGGCGCCCGAGGTAGCGGCCCGCGAAGTAGGCGCCGGTGTCCGCGGCCCAGACGGCGGCGAGCGCCGCCAGCAGCCAGCGATGGCCGTTGGGGCCGTCGGCGTGCAGCCAGGTCAGCGCGCACCAGGCGGGGATCACCGCCAGCGTGCCCGCGGCGAGCTTGAGCGCGCGCGCCCAGGTCTGGTGGTTGCTGCCGAAGTCGAAGCGGCCCAGCCAGAGCAGGGCGAGCAGCCACCAGACGATGCCGATCATCGACATCACCTGGTACAGCACCAGCGTGCCGCCGTCGGCCGAGCGCGAGGCCCAGACGATCGCCACCATCAGCGCGAGGTTGGCCAGCAGCAGCACGCCGCGCGCCAGGGTGTCGTCGACCTCGGCGAGGTCGAACCATTCCCACAGTCCCGCCAGGAATACGACCGCGGCGACGATCATCATCCACGGCGTCGGCAGCAGGAGGATCGCCGCGATCGCGGCGGGTGCCATCACCAGGGCGGCGGCGATACGGGTTCGGGTCATTCGGACGTCTCGTGGGGGCCGGCGACCTGGGCCGCGGTCAGGCCGAAGCGGCGCTCGCGGCGCGCGTAGTCGTCCAGCGCGGTCTGGAGTGTCGCCGCATCCAGCTCGGGCCACAACCGATCGGTGAACCAGAGCTCGGTGTAGGCCAGCTGCCAGAGCAGGAAATTGCTGATGCGCAGATCGCCGCCGGTGCGGATGAACAGGTCGGGCGGAGGCAGGTCGGCCAGCGCCATGCGCGCGCCGACGGCGGCTTCGTCGATCGCGGATGGATCGAGGCGGCCGGCGGCGACGTCCTCGGCCAGCGAGCGGGCGGCCTGCGCGATGTCCCAGCGGCCGCCGTAGCTCACCGCGACGACCAGATGCAGGCGCGACCCGGCCTCGGTGCGGGCCTCGGCCTGCGCCATGCGCGTGCGGATGGCGTCGGAAAAGCGGCTGCGGTCGCCGATGAAACGCAGGCGCACGCCGCGGCGCTCGAGTTCGTCGACCTCACGCTCCAGCGCGCCGGTGAAGAGCTTCATCAGCCCGCCGACCTCGTCGGCCGGCCGGTCCCAGTTCTCGCTCGAGAAGGCGAACAGCGTCAGCGCCTCGACACCACGCTCGAGGCAGAAATCGATGCAGATATTGACGGCGCGGGCACCGGCGCGATGGCCGATCAGCCGCGGCCGCCGGCGCTTCTGCGCCCAGCGGCCGTTGCCGTCCATGATGACGGCGAGGTGGCGCGGGACGGGATTCTTGATTCGCGATTCGTGATGGGTCAAAGCATCGTCTTCCGGGCAGCGGCGAAGTCGCTTTGGCGAATCACCAATCACGAACCACAAATCACGGCCTCAGACCGCCATCAATTCCTGTTCCTTCGCCTTCACCACGTCGTCGACGTTCCTGATCGCCTCGTCGGTGAGCTTCTGGATGTCGGCTTCGGCGCGCGTCGCCTCGTCCTCGGTGATCTTCTTCTCCTTGAGGAGTTCCTTCACCTGGTGGTTGGCGTCGCGGCGGATGTTGCGCACGGCGACCTTCGCGTCCTCGCCGCCCGAATGCACCACCTTCGCGAGATCGCGTCGGCGTTCCTCGGTGAGCGGGGGCAGGTTGAGGCGGATCGCCATGCCGGCGGTGTTGGGCGTGAGGCCGAGGTCGGACGCGAGGATCGCCTTCTCGACCGCGCTCACGATCGGCTTCTCCCACGGCGTGATCGTGAGCGAACGCGCATCGCTGACGGCAACGCTGGCCACCTGCGAGAGCGGCACCTCGGAGCCGTAGTAGTTGACCTTGATATGGTCGACCAGCGAGGTCGTCGCGCGGCCGGTGCGCACCTTGACGAGGTCCTGGCGGAACGCGTCGACGCTCTTGGCCATGCGCGCCTTCGTGTCGTTCTTGATGTCGTTGAGCATCGCCGGCTCCGGTCGTGTTTACGGAAGCGCCGGATTATAGCGGGCGGCCGTGGCCCGGATGCGCAGGCTCAGTGATGGGGCGCGTGGTCGTGGCGGTCGTGCTCGCAGGCGCCGCCATGCTCGATCTGCAGTGTGGGGTGGTTGATGCCGAAGCGCCGTTCGAGCTCGCGCGTGACGCGGTCGATGAATACGTCGTGGTGCGCGGCGTCGGGCCGCACGAGGTGCGCGGTCATCGCGACCTCGCCTGCGCCGATGCGCCAGATGTGCAGGTGGTGCACCGCCACGACGCCCGGCTCGCCCGCCAGGAAGGACTGGACGCTCGCCGGGTCGATGCCGCGCGGTACCGCGTCCATGGCGGCGTTGAAACTCTCGCGCAGCAGGCCGAACGCGCTGGCGATGACGACGAGGCTCACCAGTGCCGCGGTGGCCGGATCGAGCCATGCCCAGCCCAGGGTGGCCATGCCGATGCCGGCGAGGACGGCGGCCAGCGAGACGCCGGCATCGGCGAGAAGGTGCAGGAACGCGGCGCGGCGGTTGAGGTCGTGCTCCTGGCCGGCATGCATGAGCCAGGCGGCGCCCAGGTTGACCGCGATGCCGATCGCCGCCACCACGATCACGGGCAGCGCGGGGATCTCCGGCGGCGCGGCAAAGCGGCCGACTGCTTCCCAGGTGAGCGCGCCGGAAAAACCGACCAGCAGCACGGCGTTCGCCAGCGGCGACAGCAGCGTCGCGCGTCGCCAGCCGAAGGTGTGGCGGGGCGTCGGTGCGCGTCGCGCCAGGCTGGCCGCGCCCCAGGCCAGCGCGAGTCCGAGCACGTCGCCGAGGTTGTGCAGCGCATCCGACAGCAGCGCCAGCGAGTTGGTCAGGAAGCCGTAGCCGGCTTCCAGCGCGGTGTACGCCAGGTTGACCAGCGTGGCGATGGCGAACACGCGCGTGGACGTGCCGGGCGCGTGCGAATGCGCGTGCGCGCCGTGGCCCGGGCCGGGGCCGTGCTCGTGACCGTGGTGATGGCCCAGGCCCACGACGGACTCAGCCCTGCGGCGGGCGCACCAGCGTGCCGATCTGCGCGCCGTGCAGGATTTTCAGCAGCTGGCCCGGCTGGTCCATGTCGAAGATGCGCAGCGGCAGGCCGGCATCGCGGCAGAGCGCGAACGCGGCGGTGTCCATCACCTGCAGATCGCGCGAGAGCACGTCGTCGTAGCTGAGGCTGTCGAAGCGCACGGCGTCGCTGTGCTTCTTCGGGTCCTTGTCGTAGACGCCGTCGACCTTGGTGGCCTTGAGCAGCAGGTCGGCATTGATCTCGATCGCGCGCAGCGCGGCGCCCGAGTCGGTGGTGAAGAAGGGATTGCCCGTACCGGCCGCGAAGATCACCACGCGCCCCTTCTCGAGGTGGCGCACCGCGCGGCGGCGGATGTAGTCCTCGCAGATCTGGTTGATCTTGATCGCGCTCATCACCCGGCAGCGCGCGCCGAGCTTCTCCAGCGCATCCTGCATGGCCAGCGCGTTGATGATCGTGGCCAGCATGCCCATGTGGTCGCCGGTGACGCGGTCCATGCCGGTGGCCGCCAGGCCTGCGCCGCGGAAGATGTTGCCGCCGCCGATCACCAGCGCGACCTCCGCGCCCGACTGCTGCGCCTCGATCACCTCGCGCGCCAGGCGATAGATGATCTTCGGGTCGATGCCGTAGTCCTCGTCGCCCATCAGCGCCTCGCCCGAGAGTTTCAGCAGGATGCGGCGGTAGGCGAGGTCGGACATGGGGACTCCAGGCGTTCGGGGGCGCGGGAATTGTAGGCGACGCGCCAACGGCCGGCGGTGCCTGTGCGAAGAAATGCGTCGATGCGGCCAGTCGCCGCAAAAAGAAAGGCCGCGCTGGGCGCGGCCTTTCCGAATGTCGCCCGATGCGGTCGCTTACGCGAGACCGGCCTGCTTCATCACCTCTGCCGCGAAGTCGTCGGTCTGCTTCTCGATGCCTTCGCCGACGGCGAGGCGGACGAAGTTGACCACTTCCGCGCCAGCCGCCTTCAGCGCCTGCTCGACGGTCTGGTTGGTGTCCAGAACGTAGGACTGGCCGGTCAGGCAGATCTCGTTGACGGTCTTGGCGATCTTGCCGGCGATCATCTTCTCGAGGATCTCCTGCGGCTTGCCGGTGTCCTTCACCTGCGCCAGCGCGATTTCCTTCTCCTTCGCGACGAAGTCGGCCGGGACGTGCGCCGGCGAGATGTACGGAGGATTCATCGCGGCGATGTGCATGGCCAGGCCACGCGCGAGCTCGACGTTGCCGCCCTTGAGCTCGACGATCACGCCGATGCGGCCGCCATGCACGTAGGCGGCGAGGGTGTTGTCGCTGTCGATGCGCGCCATGCGACGCACCTGCACGTTCTCGCCGACCTTGGCGATGACGGCGGCACGCGCTTCCTCGACGGTCTCGCCCGACGGCAGCTTCGCGGCCTTCAGCGCTTCGACGTCGTTGGCGGCGAGCGCGGCTTGGCCGACGGATTCCACGAACGCGAGGAAATTCGCGTCCTTGGCGACGAAGTCGGTCTCGGAGTTGATCTCGACCAGCAGTGCGGTGTTGCCACCCTGCGCGGCGACGATGCGGCCCTCGGCGGCGACGCGCGAGGCTTTCTTGTCGGCCTTGGCGAGGCCGGTCTTGCGCAGCCAGTCGGCCGCCGCCTCGATGTCGCCGTTGTTCTCGGTGAGTGCCTTCTTGCACTCCATCATGCCGGCGCCGGTGCGCTCGCGCAGTTCCTTCACCTGGGAAGCAGTGATCTCTGCCATGGGCATAGCCTCGATTCGTATGGGGAGGGTGTCCCGCGTCAGGCGGGACGTCGCGCTGCCGGCCGGGGCTGCAGTCGCGGTGTTGCGGAAGGCGAAGCGGCCACGGTGGACGTGGCCGCTGGCGCAGGGTTCTTACTCGGCAGCCGGTGCATCCGCAGCCGGCGCTTCCGCCTGGGCTTCGGACTTGCGCGGGGCGCCCTTCTTGGCGGGCGCGCGACGCGGGCCCTTGCGCTCCTCGGCGCCTTCGCCGCCTTCGGCGAAGTCTTCCTCGCGCACGGACGCGGCCTGCGGCATCGCGGCCTTGCCCTCGAGCACCGCGTCGGCGGCGGCGCGGGCGTAGAGCTGCACGGCGCGGATGGCGTCGTCGTTGCCCGGGATCGCGTAGTCGACCAGCTCCGGATCGTAGTTGGTGTCGACGACGGCGACGACCGGGATGCCGAGCTTCTTGGCTTCCTTGATCGCGATGTCCTCATGGCCGACGTCGATCACGAACAGCGCGTCGGGGAGACGATTCATCTCCTTGATGCCGCCCAGCGAGGCCTCGAGCTTGTCGCGCTCGCGGCGCAGGCCCAGCACTTCGTGCTTGACGAGCTTCTGGAAGGTTCCGTCGGTCTCGGCGGCTTCCAGCTCCTTGAGGCGCGACACCGACTGCTTGACGGTGCGGAAGTTGGTCAGCGTGCCGCCCAGCCAACGCTGGTTCATGAACGGCATGCCGCAGCGCTCGGCCTCTTCCTTGATGGCGTCGCGCGCGGAGCGCTTGGTGCCGAGGAACAGGATCATGCCGCGGCGCTGGGCCACGCCCGAGAGGAAGTTCATCGCGTCGTTGAACAGCGGAACCGTCTTCTCGAGGTTGATGATGTGGATCTTGCCGCGGGCGCCGAAGATGTACGGGCCCATCTTCGGGTTCCAGTAGCGGGTCTGGTGGCCGAAATGGACGCCGGCTTCCAGCATCTGGCGCATGGTGATCTGGGGCATTGCGATAACTCCAGGCAGTGGAACCCGGCCGACGACAATGAGCGGCCGCCCGCGGTGCGGGCATGGGTTCCGGGGTTGGGCCTCCCTGCGGCTTCCGTGGCCGAACCTCTCGCGAGGCACCCCGGCACGGGCGGTGGCAGCAGGTGTGTATTCGCCCGGGAATCGCGGTCTGCGACGCCCTGCGCCCGGCGTGGGCGGCCCGCGGCAGGCCACGGAGCCGCGGAAGTGTAAGCGGATCAGGCACTTCGGGCAACCGGCGGGCAGCCGGGGCCACGGGATCCTGGTATGGGTCGCACGTCGCTACGTGCCGGTACGTAAGCAAGCGGGTGACGCAACGCGCGGCGGCGCGGCCAGTGACGGCGCACGTGCGTATGCGTCTGGCGCGGCATAATGTCCGGATGCCGATTTCCCTCAAGACCCCCGAAGACATCGAGAAGATGCGCGTCGCCGGCCGGCTGGCCGCCGAGGTGCTGCAGATCGTCGCGCCGCACGTGAAGCCGGGCGTGACCACCGACGAGCTGGACCGCATCTGCCACGACCACATCGTCAAGGTGCAGGGCGCGATCCCCGCCAACGTCGGCTACAAGGGATTCCCGAAGACGGTCTGCACGTCCGTCAACAACGTGATCTGCCACGGCATTCCGAGCGCCGGCAAGGTCCTCAAGGACGGCGACATCGTCAACATCGACGTCACCGTCATCAAGGACGGCTGGCATGGCGACACCAGCCGCATGTATTTCGTCGGCACGCCGTCGGTGATGGCCAGGCGGCTGGTCGAGGTGACGCGCGAGGCCATGTTCCGCGGCATCCGGGCCGTGAAGCCCGGCGCGACGCTGGGCGACATCGGCCACGCCATCCAGCAGTACGCCGAGGCCGAGCGCTTCTCCGTGGTGCGCGAGTACTGCGGCCACGGCATCGGCCGGATCTACCACGAGGATCCGCAGGTGCTGCACTACGGCAGTGCGGGCGACGGGCTCGTGCTCAAGCCGGGCATGACCTTCACCATCGAGCCGATGATCAACGAAGGCACGCGCCATACGAAGGTGCTGCCCGACGGCTGGACGGTGGTGACCAAGGACCGCAAGCTCTCCGCGCAGTGGGAGCACACCGTCGCGGTGACGGACGACGGCGTCGAGATCCTCACGCGCCTGCCGGGCGACGACAACGACCTATGAGCGACAGCGCGGCCGCGGAGGGCGCCCCGCCCGACGACGCCGGCTGGGTCACTGACGCGCGGGCACGGCTCGCGGCGCTCGATGCCGGGCTCGCCGCCGCCTACGACGCCAATGGCCGCGATGCCGACGTGCGCGCGCTGGTGAAGCAGCGTGCCGCCGGCGTCGACGCGCTGGTGCGCGAGTGCTGGGAGCGCTGCATGCACGGCGCTGCGGACGCCGCGCTGTTCGCGATCGGCGGCTACGGGCGTGGCGAGCTGTATCCGCAGTCCGACGTCGACCTGCTCGTGCTGGCGGATGAGTCCGTGCAGCCCGTCATCGCCGAACGGCTGGCCCGGCTGTTCGCACTGCTCTGGGATGCCGGCCTGCCGGTGGGCCATGCGACGCGGTCGCCATCGCAATGCGAAGCCGCGGCGGCCGACATCACCGTGCTCACTTCCATCCTCGAAGCCCGCCTGCTCGTGGGCGATGGTGGCTCCGCACGACGCCTCGCGGAGGCGATCGATCCAGCGCGCGTATGGTCCGCACACGATTTCTTCCTCGCCAAGCGCGAGGAGCTGCGCACGCGCCATGCGCGTTTCGGCGACACCGCCGACAACCTCGAGCCCAATCTCAAGGAGGGACCGGGCGGCCTGCGCGACTTGCAGACGCTGCGCTGGATGGCGCTGCGCGTGTTGCGCACCGGCGATTTCGAATCGCTGATCGCGCTCGGACAGTTCGGCGCGGACGAGCACGCCACGCTCGAGCGGCAGCACGAGGTGCTCGCGCGTCTTCGCTTCGGCCTGCACCTGGTCGTCGGCAAGCGCGAGGAGCGCCTGCGTTTCGATCACCAGAAGACGCTGGCCGCGCGCATGGGCTATGTCGACGCCGCGGGCGCGCTGGCGGTCGAGCAGATGATGCAGGCGTTCTATCGCAGCGCCGGCCTCGTGCAGCGCATCGGCGAGCGGTTGCTGCAGCGCTTCGAGGAGCAGCTGGAAGGCGAGGCGGCGCCGCAGCCGCTGGCAGGCGATTTCGAATTGCGCCGCGGCTATGTCGCCGTGTCGCCGCATGCCACCGCATGGCCGCGTGACGCGGCCGACATCTTCGCCCTGTTCGCCGCGTGGGCGTGCGGCACCGGCGACGGCGTGGACGGCGGCGTGCGCGGGCTGCATTCGCACACGGCGCGCGCGCTGGCCGAAGCGCTGCCCTCGGTTCCCGCGTTCACCGATGCGAGTCCGCGCGAACGCGATGCGTTCATGTCGCTGCTGCGCGGACCGAAGCCGGTGCGCTCGCTCTCGCGCATGGCGCGGCTGGGCGTGCTCGGCTGCTGGATCCCCGCGTTCGCCCGCGTATCCGGGCGCATGCAGTTCGATCTCTTCCACGTCTACACCGTCGACCAGCACACGCTTGCGGTGCTGGCGAACATCGAGGCTTTCGCGCGCGGCGGAGACGAGCGCTTCTCGCTCGCGCACGACGTGTACGCGCGGCTGCGACGCCCGGACCTGCTGCTGCTCGCGGCGCTGTTCCACGACATCGCCAAGGGCCGCGGCGGCGATCATTCCGAACTCGGCGCCGTCGATGCGCGCGGGTTCTGCGAGGCGATGGGGTTGTCCGCGGGCGACGTGGCCATCGTCGAATGGCTGGTCGCCCGGCATCTGCTGATGTCGGTGACCGCGCAGAAGCAGGACATCTCCGACCCGGACGTGATCCACCGCTTCGCCGCACAGGTCGCCGACCGCGAGCGGCTGGAACTGCTGTACCTGCTGACCTGCGCCGACATCGCCGGCACGTCGCCCAAGCTCTGGAACGCGTGGAAGGACCGGCTGCTGGCCGACCTCTACACCGCGACGCGCCTCGCGCTGCGCCGCGGCCTGGAGAATCCGCTGGCCGCCCACGAACGCGCGGAGGCCACGCGTCAGGCGGCCGCAGTGCTGCTCGCCGAAGCGGGAATCGACGCGGCGCGCACCGATGCGCTGTTCCGCCGCATGCCCGATGTCGGCTTCCAGCGCGGCCGCCCCGACCAGATCGCCTGGCAGGCGCAGGCGCTGCACGAACTCGGCGCGGGCGAGACCTGCGTGCAGGTGCGCACGCTGGCCGATGCGCGCGCGCTCGAAGTCTTCGTGCATTCGCCCGATCGCGACGGCCTGTTCGCCGCGATCGTCATCACGCTCGACCGCGCGGGACTGGCCATCGCCCAGGCGCGCGTACTCGACGGCCCGGCGGACCGCGTCTTCGACAGTTTCGAAGTGGTGCCCGCCGATCCGCGCGTCGCGCCGGATGCGGGCGAAGTCGCCGCGCGTCTGCGTGCGGTGCTCGACGGTCCGCTCGACGGGCTGCGCCCGGCGCGCCGTACGCAGCCGCGCCATCTGCGCCATTTCCGCATCGTCCCGCAGATCGGCTTCGACCTGCTGGCCGCGCCGTCGCGCACGCTGCTCAGCCTGGTCTGCACCGACCGCCCGGGCCTGCTGGCCGACGTCGCGCTGGTGCTGCGCGAGCAGGGCCTGCGCGTGCACGACGCGCGCGTGGCCACCTTCGGTGCACGCGCCGAGGACGTATTCCGCATCACCCGGATCGACGCCGACGGCGCCGATCGCCCACTCGACGACCACCACCAGCAGGCGCTGCGCGATGCGCTGCTCGCCTGCCTCGAAGGAGACTGCCCATGACCGCGCCCGCAAAGAAGACCGCCGCCCGCAAGGCGCCGCGGAAAAAAGCCGCGCCGAAGGGGCCCGGCCGCGAGGAACTGCAGTTCATGGTCGACAGCGCCTGGGAGCGCCGCACCATGCTGACGCTGGACGAGATCGACGGCTCGACGCGGCCGATGGTCAACATCGTCATGGACCGCATCGAGGCGGGCGAGTACCGCGTCGCCGAGCCCGACGGCAAGGGCGGCTGGAAGGTCAACGAATGGCTCAAGAAGGCCGTGCTGCTGTATTTCCGCACGCAGGACATGGAGCTGGTCGAGGCCGACCCCGCGCCGTTCTGGGACAAGGTGCCCGCGCGCTTCCGTGATTTCGACGAGGCGCGCTTCCGCAAGCTTGGCGTGCGCGTGGTGCCTGGCGCGATCGCGCGCCGCGGCAGCCACCTCGGCAAGGACGTGGTGCTGATGCCGAGCTTCGTGAACATCGGCGCCTATGTGGGCGAGGGCACCATGGTCGACACCTGGGCGACCGTCGGCTCCTGCGCGCAGATCGGCAAGCACTGCCATCTCTCGGGCGGTGCCGGCATCGGCGGCGTGCTCGAACCGCTGCAGGCCACGCCGACGATCATCGAGGACCACTGCTTCATCGGCGCGCGTTCGGAGGTCGTCGAAGGCGTGATCGTCGGCCACCATTCGGTGATCGGCATGGGCGTCTTCCTCGGCCAGAGCACGCGCATCTACAACCGGATGACCGGCGAGATCAGCTACGGCTACGTTCCGCCCGGCAGCGTGGTGGTCTCCGGGCAGCTGCCCGCGAAGGACGGCACGCATTCGCTGTACTGCGCGGTGATCGTGAAGCAGGTGGACGCGAAGACGCGCTCGAAGACTTCGATCAACGACCTGCTGCGCGGCCTGGCGGACTGACATGGCCACCACGCTCTTCGGCCTCGCGAACTGCGACACCTGCCGCAAGGCGCGCAACTGGCTCACGCGCTTCGGCGTCGCGCACGAGTTCGTCGACTATCGCGACCAGCGCCCGACGCCCGAAACGCTGGTCGAATGGAAGGACGCGCTCGGCGGCTGGGACGCGATGGTCAACAAATCGTCGACCACGTGGCGCGAGCTGCCGCCCGCGCGCAAGGCGGCGGCCTCGGACCCGGAGTGGAAGCTGCTGCTTCGTGAGCATCCGCAGCTGATCCGCCGCCCGCTGGTCGTGACCGACGACGGAACGGTCACGCAGGGCTTTTCCGACAACGGCTTCAGGAAGCGCTTCGGCACCGGTTGATCTTCATGCGCGGGGGACGCCGTGGGCCGGCAAGCTGCCCGCAGCGGTTGATCGCGCGTGCGCTGCGCTGACGCGGGCTACGAACGAGGAAACACGGCATGAGCGACGTCCTTGACCTCACCCGGGCGCTGATCGAGCAGCCCTCCATCACGCCGGACGACGCCGGCTGCCAGGCGCTGATCGCGACGCGCCTGGAGGCTGCGGGTTTCGCCTGCGAATCCATGCGTTTTGGCGAGGTGGACAACCTCTGGGCGGTGCACGTGGGCGCGGAGGACGGCCCGACGCTGGTGCTGCTCGGACATACCGACGTGGTGCCGCCCGGGCCGATCGATGACTGGACCAGCGACCCGTTCCGGCCGGAGATCCGCCACGGCCTGCTCTACGGGCGCGGCGCGGCGGACATGAAGGGCAGCGTCGCCGCCTTCGTGGTCGCGCTCGAACGGTTCGCGACGGCCCATCCCCGGCATCGCGGCCGCGTCGCGCTGCTGCTCACCTCGGACGAGGAGGGGATCGCGATCGATGGCGTGCGCAAGGTCGCCGACGTGTTCCGCCAGCGCGGCGAGCGCATCGACTGGTGCATCACCGGCGAGCCCTCGTCGAAGTCGACGCTGGGCGACCTGCTGCGCGTGGGGCGTCGCGGCTCGCTCTCGGCCACGCTCACAGTGCGCGGCGTGCAGGGGCACGTGGCCTACCCGGAGAAGGCGCGCAATCCCGTTCACGAGGCGTTGCCCGCGCTTGCGGAACTGGCCGCGCGCGGCTGGGATGACGGCTACGAGACCTTTCCGCCCACCAGCCTGCAGGTGAGCAACATCCTGGCGGGCACCGGCGCCAACAACGTCATCCCGGGCGAGCTGCAGGTGCTGTTCAACCTGCGCTACAACCCGCACTGGGACGCGGCGCGGCTCGAGGCCGAATGCGATGCGCTGATCGCGCGCCACTGCAGCGACTACACGCTGGCTTGGCACCGCAGCGGCGAGCCCTTCCACACCCCCGAAGGCCCCCTGCGCGCGGCGGCGCGCGAGGTGCTGGCCACGTTCGCCGGCGCGCCGCCGGAGGAGAGCACCGGCGGCGGCACGTCGGACGCGCGCTTCATCGCGCCGCTGGGCGCGCACTGCGTGGAGATCGGCCCGGTGAACGCGAGCATCCACAAGGTCGACGAGCACGTGCGCGTGGACGACCTCGAGCGCCTGCCCGATCTCTACTACGCGCTGCTGGAACGCCTGCTGGCCTGAGGCTCACCGCGCGTCGACCCCGCGCGCCGCAGCATCGCCGGCATGGCCCGGCTCAAGATCGCGACCTACAACATCAACGGCGTGCGCGCGCGGCTGCCTGCGCTGCTGGAATGGATCGAACGCGAGCAGCCCGACATCGCATGCCTGCAGGAACTCAAGGCGCCGGACGAAGCGTTTCCGCTCGCCGACATCGAGCGCGCGGGCTATGGCGCGATCTGGCAGGGGCAGAAGTCGTGGAACGGCGTGGCGATCCTGGCGCGCGGTGCGCAGCCCGAGGAGCGCAGGCGCGGCCTGCCCGGCGATGCCGAGGACACGCAGAGCCGCTACATCGAGGCGAACGTGCACGGGCTCGTCGTCGGCGCGCTCTACCTGCCCAACGGCAACCCGTGGCCGGGGCCGAAGTTCGACTACAAGCTCGCCTGGTTCGCGCGGCTGGCGCGGCACGCGCGCAAGTTGCTGAGCAGTGGTGAGCCCGTCGTGCTGGCCGGCGATTTCAACGTCGTGCCAACGGACGAGCTCGACATCTACGACCCGAAATCCTGGCGCAAGGACGCGCTGCTGCAGCCCGAAAGCCGCGAGGCCTGGTTCGACCTGCTGGAGCAGGGCTGGACCGATGCGCTGCGCACGGTCGCCGGCGACGCGAAGGTGTTCACGTTCTGGGATTACTTCCGCAAGCACTGGGAGCGCGACGCCGGCCTGCGCATCGACCACCTGCTGCTCTCGCCCGCGCTGGCGCCGCTGCTGGCCGATGCGGGCGTCGACCGCTGGGTACGCGGCCGGCCGGGCGCAAGCGATCACGCGCCGACGTGGGTGATGCTCGATGCGGGTGCGAAGCCCGAGACCGTGAAGGCGCGCAAGTCGGGCTCGAAGAAGACCGGCGCGGCGCGGAAGTCCGGTGCGCGCAAACCGGGTGCCGCGAAGCCGCCGGCGAAGTCCACGGCGAAGCGGGCACCCGGGAAGAAGACCGAGGCATGAGCAACACAGCGCGTGCAGGTGTCAGGCAGGCGACAGCAGCGCTTGCACGATCCTACTTCCCGGACTTCTTCACGATCGAGATCTTCCCGTCGTTCTCCAGCGCCGCGTGCTCGATCTCGTCGAACGTCGCAACGCCCTGGTCGATGCGCGCGGCCACCATGATGTCGTCGCGGTCCACGCGCGCCTTGTCCATGCGTTCCTTGAGTTCCTTGCCGTCCTTCACGACGAGGAACGGCAGCCCGTCGAGCCAGCGCGTGGCCGTCTTCGAATAGTGCTTGAGGAACGACAGCGCCACGCTCGTTCCCACCAGCGTGGCGATGAGCAGGAAGGCGTTGGTCAGCGAGTGGTCGCTGTCCACCATGGCCTCCTGCGTGGTTTCGGCGATGAGCAGCAGCAGTATGAATTCGAAGGTGGACACCTGCGACAGCGTGCGCTTGCCGGAGAGGCGGAACACCACCAGCAGGAAGGCGTAGACGATCAGGCCGCGGACGATGGATTCCATGGGCGCCTCAGGGATAGATGATCTGGTCGAGCGCCACCTGTGGGCCACCGCCCGCGCTGATCGAGCCGCGCACGCGGCCGAACGTCATCGGCCGGTAGCTGACGATCACGCTGGCGCTGCCGCCGCCCGCCACCGCGGGAAAGTCCATCACCGACGCGCCGCCCGTCAGCACCGTGCGCTCGGGCTCGGGCTGGATGCGTTCGATCTCGACCGCGTCGAGCAGCGCGTCGTCGAAACGCAGCGTCAGGCGCCCGTCGGCGGCGAGCGCAGGGTCGATGGCGATGCGGTATTCCGACAGCGCGCTTGCGCGCTGGAAGCGGTCGTACTCGACGCTGAAGCTGGCATCGCCGGCATGCGCGCGGCTCAGCGGGCCATAGCCCATCAGTCCCAGCGCGCCCGCCAGCAGAAACAGCCCGCCGATCACCCAGCCGATGCGTTGCAGGCGCCATTCGAGGCGCTGGTGCCGCATGTCCTCGTCGATCTCGATGCGGCTCTTGGCGTTGTCGGCCATCGCGGGCGTCTCCGGAAGAACCGGCTTTGTATCGACGCCTGCGGGAACGAACGGTGAAAAAAAACCGCCCGGGCGAACCCGGGCGGCTGGGTGTCACGCGCGCGGCGGATCAGGTGCCGGTGCGCGCCGGCGTGGTGCGGTCGGCGGGCGATGCATCCGGCGCCTTGCTGTCGTCGGCGCCCGGCGCGGTGAGACCGCGGCGCTCGAGCAGCGGCTCGATCTTCGGCTCGTGGCCGGCGAAGTCGCGGAACAGCTTCATCGCATCCTGGCTGCCGCCCTGCGACATCAGCGTCGCGCGCAGGTGGTCGCCGTTCTTGCGGGTCAGGCCGCCGTTGTTCTTGATCCACTGCACCGTATTCGCATCCAGCACTTCCGACCAGATGTAGGCGTAGTAGCCCGCCGAGTAGCCGCCCATGATGTGGCTGAAGTAGGGCGTGCGGTAACGCGGCGGAACCGGCGCGTAGTCGAGGCCGTTCTTCTTGAGCGACGCGGCTTCGAACGCGAGCACGCCATCGGCCTCGGGCAGCTTGTCGACGGTCACCTGGTGCCAGTCCTGGTCGAGCATGGTCGAGGCCAGGTACTCGGTGGTAGCGAAGCCCTGGTTGAACTTCGACGACGCGAGCACCTTGTCCAGAAGCTCCTTCGGCATCGCGTCGCCGGTCTCGTGGTGCTTCGCGTAGTTCGCCAGCACGCTCGGCCAGTCGGCCCACATCTCGTTGACCTGCGACGGGTACTCGACGAAGTCGCGCGGCACGCTGGTGCCGGAGAACGTCGGGTATTTCACGTCGGAGAGCATGCCGTGGATGGCATGGCCGAACTCGTGGAACATCGTGGTCACCTCGTCCCAGGTCATCAGCGTCGGCTTGCCTTCGCTGGGCTTGGGAACGTTCTGGTGGTTGGCGACCACCGGCAGCGTGCCCATCAGCTCGGACTGGTCGACGTACGAGTTCATCCACGCGCCACCGCGCTTGGACGGGCGCGCGTAGAAGTCGCCGAGGAAGATCGCGAGCTGCTTGCCGTCGTTGTCGAACACGTCGTAGACGAGCACGTCGGGGTGGTAGGTGGGCAGGTCGGTGCGCTGCTTGAACGAGAGGCCGTAGAACTGGTTGGCGGCATGGAACACGCCGTTCTCCAGCACGTTCTTCATCTCGAAGTACGGCTTGAGCTGGCTCTCGTCGAAGTTGTACTTGTCCTGGCGCACCTTCTCGGCGTAGTAGGCCCAGTCCCACGGCTCGAGCTTGAAGGTGGGCTGGCCCTTGGCCTTCTGCTCCCTGTCGATCATCGCCTGCAGGTCGGCGGCCTCGCGCTTCGCGTTCGCCACCGCGGCGGGCGCGAGCTGCGCCAGCATCGCGTTGACGGCTTCCGGCGTCTTCGCGGTCTCGTCTTCGAGCACGTAGTGCGCGTGCGTCGGGTAGCCGAGCAGCTTGGCGCGCTCGGCGCGCAGCTTGGTCACGCGCGAGACGATCGCACGGTTGTCGAACTCGTTGCCGCGGCTGCCGCGGGCGACCGAGGCCTTGTGCAGGCGCTCGCGCAGGGCGCGGTTCTCGAGCTGCGCCTCGGCCGGCTGGCCGGTGGTGTTGAGCAGCGCGATGACGTACTTGCCCTCGAGCTTGCGCGTCTTCGCGGCTTCGGCGGCGGCGGCGATCTGCTCGTCGGACAGGCCCTTCAGCTCGTCGCGGCTGTCGACCACGATGGCCGATGCGTTCACCTCGGCCAGCACGTTCTGGCTGAACTTGGTGCCGAGCTGCGCCAGCTCGGAATTCATCTTCTTGAGCGTGGCCTTGTCGGATTCCGACAGGTTGGCGCCGGCGCGCACGAAGTTGGTGTAGTAGCGCTCGACGAGGCGCACACCCTCGGCGTCGACGCCGAGCTTGTCGCGGTTGTCGTGCAGCGTCTTGATGCGGGCGAACAGCTTGGGATCGAGGTTGATCGCATCGCTGTGCGCGGAGAACTTCGGCGCGTACTCGGCCTGGATCTTCTCGCGCGCGGGGTTGGTGTCGGCGCCGACGAGGTTGAAGAACACGGCGGCGGCGCGCGAGAGCACGCGGCCGGACTTCTCCATCGGCACGATGGTGTTTTCGAACGTGGGCTTCGCCGGGTTGTTGGCGATGGCCTGCATTTCCTTCAGCTGCTCGGCCATGCCGCGGTCGAAGGCGGGGCCGAAGTCGGTGTCCTTGATCGCGCCGAAGTCCGGGTACTGCAACGGCAGCGTGCTTTCGGCGAAGAAGGGATTCGCGGTCGCGTTCACGGTGGGCTGGGCCTTGGAGGACTGGGCGAGCACCGGCAGGGCGGTCGTGGAGAGGGCCACGGCCAGCGCGAGGGCGAGAGGATGCTTCATTGGGGAACCTCGACGGGGTGAATACGCGAGCCTAAACCAGCCGTGCTTTACGGGCCCATGACGAAAGGCATAGGCGGTCTTAACGCGGGCGGCCCGCTTCACGCCTGCGCAACCGGCGCACGTGCACGGTCGGCGCTTCCCCCGCACCTCTGGAAGGAGTTCCCATGGACGTTCGCAGCGTCATGACCGCCGACCCCGCCACCTGCCAGGCCTCGACCCCGATCGTCGACGTCGCGCGCCTAATGCGGGACAACGACTGCGGCCTGGTGCCGGTGGTCGATGCCTCGGGCAAGCCCGTGGGCACCGTCACCGACCGCGACATCGCGCTGCGCGTGGTGGCCGAGGGCCGTGACGTCTCGCAGTGCACCGCGCAGGACTGCATGAGCTCGCCGGCGACCACGGTCGGCATAGACGCGAGCCTGTCCGAGGCTACCGACCGCATGGAGGGCGACCAGGTGCGCCGCATGCTGGTGGTGGACAACGAAGGCCGCCTCTGCGGCATCGTGGCGCAGGCCGACGTGGCCCTGAGCGGCCGCGACCACCGCACGGCCGAGTTGGTGGAGAAGGTCTCGCAGCGTCACTGAGTTCCAACTGCAGGCTGGTCATGCATGCCGCCCACCCGGGCGGCATGTGCGTTTGCGGCGGCGCGCGATGCGTACGGGCCCGGAGCGGCGTTAGGCTGTCCACCGGCGATCCCGCCCGCACGGAATTCCCCCATGAAGCTGCTCGCCGCCGGCATCGCGCTGGCCCTGTTCGCCGGCCCGTCCTGGAGTGCGGAAACGCTGCGCTACGTCGCGCTGGTCGACGGCGGCAAGAAGGCCGGCCACCACGTGGTCACCCATGGCGACGACGGCGTCGTGCGCACGGAGTTCGTCTTCAAGGACAACGGCCGCGGCCCCGAGCTGAAGGAGGAATTCCGCCTCGCGCCGGACGGCACGTACGCGAGCTACCGCGTCGCCGGTACGTCCACGTTCGGCGCGAAGGTGGACGAGACTTTCAGCCGCGAGGGCGACCGCATCCGCTGGAAAACCACCGCCGACAGCGGCGAGCGCGACGTCAGCGGCACGGCGCTGTATTCACCGCTGGGCGGCACGCCCGAAACGATCAGCGTGGCGGTGGCGGCGCTCGCCAAGCGCGCCGACGGCAAGCTGCCGCTCGCGCCGGGCGGCGTGCTGTCGACGACGGAGCTGGCGCGCGAAACCGTGCGCGACGCCACGGGCCGGCAGCGCGAAGTGCGCCTGCTGGCGGTTACGGGGCAGGGCCTGACGCCCGGCTTCGGCTGGTTCACCACCGACGCCACGCCGCGCCTGTTCGCCTTCATCTATCCCGGCTACCTGCAGCTGATGGAAGAGGGCTGGGAGGCGAACGCGGGCGCGTTGGAAACACGCCAGAAGGCGGCCGAAGGCGAGTTGCTCGTCGCCATGCAGCAGCGCCTGGGCAAGCCGCTGCCGGGCAGCACCCTGATCCGCAACGTGCTCGTGTTCGACAGCGCCAACGCGCGGCTCGACGCGGCCAGCGACGTGCTGATCCGCGACGGCAAGATCGTCTCGGTCGCGCCCACGTCGGCGAACGCACCCAGGGCCGACCGCAGCATCGACGGCAACGGCCGCGTGCTGATCCCCGGCCTGTTCGACATGCACGGCCACGTCGGCCGCTGGGACGGCGGCCTCAATCTCGCCGCGGGTGTCACCACCGTGCGCGACATGGGCAACGACAACGCCACGCTGCAGCAGCTCATGGCGCAGGAGAAGGCCGGCACGCTGATGAGCCCGCGCGTGGTGCCGGCCGGCTTCATCGAGGGCGAGAGCCCGATGTCGGCGCGCAACGGCTTCGTCATCAAGGATCTCGATGGCGCGAAGAAGGCGGTCGACTGGTACGCGTCCAACGGCTATCCGCAGGTCAAGATCTACAACTCGTTCCCCAAGGCGATCCTGCGCGACACCGCGGCGTACGCGCATTCGAAGGGCCTGCGCGTCAGCGGCCACGTGCCGGCCTTCATGCGCGCGCGCGACGTGGCCGAGCAGGGCTACGACGAGATCAACCACGTCAACCAGCTGCTGCTGAACTTCTTCGTCACCGACACCACCGACACGCGCACGCTCGAGCGCTTCTACCTGCCCGCCAAGCGCACCGCCGACCTGGACCTCGACAGCCGCGAGGTGCAGGACTTCATCGCACTGCTGGCCTCGCGGAAGATCGCCATCGATCCCACGCTGGCCACGTTCGAGTTCATCCACCAGCGCGATGGCGAGATGTCGCCGATCGTCGCGGGCGTGGCGGATCACCTGCCGCCCGACGTGACGCGCAGCCGGCTCGCCGCCGAAATGGACATTCCCGACGACGCCACGGCGGCGCGCTACGACAGGTCGTTCGCGAAGATGGTGGAGTTCGTCGGGCGCATGTACCGCGCCGGCGTGCCGCTGCTGGCGGGCACCGACGAAATGCCCGGCTTCACCCTGCATCGAGAGCTCGAGCTCTACGTGCAGGCCGGACTCACGCCCGCGCAGGCGCTGCAGGTGGCCACGCACACCGCGGCGACGCATGCGCGCGCTGCCGACCGCGGCCGCATCGCGCCGGGCCTGCTCGCCGACCTCGTGCTCGTCGACGGCGATCCCACCCAGGACATCACGAAGCTCCGCAATGCAGCCCTGGTCATCAAGGGCGACCGCGCCTACGTCCCCGCGCAGCTGCACGAGGCGCTGGGGATCCGGCCGTTCGTCACCGGGATCCCGCTGCGTCGCCACCACCACTGACGCATGCACGCCGCCCGGCGCGACCGGGCGGCTCATGCGGTAGCCGATGCGGGGATCGCCGGGCTGCGCGTGTCGGGCACGGCCCGGCGCTTGAGGCCGAACAGAGGACGCAGCCAGCCGACCCGGCGGATGATCGCGAAGCCGATCCAGCAGCCCGCGACGGTTCCCGCGAGCACCGCAGCCGCCTCCACGGCCGCCGGCCATTCCAGCGGAACCAGCCAGTAGGCGATCGCGACCGTCAGGCTCTGGTGCAGCACGTACCAGGGGAACACCGCCTCGTTCGCCCAGCCCAGCCAGGGCCACGGGCGATCGAGCAGCGCATGCGCCCAGCCGAGGATCGCGCACAGCGCCAGCCAGATGTAGACGTTGCGGAGGGTCCAGATCGTCGCCTGCATGGCGGCGCCGGCTTCGTCCGGCGTTGTCTCGACGAGCGTGAAGTAGACCGCGAAGACCGCGAGCGCCGCGGTGAGCGAGCGTGTGCGAAGGCGCGCCAGCTCGATCCAGAGGCCCGCGTCGGTGCCGAGCCACCAGCCATAGAGGAAGGCGGTGAAGTAGATCGCGTGCCGGTACCAGTCGTTGACGAGATCGCCCGTGTCCTCGAAATGCGGCTGGAGGCCGAGGGTCGCCACTACGAACGGCAGCGCCGGCAGCAGCAGGAGACGGGCTCCGCGAAGGCGGAGGAAGGCGTCGCGCAGCCGCAGCCCGGCCCCGCTGCGCAGCAGGGGCAGCAGCAAGGCGAAGGCCAGCGTGTAGACCCACAGGTAGGCCAGGTACCAGAGGTGGTTCCAGGTGTAGCCGTGCTCCCAGCCGTCGAACGCGCCCGCCGGCCAGCGCCGGCCCGAGAAGTAGCGGGGCAGGAAGTCGAGCAGGCCGGGCGCCACCGCGCCGTTCGCCACGCCCTGCACGTAGGGCTGGATCGGCACGACGACCAGCATGCCGACCACCAGCGGCAGGAACAGCCGGCCGGTGCGCGCGGCCACGAACCGCCCGGTCGAGGTTCGCTGGAGCAGGAAGTGCACCGACAGGCCGGAGACCACGAACACCAGGATCATCCGCCAGCGGTTCACGAACAGCATCGGCACCTGCAGCCATTCGGCGAGGTGGCTGCTCTTGATGTGCCAGCCCCAGTCCTCGCCGGCGACGTAGAGCATGCCCCAGTGGTAGAGGATCAGCAGGGCGAAGGCGAGCGCGCGCAGCGCGTCGATGTCGTGGCGGCGGGTGCTCATGCGGGCGGCTTCGGGGAGGCGGTGGCGTAAGGCTCGATGGCGCGGCCCGTCGCTGGACAGCGGCAAGTGACTGATCGCCCATCCGCGGGGACGAGCCGCGGGCCGCGGGGACGAGCCGGGGCGCCCTGCGCACCGGGCTGCGCGAGAATGCGGCGATGGATCCGACGACCCCACCGGCGCCCGCGGGCGCCGCCTCCGCCGACACGCTCTGGGAGCGCTACCGCCCATGGCGACGCTCCGTCGAATGGGGTTTCTGGATCGCCAGCTACCTGATCGGCGCGGTGGCCAACAGCGTCACCGTGCTGATGGACGTGCGTCGCAGCGGCCTGGACTTCGCGGCGTGGGAGCCCGCGGTATGGGAGTCGACCAGCCATCTGGTCGCGCTGGCGCTGGTGCCGGCGGTGCTCGTCTTCACCCGGCGCTTTCCGCTGCATTTCGACACCTGGCGCCGCAACCTGCCATGGCTGCTGCTGGGGAGCGTGCTGTGGTCCGTGGCGCACGTGGCGGGGATGATCGCGCTGCGCAAGGCGATCTACGCGACGCAGGGCGACGCCTACCAGCCTGATCCCTGGGCGATGACCTTCGTCTACGAATACCTGAAGGACGTCAGGCAGTTCGCCGGGCTGGTCATCACGATCGAGCTGTACCGGCTGCTGCTGCGCCGGCTGCAGGGCGAGGCCACCGTGCTCGCGCCGCCCGAAGGCACGACCGCTCCGGAGATCCCCGAACGGCCCGAGCGCTTCCTCGTGCGCAAGCTCGGCAAGGAGTTCCTCGTGGCGGCCGCGGACGTGGAGTGGCTGCAGGCCGCCGGCAACTACGTGAACCTGCGCGTGCGCGGGCGCGACTATCCGCTGCGCACCACCATGGCGGCGATCGAGTCGCAGCTCGATCCGGCACGCTTCCTGCGCGTGCATCGCAGCTACATCGTCAACCTGGACTGCGTGGTCGAGATCGAGCCACTCGACACCGGCGATGCGCGCATCGCGATGCGCGATGGCGCGTCGGTGCCGTGCAGCCGGACCTACCGGGGCGCGCTGCGATCCGAGCGCGTCGTCGCCTAGCTGTTCGACGGCGGACGCTCGTGCCGTCCGCGGTGTCCGCGGGCTTCCGCCGCGGGAGTCAGGAACGCGTAGTGCTGTTGACGGTGCGGTTCGCGGCCGACGCCGCGCATCTCACTTCTCGACGAACGCGCGCTCGAATACGTACTGCCCGGCTACGCCGATGCGAGGGGCCGCGGTGAAGCCGCGCGCGTCGAGCAGGGCGCGGAAGTCGGCGAGCATCTGCGGGCTGCCACAGATCATGGCGCGGTCCTGCGCGGCGTCGAGCGCTTCGATGCCAAGCCGCTCCATCATCCGGCCGCTGTCCATCAGCTCGGTCAGGCGGCCGCGATGGTCGTGGCCGTCGAAGTCGAAGCCTTCGCGCGACACGGCAGGGTAGTACAGCAGCTGCTTCGTGATCTGCTCGCCCAGGAACTCGTGGCGGGGCAGCTCGTTGACGATGTAGTCGCGGTAGGCGAGGTCGGCCGCCGAGCGCACTCCGTGGCAGAGCACCACGCGCTCGAAGCGCTCGTAGGTTTCCGGATCCTTGATGATCGACAGCCACGGCGCGAAGCCGGTGCCGGTGCCCAGCAGGTAGAGGTTGCGGCCGGGGTGCAGGTCGGAGATCAGCAGCGTCCCGGTAGGCTTGCGGCCGATGAGCACGGTGTCGCCGGGCCGGATGTGCTGCAGGCGCGAGGTCAGCGGGCCGTCGGGCACCTTGATGCTGAAGAACTCGAGCTGCTCTTCCCAGTTCGCGCTGGCGATCGAGTACGCACGCATCAGCGGCCGCTGCGTGCCGTCGGGCTGCTCGACCGGCAGCCCGATCATCACGAACTGCCCGTTGTCGAACCGGAAGCCGTCGTCGCGGGTGGTGGTGAAGCTGAAGTAGGCGTCCGTCCAGTGGCGGACGTCGAGCACGGTCTCGGTGCCGAAAGGCGAGGACATCGCGGTACAGGCTGAAGCGGGACGCGGATTCTACTCGACCGCCTCCGGCGGCTCGCCCGCGGCCGCGGCGCCGGCGTCCTTGATGCCCGGCTGCGCAGCGCCCTTTTCGCCTTCGACCGCAGCGTCCGCGGCTGCCTCGCCCAGCGTGGGGCGCTCGTCGTCCCGCTCGACCTCGCGGGCGATGGCCTCCAGCCACGACGCATCGATCAGCCCGATGCCGGCCGCGTGCTCGGCGATGGCGCGACTGTCCTTCGCCAGCAGCATCGGCACGCCGCTGCTGGACACCCGCTCGAAATGCGCGCCGACGGACCGGTCGTAATCCGAATCGAGCGACGGATCGACGTCGCGGATGTAGATCGCGGCGATGCGGTCGCCGAATTCCTCGGCGGCGTGGGTGTAGAGCTCGGCGTCGGCCTGGCCGGAATCGCCCAGCAGCACCCAGCGCAGGGTGGGGAAGCGCTGGATCAGCTCGCGCGCGCGCTCGAGCTTGTGGCCATGGCCCTGCGTCTTGATGAACTTGCCGGTATCGGTGCCGAGGTCCCGCAGGAATACGGGACCGGGCGGGATCGCGTTGAGCTCCATGAAATCCTCCAGCAGGTCGTAGAGGTTCCACGGCGAGCTGGAGACGTAGAAGATCGGCGTGTGGCCCGCGCCGTCGGCGCCGTCCTGCAGCGCCTGGTAGAGCGTGGCCACGCCCTTGAGCGGCTTCCGCGTGCGCGCGTTGTGCAGGAAGGTGAGCTGCGCGGCGGTCTTCCAGTTGGTGATGCCGCTTTCGAGGATGGTGTCGTCGATGTCGGAGATGACGCCGATGCGCGCGCCGGGATGCACCATCAGCACCGGCTGCGGGGTCAGCAGGCCACCGTCGGGCAGGCTGGCGGAGGCGTTGGCCCAGAGCGCGTCGCAGGCCATGCCGGGCAGCGCGGCCTGGTAGTAGCCCTCGTGGTCGGTCACCGCCTCCACCACGCCCGCGCCGAACTGCACCTTCACCGCCTGGCCGGGCACTTCGTCGGTTTCGAAGCGGCGGTAGGTGTCGAGCAGGTTGTCCCACCAGCCCGCGGCCTCGGACGGGCCGCCCTCCGGCCGGTCGGCCAGCACGCGGCCGATCATCTGCACGCCGCTGGCGTCGCCCCAGCCGCGGTAGGCGGCAATGTGGCGCGGACGGTTGCTGCGGAACACGCGGCGGAAGCGCTGGCGCGCGGCGTCGATGTGGTCATCGGCGTGGATGACGGCCGACTGCAGGTAACGGCGGACGTGGGCGGGCGGCTTCGGCGTGGAGGCGTGCGACATCGGTGGCCTGAACGGAAAACGGGCGGCCAGTGTGTGGCCGCCCGCTTCAATGCCCCGTGCATGCGCCCGCGGTAGCGGGGCGCCTCGTCGTCAGCGCGCCGCGGTACGCAGTCCGCCGCCGCCGGCGTTGCAGGCCAGCATGCGCGAGCTGCGCAGGAAGGCGGGATCGGGGTAGTACGAGAACACGAACTGCCCGCCCTTGAGCGTGTCGATGATCTCGCGTGCCACCTGCGAACGCACCGCCGGGCAGCCGTGGCTGCGGCCGAGGCGGCCGTTCTGCTGCGCCGCGGCCGGATTCACGTAGGGCGCGCCGTGCATGACGATCGCGCGCTGGCGGGCGGCGTCGTTGAAGCCCGGATCCAGCCCGTCCATGCGCAGCGAGTAGCCATTGCCGCCGTGGTAGGTCTCGGCGGTGCGGAACAGGCCGAGGCTGGTCTGGTGGCTGCCCTCGCGGTTGGAGAAGGCGGTCGCGAAGTTGGCGCCGCTGCCCTGGCCGTGGGCCACGTGCTCGGCATAGAGCAGCCGGTCGTTCCGCAGGTCGAACACCCACATGCGCGTGGCGGTGGAGGGCTTGGAGTAGTCGATGACGGCGAGGCGCTGGCCTTGGCCGGTCGCGTCGCCGCTACCGATGGCGCACTCGCGCGCGGCCAGTGCAAGGCGCACCACTTCGACGCTCGCGCCCGGCGCCAGCGCGGCGAGGCGCTGGGCGCGGTCGGCGACCGGATTCACCGCAGGCACCGTCGAGGTCGGCAGCGGCGTGGCCGGGCGCGCAGGCGCGTTCGGCTCGGCAATGGTGATGGCAGGCAGAAGGCATGCCGCGGCGGTGGCCGCGAGAACGGAAATGCGCATCGAGCTGGTCCCCGGTGATTGCGGACGCTTCAGGGACGTCGTCGCCCCGTGAAGCCAGTCCGTAGAGTAGACCGGTGAAAAGCGCGTGCAAGCAGCGGTGGTTCAGATGTTCAGGGTTGCCCGCGTGAATAGCGGCGGTATTCAGCTTGTGCCCAGGACCGAAGCGGGCGGCCACGCGGAGTAACAGATCGACGATGTGGCACAACACGCGATCCGTCGCGTCGCTCGGGATGACACGAGGCGAGATCAGAGGCAGCGTTCGTTGCCGACGACCGCGATGAACCATTAAGTGGCGGGCGCGACCGCGTTCGGAGTACGCGCCGTCGGATCAAATACGCATGTGGACCGCATCCCGCCGTCGGGGCGCAGAGAGGGACCCGTCACGCCGACGCATACACGCCCCGATCCCCACAGGCTGCGGACCACCCTCAGCCCGGCCCCACCTGCTCCCGCGGTTTGGCCTTGCGATCGCTGAGCAGCACGCTGCCCACGACGAACAGGCCCAGCACCGCGGCGACGAGGAAAAGCACGATCGCCACGGCCGGATAGCCGAACAGCCTCGTGCCCGTTTCCACGCGCATCATCAGCGCCGACGACACCAGCAGCGCGGCGATGATCAGGCCGACCGTGATGCGGTTCGCCACCTTCTGCACGTTCTCCATCAGCTTCGAATCGTCGAGTCCGTCGATGCGCACCTGCAGGCGGTTGTCTGCCAGCAGCGTCAGCAGGTTGTTGAGCTTGCGCGGCGCCTCGCGCACCAGGCCTTCGACCTCGATCAGTTCGCCCGCAAGGCCCGCCGGGGAGAGCGAGCGCCGCAGCCGCTGGCTCATTACCGTCTGCAGGTGCTCGCGCACGACTTCCTTGGCGTCCATGTCCGGATCCAGCGCGTCGCAGATGCCTTCCAGGTTGAGCAGGGTCTTGCCCAGAAGGCTCAGCTCCGGTGGCGTGCGCAGGCCGCAGGCGGTGCCCACGCGGGTGAGGTCGAGTACCAGCCGGCCTTCCGATACCGTGCGCCCGCCCGAACGCGCGGCATAGCCCGACACCAGCTGCCCGATCTCGCGCGTGTAGCGCTCCTCGTCGAAATCCTCCAGCCGCGTGCTGATCGAGATGCCTTCGTTGGCCACGTCCTCGCCGCGGCCGTCGACGGCGGCGAAGAGCAGTTTGAGCAGGCGGTCGCGGCGCTTGGGCGGCACGTGCGCGATCATTCCGAGGTCGAAGATCGCCAGCCGGCCGTCCTCAGTGAGCAGCAGGTTGCCCGGATGCGGGTCCGCGTGGATCTCGCCGTGCACGAAGGCCTGGTCGAGATAGCCGCGCAGCAGCGCGGAGGCGAGGTCGGCCAGCGGCTTCTCGGTGCGCTCGATCCCGGTGATGTCGGTGACCTTGCGGCCCTTGACCAGATCCATCGTGAGCACGCGCTTGCCGCTCAGGCTCCAGACCGGGCTCGGCACCAGCAGCTGCGGATAGGGCTGCAGGCGCTCCCCGAAGCGCTGCAGGTTCTCGGCTTCCACGCGGTAGTCGAGCTCGGCCATCAGCGTGCGGCTGAACTCGGACACCCAGTCGCCGAACTTGAGGCGGCGGCCGATGTCGGTGCCGCGCTCGACCTTGCTGCCGATCGACTTCAGCGCCTCCAGATCGGTGCGCACGCTCGCCAGCGCCTCCGGCCGCTGCACTTTCACCGCCACCTCGCGGCCGTCGCGCAACACCGCGCGGTGCACCTGCGCCAGCGACGCGCTGCCCAGCGGCGCCTCGTCGAACGTATCGAACATCTTGTTGATGCGTACGCCGAGTTCTTCCTCGACCACCGCGCGCACCGTGTCGAACGGCAGCTCGGTGACGTTGTCCTGCATGCGCTCCAGCGCGACGAGGTAATCGCCCGGCACCATGTCCGGCCGGGTCGAAAGCGCCTGTCCCAGCTTGATGAAGGTGGGGCCCAGCGCTTCGAGGTCGCGCACGAATTCCTCGGGCTTGCCGGGCTCCGCGCGCTCGGTCTCGGCTTCGACCTCCTGCAGCATCGCGTCCTGGTCGAGGCCGCTGAAGACGCCGGCGGTGCGGTACTTCAGCAGGAACTTCAGGATCTGCGCCTGGCGGGCGAGGCCAGTGGTGGGCTCGGACATGTCGGGTCTCCGTGGATCGCGCCAGCCTAGGCGCGCCGCCGTCAACGCCGCTTCATCGCCCTTCGGGGACCATGCGGCGCATGGACGCCATGCACACGCTGTGGACGATCGGGCATTCCACGCATCCCTGGGACACGTTCGTGCGGCTGCTGAACGAGTCGGGCATCGAGACGGTGGTGGACGTGCGGCGCTTCGCCGGTTCGCGGCGGCACCCCCAGTACGGTACGGAAGCGATGCGCGAGGCGCTGCCCGAAGCGGGCATCCGCTACGTGCCCATGCCCGACCTCGGCGGCCGCCGCCGCGCGCGTCCCGACACCCGCAACGTCGCTTGGCGGCATCCGGCATTCCGCGGTTATGCGGACTACATGGAGACCGGCGAGTACCGGAAGGCGCGAGATCAACTCGCCGAGGTGGCGGCGCGCGAGCGCACGACGGTGATGTGCGCGGAGGCGCTGTGGTGGCAGTGCCATCGAAGCCTGATCTCGGACGACTTCAAGGCGGACGGGTGGACGGTGCTGCACCTGCAGTCGTCGGGTGGAGCGAAGGAGCATCCGTATACGGGCGCGGCGCGGATCGTCGATGGGCGGTTGGATTACTCGTTGCCGGAGGATCCGCAGCAGGGGTTGTTCTGAGGGGTTCGATGGCGGGCCGGTCGGACTGCTTCGGTCTTTGTGCTTTGGGTTCCCTCCCTGCGCCGATGCCGCCGGTAATGCCGGTGGCGCACAGGGTGGAGTGACGTAACGGGACGACGCGACATCGGGCCGCGTCCGTTGAAGCCCCTCTCCCCTCGGGAGAGGGGTTGGGGTGAGGGTTCGGTTTCTGGTTGGAAATGAGATATGGCGAAGAACGCCCCTATTCGTGCGAAACGCGCGGGAAACGGCTTCGCTGTCTACATCTGACGGGCGGGAAGCAAGATCAACAGCGTTTCGTACGCTGACGCGCCCGAGTCACTTTCTTTGCTGGTGCAAAGAAAGTAACCAAAGAAAGCACCTTTCCCCGACGGATCTACAGCAGGCAATCCTGGTAGTACGCCGGGATTCGCACACTCGCCATCCTTCGGCCCGCCGCAGCGCGGCGGGCGTTCGTCAGCGCGCGAGCCGGTGGCTCGCAAGCAGCGCTTCCTCACTGGGTGCGAACGGCGCACCTCCTGTGCGCCGCCCCTTCGGGGTCTCACGGTTGGTCGTGGCGGTTGCGGGTTCGTGAAGCCGCAAAGCCAAAACCCGCATCTCCAATCTTCGACGGCCCTTGAGCTCTCCCATCGGGAAGTGAGTGGTCGCGCGTCCGAGCCACTGGCTTGTGCGACCGCGAACGTCATTGGCTACGCCGGTGGCCCGCTGGGTTGGGTGCGGATCAACGCAGCCGCGTAGCCCGGGTAAGCGCAGCGCACCCGGGATTAATAACGCGGTTGCCGGGTGCGCTGCGCTTACCCGGGCTACGAAACCCGTCGGCTTGGGTGCCTGATTCCAGTGAATCGCCAAGTGCGGTGCGCTACCTGAAACCACGGCCCGGAGGGCGGCGGCCATGGATGGCCGCCGCGGTCACCCAGTGAGGAAGCGCTGCTTGCGAGCCACTGGCTCGCGCGCTGACGAACGCCCGCCGCGCTGCGGCGGGCATCAAGGATGCCGAGTGTGACCGCCGCCTGCGTACCCGCACGGTCGCGAGCTGTGCACCACCTCGGGGAAGGCATTTCTTTTGGCTACTTTTCTTTGTGCCAGCAAAGAAAAGTCGCTCGGGCGCGTCAGCGCACGAAACGCCTTTGATGGCGCTTCACGGGACAATCAGCGCCAAAGCGCAAGCCATGGTGATGCCC